>CAYXDX010000018.1:0-23488 GCA_964463865.1 uncultured archaeon | reverse complement strand
TTAAACGCGAATTTTCCATAAGCGCAAATATGATTTTGAGGTCGATCTCGTCAATCATTAAGTTACTTTCACTTCGGAAATAGATAAGTGTTTTGTTTTTAACTCGTTAAATTTAATAACATCCGTCGAAAGCTGGAGTTATGGAGTTAAATTACGTCGTGGATTTCTTCGACAGCTACCTGAGAGTTCACGAGTTTAGGGAAGACGCTGTAAACGGTCTTCAGGTCGAAGGCGAAGAGGAAGTTGAAAAAATAGTTTTCTGCGTAGACGCGTGTATGGAGAGTTTCGTTAAAGCGCTCGAAGTGGAGGCGAACATGATATTCTGTCACCACGGGCTTATCTGGGGAGGCGTAAGGAGGATCGACGGTAGTTTGAGGAAAAGGCTGAAGTTTCTGCTCGAAAACGAGCTCACGCTTTACTCTGCTCACCTACCACTTGACGCTCATCCAGAGGTCGGAAACAGCGCAAGCCTCCTGAGGCTCGTGGAAGTGGAGCCAGAACAACCGTTCGGAGAGTATAAAGGCTACAACGTCGGATACCTCGGGAGGTGCGAGAAAGAGTTCGAAGAAATACTCGAAACTCTCGAGGAGAGCTTCGAGAACATCGGATACTTGAAGTTCGGAAAAGACGAGATAAAAACTGTCGCAGCCGTTTCCGGCAGGGGAGCGTTTGCGATCGAAGAAGCGAGGAGGAAGGGAGTGGATCTTCTCATAACAGGAGAAATGGAACACTCAGCATACCACATCGCCAAAGACAACGACATAAACGTCATTTTCGTCGGACACTACCAGAGCGAAACTCTCGGACTGAAGAAGATAATGAACCTGGCGAGAGAAGAGCTCGGAATAGAGTGCGAGTTCATAGACATTCCGACGAATTTGTAATTGGCGGCTTGCCGACGGTCTCTCATCGAAAGCCTACGCTCCCTCCGACCGCAACGGCGAGGTAGTATAATGTTATCCCCAGAAAAAATAAATTTTACTCTTTGGGATACGGGTGTATCTTCACCTTGTGGTCGCACAGCCTCTTTATGACGTCCAGCTTAACTTCCCCGACTTCGATGTAGTCGTTTTCCTTCAGGTAGTCAAGGATCTTTTTCGCGACCTCCGTCCTAACGAGGACGCTCGAAAATCCTTTCTTGCTCCCGACACTACCAATGCTAACATCGGATTCTACAGCCGAAAAGTCCTGACAGACCTTGCACCCGGATGGAACGATTTCCTCCATCTCCTTAACCGGTATGCTGAACTCCGAGCCGTCAGGATAAGTTACTATGAAGTTACCCTTCTTTATGTCGGTCTTCACAGCCTTCGTTATGTCCGCTCCTTTTTCTTCAAGGAACTTTTTGAGCTGCCAGTAGTAGAAGTTCTCCGTGCAGAAAAGACCTACAGCAAGCTTCACCTTCTTCTGGTAGAGGGGAACTGCTTTTTGCAACTTTCTCAGACCGGACATCATGCACGGCGTTCCAATTATGCCTATTGAGTTCACGTGCTTTATGGAGTCGTGAAGTTCTGGCATGACTCTGGCAAAGCTGTATTTCGTTCCAGTTATCTTCTCGTCCTTCAGCTGGTCAGGATCTTTAACGTGAACGACATACGGTCTGAACTCGTCGTCTCTGGCGACGAACAACGCCACGTCTATTATCCCCATTTCGAGCGCGCCAGCCATGAACTCGGATACCATCGCCCCGTCCTGCCCCTTGAACCTCTTCGACTTCCCCGCCAGAGCTTCTATGAACTCGCCAAGCCCGTTCAACGGCTTGTAATCATACCTCGGGCAAACCCTTATGCACGCTCCACAGTCTATGCACTCCTTCCTCCAGTTCGGAAAGTCGATCGGCTGATCCTCGACTATTATTCCTCTAACCGGACATATGTAACAGGTTCCGCAGTGGCTACACAGTCCGGAGTCTATCACAACTGCCTTGAGGTTGCCGAAATACTTGCACCTCTCAACTCTCTCCGGCCTCTCCTTCGTCCAGTCGAACCTGCACTCCGGAGGTCTCTCAGGCATCGGAATCTTCCAGAGCCTCATGGACTCCATCACTTGATCACCTCCTCTCTCAAGAACGGTTGAAGCGTCTGCGTCGGGCAGTTCCTTATGCAGACCATACAGCCCGTGCACTTGCTGAAGTCTATCTGAATCACCATGGTCTTAACGTCTTCGAGCTTGAACGATATCGCGTTCTGCGGACACGAGTTTACGCAGAGCCTACAGCCAATACAGTTCTCCGGAAACGCTGCACCCGCGACGAAGTCTGGCCTTACGGGTTTTTCTACCTCCACCGTCAGCTTTTCGAATTCCTTTCTTTTAATCATCTTTATGTCCCCGTCGAAGTCGTATTCCACGGTGTAGCTGTCTTCTCTCCAGATCTCCGGCTCCTCGACCATGTCCTCAGGCTTTACGACCATCGAGTCAAGAGAGTTGAACGCAACATCGTGTATTTTCGAAGGCTTCAGAGCGCCAGTCGGACAGGAGTCGACGCAGAAGTGACAGAGGATGCACTTCGTGTAGTCGACTCCGGGATAATACTTGTTCTCCCTCTGATACATCTGAATCGCGTTCGCAGGACAGATGTGGGCGCACCTGAAACAGTTTATACACCTGTCTTTGTCGAGCATTAAAAGTCCCCTGAAGTAGTCTGGAAGTTTCCTCCTCTCTCTCGGATAATGAATGGTGATCGTCCCCGGAGATACTGCTTCTTTCAAAGCCGTCGTTATCGCCTGAACGTGCAGCGCGACGCTTTCCGGGAGCTTGGGCTTTTCAACCTTTATGCGCTTAACCATACCGCCCACCCCAGCGAAAGGATTAACCCCACGACCGAGAAAGCGAGTATCGAACTCCAGCCAAGCTTCAAAGCCTGATCGAGTCTGTATCTTCCGTAGATCGCTCTAACGAGGACGAGGAAGCACATCAGCACGAAAGCCTTGAGGAACAGCCATATCGCGTAACTCAGGTCGCCGAGCATTGGAATTTCAGGACCGCTCCAGCCACCAAAGAACAGGATTGCGGCGACGAGCGAAAGTAGGTAGAGCTTCTCGTAAGCGATACCCATTACGAGTCCGAAGATTATACCACTGTATTCCACGAACGGTCCGAAGGCTATCTCCTGATCCGCCTCAGGTATCTCGAATGGTAGTCTCGAGGCTGCCATCAGACTGCCGATTATGAATACTATGAACGCTATCGGGTTTAACAGCGCTCCGGGAATCCACTGCTTTTCGACGATTACGAACGGGTCACCGCTTCCGTATATCAGAACCATGGATATGACAGCGATTATAAGAGGGATCTCGTAGGCGAAGTACATGAAAGCCTCTCTCACGGTCCCGATGAACGCGAACCTGTTGTTTGCACTCCAGCCTATGCCCATTATGAAGACTGGCAGAAGAGCGATCAAAGCTACGGCTATCTGGATCGCGAACGGAGACCTTATAGCGTATATGCTTCCAGCAGGTAGTAATAGGATCGGCAGCAGAACGGGTATGAACGACAGGATTGGGAACTGGATGAAGTATAGCTTATGAGCGTCCCTGTGAACTATCACTTCCTGGAACATGTACCTCATACCGTCGGCAAGCGTCTGAATGATGCCTCCAGTTCTCCTCGACACTTCTTTCGGTCCGACTCTCCACTGTATTCTCGCCGTCATTTTTCTTTCCCACCAGATCATGAAGAGAAGAACTACCGTTACCGCCAGCAACCCCGGAACGAAGATTATCGCAAACGCGGGCCTCCAGAGGATCAGCGCTACGATGAGATTTATCAGCGGTATCTCCATCAGCCTGTCCACAAGAGGTTGAATCAATGGAATGTTCACCATGTTCGACGTCAGCATTTCCATAATTTTTGCCAGAATTTCGCTAACACCGATCATACGCCATCACCTGTCTGCTTCCGGAGGGAAGTATCCGAAACTACCGTAAATCGCCTGAAGGTCTGCCAGCCTCTCACCCTTCAGCGACTCCATGAATCCTTTCAGGTATAACCAGCTCGGCGTGACGATTCTGAGTCTGTATGGCGTCGTGGACTCGCCATCGCTGACGATGGTGAATATCAGCGAACCTCTCGCGGCTTCGGTTATAGAGGTGTATTCACCCGCTGGAAGGACGAGGTCTCCGTAGGCTTCGAAAAAGCTCCCTCTTATGTCCTTCCTGTTGAACGCCACGATGTCTTCGCTTATGACATCTCCCTCGGGAATGTTGTCAACGAGCTGTCTTATCATGTGGATGCTCTGAGCGACCTCTTCGACTCTCACGAGGAACCTCGTGTATCCGTCGCCATCCTCACCAACAGGCATCTCCCAGTCGATTTCGTCGTAAGCTTCGTAGGGTTCAACCTTCCTCACATCGTATTCCACGCCGGAAGCTCTCAAGAACGGTCCGACGACTCCGAACTTTATCGCTTCTTCCTTCGTCAAAACGCCGACGTCTTTCAACCTTGCGATCGTTGCCGGGTTCTTTATGAATATCTTTTCGAACTTCTTCAGCCTGTTTTCCATCGCAAACGTCATCTTCTTTATCTTCTGCAAAACGTCGTCGCTCACGTCTCTCCTAACACCACCAGGAACTATGAAAGAGCCCGTAATTCTCGTTCCGGTTATCCTCGTTATCATTTCGACGATAAACTCTCTGATCGCGAACGGATACATGAAGCCCGTGGTGTGGCCGAGGAAGACCGCAAGAATTCCCGCATCGTACAAGTGCGTTCCAATCCTGCTCAGTTCGGCGAGGATCGTCCTTATGTATTTCGCCCTCTCGGGAACTTCGATGTCTAACGCGTCTTCTATCGCCCTGACGTATCCGAGGTTGTAGTTACCGAAGTCCATGATAGATGGCCTCTCGACGAGCGGTATGTTCTGGATGAACGTTTTCGTTTCAGCAAGCTTTTCCATCGACCTGTGAACGTAACCCGGGTCGGGGATTACGTCCGTGATGAAGTCTCCCTTTATTCGCAGGATTATCCTCATGTGACCGCTTCCGGGATGTTGAGGGCCGACGAAGACCACGAATTCGTCGTTCTGATAAGCTTCTTCAACGAATTTTTTGGGAACCGGTATGAAGAACCACTCGTATTCTTTCGGCGGTTCCACGGGAACGTCAACAGCTATTTCTTTCAACTTCACTCACCTCCCACGTAAACGTTTTCTTCAAGCTTGAAGTCCTTCCTGAGAGGATATTTCGGCGTGTCTGGAGCGAGGAGGAAGTTTCTACCCATCCACTCGTTTCCTTCGAACCACACGCCAAAGAACTCGTGCATCTCCCTCTCCATGTAATCCACGCTCGGGAAGATGTCGGCTACGCTCGATATTTTTGGATCGTCTCTGCTTATTTCGGTCTTGAAGTTGACTATCAGGCTCATTAGCTCCTTTTTACCGTAACTCGAAAGGTGATACTCGACTATGAACTTTCCTTGGTGCGGAACATCTATGACGTTTAAAGACTTGACGTGGTCGAACCCAAACTCCTTAGCTCTTTCCATAACTACCCTCACGTCTTCAGCTTTAAACGACGCGCAAATCCTGTTTCTTCCGGTAACGACGACCTTATCGACGAGCTCTCCGAAGTGCTCTCTTATCCTTTCGACGAACTTTTTACCCTCCTCCCACTTGTGGCTCCTGTCTCTGTCGACCACTACAGCCGGATTCTTCACAACTCTCTTCGGTGGAGCGGGCGGCAGCTTCTTCACCTTCTTTTTAACCTCCTCGAACGCGATCGGCTTGAACTTTATCGTGTTGTCGGACTTTCCAGTCATTATCTCTTCCTGAAGAGCCCTTATGGCTCTGAGCATACCTTCCGGAGTTGGCGGGCAGCCAGGGATGTAGTATTTAACGGGGACTACCTCTGAAGGATTGACCATGTGATACCCGTTCCAGAAGAGCCCTCCTTTCAGACCGCACGCACCCATGACTATCACGAACTTCGGCTCAGGCATCTGCTCGTAGGTCATCTTCAGGATCCTCGCCATCTTTCTCGTGATTGCTCCTTCGACGATTATCAGGTTCGTCTGTCTCGATATACCAAAGTTGAGGCTTCCAAGCCTTTCACCATCGTATCCGGCTGCGTATCCGTGAGCGAGCTCGACTCCGCAGCAGGCGGTAACTAAGTGGACCGGCCAGAGGCTGAATTTCGTTCCCCACTTCTTTATGGGTGACAGAGGACCCTTATGCAGAAATTCGATCATTTCATCCATACACATCCCTCCTATCCGCAAGCTCAAAAGCGTAGTTGAACGTGTAGTAAATTGCCGGAGCTACAGCTACCATCGTCAGAACGAAGAGCTGTAACACGCTCAGTGACGGAAAAGTAGCCATCAAAAGCAGTATAACCGCTACGGGCTCCAAAGCCATGAAGAGTATCAGGTAACCGTAATACTGCATCGGAAGAACATATTTCGGGGTCGCCAGCGGAATGTTTCCAGCTTCCCACCTCATGTATTTCAGTTCCGTCGGCTTCTGCTTGGGCATGAATTTGGCTATGAACAGCAGAGCCAAGTCCGTTACTACCGCTATGACTATAACCAAAGCTACGGCAATTACTTCCTCCAACTCAAACACCTCCTATCTTAAAGTAGTTAACCAACGACTGAGACGCCTCGACCAGCCAGTTCGGTGGCAGGACTGTTATCAGCATTACTACGGCGGAAATCACTATTATATAGAGCGACAGTCCTTTCTTCGCTTCTCCAGACAGTAGGTTCGCGAGTCTGATGTAATACGGAACAGACATCGCCGAGTTTATCACGAGAATGACTGCAAGCCAAACTACGTTCGCGTAGATCAGTGACGCGAGTATGTAGAACTTACCCCAAAAACCGAGTAGCGGTGGTAGTCCGATAAACGACAGCGCGAGCAAGTAAGACAGGACAGGCGAAGTTTCTCCCTCCCTTATAGCCGTGAAGAATCCAACTTTCCCAAACGCGTTGGCGAAGAGCTGAAGCAAAACTCCGGCAAACGCTAAATACACGAACTCCGGCTTGTAGAATACTGAGAAGGCCGCAATTACGTAACCCATGTTGGCAACAGTCGAATAAGCGAGAATTCTCGCCGGTTTCGTGGACGTTAAAGCTCCGATGTTTCCAGCGAACATGGAGATTGCCGCTAAAACTCCTATGAACAGCAACACTTCTTTGCTCTCGCCGATCGTCGATGAGATTATCTTGAACGCTATGACGAACGGGACGAACTTCGCGAGGCTCGCCACTATCGAAGCAGGTATCGGATCTGCAGAGTCGAAAACGTCCGGAACCCAGTAGTGGAGCGGTGCAGCTCCGACTTCCATGGCGATTCCGAGGATCATCAGGCAAATTCCGATGACCTTGAGGTTCTCAGCGCCGAGACTTGCCGAATACACCGCAAGCGCAGACCCGATGATGAACAGAATCGTAGCTACGACCATGAACGTTATGTATTTTATACCCACATCGACTCTCGCCCCATCTTCTGAGGCCATGATCAGCATGTAGGTAGGCGTGCTGACGATGATGAACGTCAGAATCAGCATCGCGAAGCTCTGAGTATACAGAGCCACCACGGTCGCGAGCAACATCAGGGCTACGAGCGCGTAATCGACGCCTCTGAGGTAACTCTTCTTCATCAGCAGAAGGCCAGCGATGTTCAGCAGAGCAACGAGCGAGATTATCAGCGAAACTATCGCCGTCGACGGTTCGAGAATTAACGAGAACGCCAACGCTACTATGGACGTCGCCAAGCTAATCTCTGGCTTTCTTAACCCCAGAGCAGCTCCCAAAGATAAAAGTAGCAGCGGAATTATCAGTTCCATCCGTCACCACCCCACTACCGAAACAGCTATTAGGAGTATCATCAGCGCGCCGAGAGCGAGTTGGACGTAGTGGGCAAGTTTTCCAGTCTGTAAGAACCTTATACCCTTGCTCGCAACTTCGAAGAACCCGGGAATCGCTCTGTGCGTGAAGAAGTCTATCGCCCTGTTTCCGTAGTCGACTACGCTTATTAGTGCCCACCCGATCTTGGGAACCACGAGGTCGTTCAACGCCATCAGGTAAAACCTGTCAGCCAAAACCTGCCCTACTTTCGTTTCGAGCGTCGGCTTGACGAATCCGACCACATACGAGGCGGTTACGAGCAAACCTACCATCATCGACGTCGTTTCGAATCCGGCCTTGACGAACTCTCCCGCGTGCTCCTCGACGCCGAGTAGGATTATCGCGAGGAGGACGAACAGCATCGAGACCATCAGAGTGTAGCCGGTTTTCATCAACCCGCCGCCGTGAAGGTGTAAGTGAACGTGCCTGCCTTTAACGAAGTTCATGCTCAGGAACTTGGCTAAGAACGCAGCGTAAACAACTGAGATCGTTATCAGCAGAAGGAGTGGCGCAGTCCCTATTTCGTGTAGACCGTGCATGACTTCGTCCATCGCGGACTTGACCCAGTAAGCCGTCAGTGGAGGGATTCCGGCGAGCATCAGAGTGGCAATTATCGTCACGACGAACGTCAGCTTCATCTTCTTCGCTACCTCAAGGTCTCCGCAGAGGAACCTGTCGTGAGTTTCGTGGATCAAGTGTCCCGCGACGAGGAACAACGTCGCTTTGGCGAACGCGTGCGTTATCAAATACCAGAAGGCCACGATTAACGCGAACTCACCTAACCACTTGCTCGCAGCGGCAGCGGCGAACATTAAACCCAGGCTGGACATCGTCGAGGCTGCGAGCAAAACCTTCCTCTCTCTGCTCGCTAAAGCCACGAGAGCTCCGTAGAGAGAAGATATCAGTCCAAGGAACAGGACGAGCAGGTAAACGAACTCCACTCCCGGATCGTGAATGTTCCAAGGTTCGAGGTACCAGCTCAACCTCATGAAGAGGTAAGTTCCCGCAGCGACCATCGTAGCGGAGTGTAGCAAAGCCGAAACAGTGGTAGGACCGGTCATCGCGGTCATCAACCACTCGCTGAACGGGAGCTGAGCGGACTTCGTAAACGGACCCATCAGGAAAGCCAAAAGGATTACCACTATCCCGAAACTTCCCACGCTCGCGACGAAGTGCTCCCAGTTTATCTGGGAAATATCGAGATTTCTCGTAAACGCGTAAATAGCTGCGACAGCAAAGAACATCGGCATGTCTCCTATTCTTATCGTGGATATCGCTCTCCACCCACCGGTGCTCGGACTCCAGAACATCTTCAGCGGACCGACCTTTCTGTTTATGACTCCGACGTAGCTGAGCTCGTCGTCGTCCCTGAACCAGTGTCCAATCAGACCCCAAGAAGCTATTCCGAGACCTTCCCACCCTATGAGCAAGCCGAAGAGGTTGTCGCTGTAAACGACGAGGAGCATCGAAGCCGTGAAGAGGTTGAAGAAGAACCAATACCACCCGAGTCTGTAGTCTTCCTTCATGTATTCCAGTCCGTAGACACCTATCACGAACGCTATGAAGCCCGTCAAAGCTCCCATGTATTTGCTCAGGTAGTCGACTATGAACACGAAGCTTATGTTCGCCATCGGGAGCCAAGGATACACGTATCTGCCCTCTTCGACGAACAGCAGTATGTAGAGGGTAATGAGGAATGAGACGAACAGACCGAAGACCGACAGCACCGGTAGTTTCTTCCCCACCTCTCTTCTAAACTCCCACGCGAAAGCTATTGGCATGCTTGCGATTATAGGAGAGAGGAATAGCGCGAGCCAAATTGCCTCCATTTAGGCAACACCTCCCAGCAAGTTGATGAGTGCGTCCAAAAACCACCCGGCGAGCGGAGGCAGTAGCAGTAGTATCGAGATTGCCGCTATCACGTAAAGCGGTGAGTCAAGCATTCTGTGGACGGCGACTTTCGAAAAGTCCGCTGGCTTACCGTAGTAGATCCTCTTCATCGTGTAGAAGCTGTAAAGCCCGGAAATTATGAACACGAGCACGACCGAAATCATAGTCGCGAGTGCGATGCTGCTGATACTCGAGGGCACTCCGAACGTGTCCGAGAGACCCTTCAGGATGTAGAACTCCCCGATCATACCTATCGTCAGAATTCCGCTCAAGTTCATGAAGCCCAGCAGAGCCGCGTTAGAGATCGTCGGAACGAACTCGTGCATACCGCTCATCTTGTTCAGGTCTCTCAACCCGTGGAAAGTAGCTATGATAGCTCCGGCGGTCATGAAGAGTATCGACTTGCCGAAAGCGTGGGATATGTATTGCACGACGACTCCTATCAGCCCGGCAGTGCCCAAAGTGAAGGCTATCAGAATGTAACCCATCTGCGAAATTGTCGAATACGCGAGCAGTCTCTTGTAGTCAGTCTGTCTGAAAACTGCCAAACCCGCGTAAACGCTCGTCAAAACACCGTAAGCGAAGATCGGAATTCTGTATGCTTCTATGAACGACGGATCCACGAGGTAAATTCTGAGTAGGACATAAGCGGCGAGACCCACCGTAAGAGGGCTCAAGAGAGCAGAAACTGGCGTCGGAGCTTCTGCGTGTGCCCAAGGCAACCAGACGTGCGCTCCAAATCCGGGAAGCTTGACTATCATTCCGAGGAACACAAGTAGCCAAGCCAGGAAGCCGACACTCTTGATTCCGTCGAGAGCGAGCGTTCCGTTCTCGAAGCCTATGAGAACGAATCCGACAAGAGCTAAAGCTCCGGCGATGTTCGTCCACACGAAATACAGCAGAGCGACCCACTGCCTGTTCCCGTATCCGTATAGGTAGATCAGCAGAAACGACGCGACGAGGGATATTTCGAGGAAGACGTATAGAAGTATGAGGTTTCCGGCGTAAACGAGCCAGAGCATGGAAGCGGCGTAAAGGTTGTATAGGAACCAGTATTTCCTGAACTCGTCCTCGCCGAGACCCATTTCTTCAAACCTGTGGCTCATGTATGGATACGAATACAACGCGACCATCGCTGAAACGAAGGCAATCGTAAACCCGAAAGCGTGACTGATGGCGTCGCCAAACAGGTAAACGTCTCCGATCGGTTCAGATGCGCCCACGAGTTCCACTCTGTAAGTTGCTCCCGTGAACATGTCGACGAGCAGCACGAAGAAGACGGCAAGAAACGCTAAAGCGGAGAGTATCGACGCCTCTTTCGGTCTGAGGAACGGAGCGATCAGTATTGCGAGCAGGGGAACTACTATTACTACCTCGATCACAGCTCATCCCCTCCGGAAGCTACCTTATCCACGGCCACCGACCTGTATTTTCTGTCGAACAGAATTAAAGCGGATATCAACACGAGCAGTTCGCTGCTGCTTGTGAATAGAGTGGCAACGACGACCGCTATGCCTTCAGTCGAAAGGGACTCTATCGAAAACAGTGGCACGAGCGACAAAAACACGGCTGCAAACATCAGTTCGAGAGCTATCAGCAACCTTATGAGGTCTCTCGCAGATATGAGCGTGTAGTATCCCGTGAGTAAAATTATCACCGACGCTGCGAGTATCGCTGCCATCAACTTGCATCCCTCCTAACCATACTTATCGCGGAGAGCATGAGCAAGACGACCATAACGACGAGGAAGAAGATTATCGCCTGGTAATCCACCACGAATTCCTTGAACTTGTCCTCGAATTTTCCAAGAGCGACCGAAAAAACTGCCAGAGTCGTTCCGAGAAAGACCGCTACGAAGGCCGAAGATAGCGCCCAATAGCTTTTGTGGTCTACGGGATTTATGAACCTGTAACTCGCGGCGAGGGCGACGGTTATTATGCCAACAGCTCCGACGAATATGAAAGAGATCAAAGCGAGAACCGAGTGGATTCCAAGGTAAGCGTAGAGACCGCCGATCAGCAGGAGCGTGACGGACATGTAGAACGCTGAGTAGAAGTTGTCTCTGCTTTTCGCAACCCCCAGCGCCGATGCGACGGAGAATGCGACAATTAAAACGACAACAAAGTCTGACATGATTTTGCGTTCTATTTTGAGTAAATAAATTTTGCTAAATTTGTCTTTTTGATAAGCAACTTATCCAGCTCCGAGCGAAATCGTGGAGAAATTTTTATCATTATTAAGCATAATATAAGCTCCAAAATCGGCGAGGACAAGAAATAAAAATTCAGGCGATCACTCTAAGATGTGAAATTCGTCCACATTGCCGACGTTCACCTCGGATACAGGCAATACGGTAGCGAAGAAAGAATGAGAGATTTTGCCCAAGCGTTTAAAGAGGCCGTGAAGTTTGCTGTGAAGAGTGGCGTGGACTTCATAATTATAGCCGGAGACCTGTTCCACAAGAAGAGCGAAATGGACCCGATAACGCTCGCTCAGGCGGTGAAAGTTCTCGAAACCGTTAACGTTCCGGTTATAGTCGTCGAAGGGAACCACGACGCGAGCTACTTCCGGGAGCGCTTCACTTGGCTCGACTACCTCGCCGCTGAAGGTTACGTCATAAACCTCAAGCCGAGCTTCGACGACGGAATAGTGCTGGAAGAGTGGGACGGCTTCAACGGAGCGTTCGTAAACCTGAAAGACGCGCGGATCTACGGATTGAAATACTTCGGAGCGCTGACGGAGAAAGTTCTTTCCGAATATCTCCCGAAAATTCGAAAGGAGGATTTCACGATTTTCGTTTCCCACTTCGGAATCGAAAACTACCTCGACATGTATGGGTGCATAAACTCGGAGATCCTTTACAGATACCGAAACAAAATCGACTACGTGGCTCTCGGGCACATACACATGAAGTTCGTTGAAAACGAATACATATTTAATCCCGGGAGTCTGGAGAGCTGCGACGCGAGGGAGAGTCTGTTCGAAAAGGGAATCTTCGTCGTAGAGTTCGACGGAGAGCTTAGATACGTGCACGAAAAAAGCTTCTACACCCCGAGGACTTTCAGATTTCTTGAATACGAGTTTAAAACCGGGGACCTCTCCGAGTTCAGAGAATTTCTGCTAAAGAACAGGGGATCGAGCAAGGAAGTCGTCATACTCAAAATAAAATACAGGTCCAAGAGCGTCGTAGACGAGGAAAAAGTGGAAAGGGTCGCCAAAGAGGTCCTGTCTCCTCTCGTTCTCAAAGTCGAGTGGATTCCTCAGCACGACGTTTTCGACGTCAAAGTGTCGGACTACTCGAGCAGGCTCGAAATAGAGAAGGGTGTGATAAGCCAGCTGTTGTCGAGGCACGGATACCAGGACCTGACGAACGACGTCATAAGACTGAAAGATCTGCTCGCCGAAAAGAGGTTCGAGGACGCCTTCAGCCTCATAGAAGACCTGCTCAAAGTGGGGAAGAGAGAACTGAGAGAGGAGGAGAAAAAACTGGAAGAGGCAGAAAAAGAGGTTGAAGAGGACGTTTGGGACTGGAGGAGGGCTTATGATCAAAGAAGTTTACCTCGAAAACGTAAAAAGCTATAGCAGACAGAAGATAACATTCACGGAGGGTATAAACGCTATAATTGGAAGAAACGGTGCCGGAAAAACGACGATACTCGAGTCGATCGGGTTCGTCCTCTTCGATTCTCTGCCCTACAACATATCCGACTTCGTGAGGAGAGGGGAGAAGAGAGCAGAAATCAGAGTCCGTTTCGTCAGCCCACTCGACGAGAGAGAGTACATTGCGGTAAGAAGGATAGAGAACGGAAAGACTACCCAATACTACATAGAAGACCTGGAAATAGGCAGAGTTGCGAGCGGAGTGAAAGACGTGACTTCCTGGATAAAGGAGCACTTCAAACTCGAGATCAGCCCGAGGGAGATCTTCGAAAACGCAATCGGCGTGGCACAGGGAAACATAATCGCTCAGTTCCTGAGTCAGCCCTCAGTTAGAAAAGCCGTCTTCACACCCCTCCTCGGTATAGAGAGATACAGAAAAGCTTACGACAACGCGAGGGAGCTCGTGAGACACTACGAAAGCAGAATAAACGAGGTGGAAAAGGAGCTGAACTACCTGAAAGGAAAGGTCGAAGAAAAGGACAGAATTAAAAAGGAGCTCGAAGAGAAGGAGAAAGTCGTTCGGGAGCTCAAAAAGAAGGAGACGGAAATCGCGAGAGCTCTAAAAGAGTTAACCGAGAAGAGAGAGAGTCTAAAGAGCTACAAGAAGAGAATAGACGAGCTGAGCGCAAAACTCAGAGAGCTGAATAAAGAGAGAGAGCTCGCGATTTCTGAAATAGAGAGGCTCGAAAAAGAGCTCGAAGAAGTCAAAAGAGCGGAGAGCGAAATAAAAGTCGTGGAAGCGGGATACAGGAGATACGTGGAAGCCGAGAGCGAGCTGAAAAAAATCAGAGACGAAATGTCGTCGATCGAGAGGTCAGTCGAAGCATTTACGAAAGTTCAGGCTGAGATAACGAGCCTGAAGTCCACGCTAAAGGACATCTCGGAAAGCATAAAAAGAACGCAGGAGGAGTTGAAAGCTCTCGAAAACGTCGAGGAGTTCGCAAGAAAGGAAGAGGAGCTGAAATCTGCGCTTCAGAAGATAGAGTCCCTCGAAAGAGAGCTGCGCGATTTGAAGAACTCCTCAAAAGAGCTGGAAGACGCAATTAGAGAAAAAAGAGAAGAGCTCAAAAGAATCGAAGAAAAGGAGAGGAGGCTGAAAATACTCAGGGAAAAGAAGGAGAAGATCGCCAACGCGAAAGACCTCTACCTGAAAGCCCTGGAAAAAAGTGCCGAAATAAAGAGCAGGATAAACGAGAGAGAAAAGCAGCTTGAAGAGGCGAGGAAAGGAGTATGCCCGATAATAAACGAGAGCTGCAGCAGAATAGAAGAATATTCGAAGAAGATCCTCTCCGAGCTCGAGATCGACAGGAAAAAGCTCGGCAAAATCGAGGAGAAGCTCTCAAAACTGAAAAAAGCTGTAGAAATTCTCGAAAAGATCGAAAAAGAGGAGGTAGACCTATCAAAGGACGTTTCCAAAAAAGAGACCGTTTTCGAAGAGCTGAAGAAGTTCGAAGCTAAGAAGTTAGAAGTTGAGAAGAGGATCAAGGAAGTGCAGGAAATCGTCTCCAGCGCCGATAAGATCAGAGAGGAGCTGAAAAAATACGAGGGAAGCGTAGAAAAGCTCGGTAAAAAGAAGGCTCTCGTAGAGAAGTTGAACGAACTCAAAAAGAGAGGGCACGAGATTGTCAGGATGATAGAAAAAAAGAAAGCCGAACTCGAAGAAGCAAAAAAAGTTAAAGCCGTTTACGAGGAACTAAAGAAAAAGGTGTCGACGCTCGAAAGCGTAAAAGAGGCGGAAAAGACGAGCTACGAGAAGTTCCTACTGTTGAGCGAGAAGATCAAGAAGAAAGCGGAAGTGGAGGCTTCTCTCAAAGCAAAAGAAGGTAGACTGAGAGAGATTGAAAAAGAGGCTGGCGAGGTTGAGAAGGAGCTGGAGGACGCGAGGTCGAAGTTCAGCGAAGAAGAGCTCGAAAAAGTTGAGAAAGACATAGAAAGGTTTAACGCAGAAATTGGCAGGATAAGAGGAGAGATTGACCAGCTCGGCAGATTTACGAGCGACTTGAAGAGGAGACTCGAAGAGATTGAGAGAGTCGAGAACGAAATAGGGAAGCTTGAAGAAGAACTTAAGGAGCTGAAGAGAAAGCACGAGTTCTTAAACCTAATACGTGACGTCTTCAGCGAAGCGATTCCGCAAATCACCAAAGCCTACGTTCGAGCGATATCCATAGAGGCAAACAGAATTTTCTGCGAAATTATGGACGACTACTCGTGGCAAATAGAACTGACAGAAGACTTCGGAATAAAGGCGAAATACATGGGAAGGGAAATGGACTTCCAACAGCTCAGCGGAGGTGAGCAAGTAGTAGCAGCTCTCTCAGTGAGGCTCGCACTCTTGAAATTCTTATCTTCCGCGGGAATCGTCTTCTTCGACGAACCTACGCAAAACATGGACGAGGAAAGGAGGAGGAACTTCGCAAGGCAGATAACCAACATAAGAGGATTCAGGCAGATATTCGTAATAACGCACGACGACACGTTCGAGGAGATGGTCGAAAACGTAATAAGAGTCAGAAAAGAGAACGGAGTTTCGGTAGTATGAGGTTCAATGGTAAGCTCATAGAGAACGTTTCCAAGTTTAGAGAGTTCGCAAAAAAAGTAGAGAGAGATGTTGCGCCACCAAACGTCGAAAAGTTCAAGGTGGAGCTGAAAGACGTTAAAGGTTTCTTGAAAGGGTTGAAGGTCAGCGGAGTAGACGGAAGTCAGATATCTCCTCTCAAAGATTTCGGACTTCCGTTCGGAGGTGTGCAGGCGGCGAGAATAACCGTCAAACACGGATGTGGCGAGTTCGACTTGAAATACAAGAGTGGAATAGCGCACGAGTCGAACCTCGAACTCGAGAGGTTCAAGCTCGAAATGGAGATGGTCAGAGAGGCGATGGACTCGGAAACGCACATCTTTTACGACGGGAGTTTTTCCGTCTTCTACACCTCAGACATGAGCGAGAGGTTGAGAAGAGAGTATACGAAAGAAGTGGAGAACGTTATAAAATTGAGCGAAGAGACAGAAACCCCGATAATCGCTTACGTGGACAGAAGCTACTCCAGAGATCTCCAGCTCGGAACGTTCGACGCCTACGTTTTGAAGAGTTACCTCGGCCTTTTTGAATACACTGAACCCCTCAAAACGAGGTCCCCACTTTGCTTTGTGTATTTCAAGGTCACGCCGACGCTTCCCGTAAGAGTCGAGTTCCCGGAGTGGATGAAGAATGACGTTCACGAGCTAATGAAAGTCGTTTTGGCCGAGTGCTTGATCTCGTCAACGGCCGGTTACCCCTACATACTCGAAAGAGCCCACAAATACGCAGTAATCTCCGAGAGAGAGAAGGAAGAATTCGTAAGGGCCGTGGGCGTAAAGGATGTATCTTACAAGTTCGTGAGCAAGGTGATCAGATGAGGGTCGTCAGGGTGATAAATTCGAGGGAGTTCGAATTCGAAGGAGTAGTCAGCGTCGGAGACTTCGTCAGAGTCGGAGGAAGTCTCGCCGTAGCCGTAGAGGTTTACTGCGAGGATCCGGAGATACTGAAATACCTTGGCAGGTTCGAAATTGAGGAGTTGAAGCAATACCTACCAGATCTGGCCGAACCCAAGACTTTTACAAGGTGCTACCTTCTCTTCGGGAGCAACGTGAGGGTCGGCGAGAGCGTAGACGTTGCAGAAGAAGAATACGTTAAATCTGCCCACGTCAAAGACGGAGACCTCTACATGCCCTATATACCGGAACTCGTTTCCAAGTATCCTCACGTAGCCATTGAAGTCGTTAAAAAATTGGAGGAGATTTTTCCGGAGCACAGAGATGTCCTGAAAATAATAAAAGCAGGACTGGAATTTAGCAGGATCAGGAGGGTCGACGTTTGAAAGTCGTAGGATTGGTTAAGGGGCCAGCGGAAAGTCCTCACGAGTTCACGTTCATAACTCCAGACAGCGAAATCGTGAAGAGCGGCGAGTTCGTTTACTACACGCTCGGAGACAAAAAGGTCATCTGCAGGGTCATAAAGAGGTATCCGGTAAGACTGTATCCCAACCTTTACCTGTCCAACCCCGAAATAGAGCCCGAAAGGATTTTGAGAATTCTCGGAGTTGAAAATCCGGAGTTCGAACTTTACGAAGTAAAAGCTTCTATAATGGGATACTTCGACGAAAAACTCGGATTCGTTAATCCGAGAATTCAGCCAAAGTCCGGGCAGAAAATATACCTCGCGGAAAAGGACGTTCTCGAGGATGCGCTGTTCTTGAAGAAAGTCGGAGAGCTTGGATCGGTCCACATAGGCTACCTGCTGAACAGAGAAGAAGACATTCCGGTAGTTCTCGACGCCTCACTTCTCACGAGCGAGCACATGTGCATACTTGCATCGACGGGGAGCGGAAAGAGTTACCTCGCAGGGGTTCTCGCGGAAGAGCTCCTAAAACCCTACAACTCCGCTGCACTGCTGATATTCGACCCCCACGGAGAATACCACACTTTGAAGGAGGTAGAAGGGTGCGACGAGTTCGTGGACGGAGATTACAGACCCGTCGTTAGGATATACACGAAGGACGAGATAAGGATAAGACTTTCAGAGCTCGAATACGAGGAACTCGTCAACATTCTCCCAGAAATGACGGAAAAGCAGGAAGCTTTGCTAAACAGAGCTTTCAGAGAGCTCGAAGGCAGTTACTTCACATCATCGGACCTAATAGAGAAGATCAACGAAATAGCGGGAGAGAAGGACAGGACGACCGTAAAAGCTCTCGAGTGGAGGATAGAGAGATACGTAAAGAACTTCGAAATTATCGACGACAGTAGACACATAGAGCTAAAAGAGTTGCTTAGGCCGGGACAGGCAAGCGTTCTTCAGCTCACGGAACTCGGAGACCTGGAGCAGGAAACCCTCGTGAGCGTTTTGCTAAAGAGGATTCTCAACGCGAGGATTAACGCTGAAAAAGGTTTAAGTGGAGAAAAGCTCGAATACCCGGTCTTCATCATAATAGAAGAAGCTCACAGGTTCGCCTCCAAGGAAGCAAGGAGCTACAAAGTTCTAAGAACGATACTGAGCGAAGGTCGTAAGTTTGGTGTCGGCGTCTGCCTGATAAGTCAGAGACCGTCGAAAATAGATCCGGACATCCTCAGCCAGTGCATGACTCAGATCGTCATGAGGATAATAAATCCGGCCGATCAGGAATACATCAGGAGGAGTGTCGAGAGCATAGGCAAGGACATGATAGAGGAGCTTCCCGGCCTCACAAAGGGGCAGGCGCTCGTCTCTGGCGTTTCGCTAAACGCTCCAGTGCTCATGAGAGTAAGAGAGAGACTCACGTCGCACGGAGGCACAAGCAAGGACGCGCCGAGGGAGTGGGTAGAGTGGAGAAAGAACAGGATAGAAGAGAGAGGAATTAAAAAAACAGAGAGAGTTCAGCTGTTCTGGGATGAGGCTTGACGTGTTCTTACACAAAATGGGATATTTCAAGTCAAGGAGTCAGGCGAAAGAGGCTATAAAAAGAGGATTCGTAAAGGTGAACGGGCAAATCGTCAAAAAACCTTCCTTCGAGGTCAAAGGGTCCGAAAAAATAGAGGTTCTTGAAGAGGGGAGGCCGAGAGGATACTTCAAGCTCAGAGAGCTTGACGAAAAGTTCGGAATAATAAAGGACGGCGACGTAGTTTTGGACCTCGGCAGCAGCGCAGGAGGATTCCTGCTTTACGCGAGTGAAAAAGCGAGGCTCGTTTACGGAATAGAGGTCAGCAAGGAGTTCGAAGAAGTTCTCAGAGAAATAGAAAAAGAAAGAGGAAACGTCAGAGTCTTCATAGAGGACGCGTTCAGGTTCGACGTCTCAAAACTTGAGGAACTCGACGTGATCCTCTGCGACCTGACTCTCGAGCCAGATGCAGCGATGTCCGTTCTTCTGAGATTTGCGAATAAACTAAAAAGAGGGGGTCTGGTTCTCTTCGTCTCGAAAGAGAGAGTCGCGGACGTTCCGAATATTTTCGAAGTTTTAGCTGTAGAAAAGGCCGAGGATCGAAAGGAATACTACCTGATACTGAGAAAGGCGAAATAAGGAACGATCATTTTTAATAATTGTGGAAATTTTTTTAAACATTGACACTTTGGCACAAAGTAACATGGTAGCGGGCATGAGTGTCGAAACTGTCGTCGCGCTGGTAACGGCGGTAAGCGTTCAGGTCGCTCTGCTTGTAATCTGGGGACTCAAGTGGAGGTGAGCGCTTGAACTGGGAAGCTTTCACGATATTTGCGATATACTTGTCGGTCATAGGGGTAATCGCGTATTTCGGAGCAAAGCGCACGAAAACAATCGAGGACTTCGTCGCCGCAAGTGGTCAGCTCGGCTTCTGGACTTACACGCTCTTGATGATAGGCAGTGTTTTCAGCGGAATGACGCTGATAGGTGTCGCTGGTTTAGCGTTCACGACTGGCTGGGCGAACATGTGGGAGCGAGTCGTTGGACCGCCTTTCGCCATCGCGTTCGGGACGATACTCATAGGATACAAGCTGTTTCCACTAAGAGAGAAGTTCAACTTCATGACCGTTCAAGACTTTCTCGCAGCTCGATACGACGATCCGGTGATTATAAGGACTTTAGCCGCTGGCATATCTGCCGTCACGAGCTTTATTTACTTGATCGGGCAGTATACGGCGATAGGAGTGGCAAGTGAGGTCATACTCGGAATACCGTATTGGATAGGTGCGACGTTAGCGGCGATAATCGTCGTCTCTTACGTGATGACAGGTGGTATGTTCTCCACAGCTTGGACGACGTTCGTTCAATCGATATTGATGATTCTCGGGATCTACATAACCGTTCCGCTGATAATATCTTTCGTAGGAGGTTTCGAAGCTTTGAACCATGCTTTAGCGTCGATGCCCGAATTACAGAAAAGTATGGGGCTCGACGAAAACTTCATGTTCGCGAAGTTTCTCAGCAAACCCTTCGCACCTGCAAACGTGCCGCTCGCAGGATGGGTCTACAACATAACGCTGTTCGGAATAGCAGTTCCCCTCGGGCTGATGGTGGCTCCGCACATAGTGAACAACATGCTCACGTTCAGAGACATCAGATACACGAGGTGGTCTCCGCTGATAATGTACGTTCTCGGCTTCCTGACGATAATGCTGACCGCTTTGGCAGGAATGGCGGCAAGAGTTGCGTGGGCGGAAGGGATGATAGATATTCCAGAGCTCAAGCTTGGAAATATCGTCGTGAAGTGGTCCGACATGGCGTATCCTTCGATAGCGAAGGCCGCTTTACCGGAGTGGCTGTTCTTACTCCTCCTCCCGACGATACTCGCCGGAGTCATGTCGACGACTGATAGACTAATAGTAACAGCCGTGAGCAACATCACCTACGACATACTCGGCAGAGCGCTTAAGCTCAGCATCGACGACAGAAAGTTCAAAGTTCTCAACGCTGCACTCGTTCCGCTGATAGGCTTTTCTTCTTTAATACTCGCTTTAAACCCACAACAGCTCTTAGCGTGGTTCATATGGGCTTCGCTGTCGCTCATGGCAAACTGCTTCTTCTTCCCGATAGTCTTCGGAATTTACTGGGACGGCATGACGAAAAACGGTGCCCGAGCGAGCATGGTAACGGGGTTCATCGTCACCGCACTCACGTTCGCCATCTACGGAAAGACGATACACCTTTTCGGAATTCCGGTATACTCAGTTCTTCCGGGATTTTTAGCGAGCTTAGTATCGGCAGTTATCGTGAGCAAAATCGAGAGAAGTATGTAGCCCGTCCTGTGGAACCCCCCTCATCATTTTTTCGGGGGACGCATGGCAGACGGGCACTAACAGTATCGCAAATCACCTATAAAACGTTGTCGCCGATATTAAACGTCGGGGAGTTAAAACCTGCTAAGAAAGTTCGCAACAGCTTTCGAAAGCTCTGCAAAACTTCCGGTGTAAAAGTGATCCGTCTCGAGGACGACGACTTCTTTCGGTTCTGAGAGTGACTCCACGATCTCGGTAGACTCCTCGAAGCTCACTATGTCGTCGAACTTCGCGACGACGATCAGCTTGGGGACGCTGCTGTCCTTCAGCTCTATTTCGTTGATCTTCTTCAGCGGCGATATTAAGACCAAGGCGTCAGACTCCTCTGCCACGTTTGAGGCTACGACGCTGCCAAAAGAGTATCCTACCACGGCGACGAAGTCGTGTTTTTCTCTCAAAAAGTCGAGGCACGTTTTAGCGTCCTCCACCTCGCCAACTCCACCCCTGAAAGGTGTCCGGTAGTCGAAGACGAGCGTCGAGTAGTTGATCTTCCAGAGTTCTTCGGATATCCTTTCAAGCCTAACGTCGAACCTGCTTCCACCCATCAACGGATGCGGCGGGCACAAAAGAGCGGCGTTATTCCCTTTCTTGACGAACGTTGCTCTGATGTTTCCGCCAACGATCGTATCCCCCACGTTTCACACCTCCAAAAAGCAGAAAGTCTTAAACACAGTGCAAGCTCGAACTGTCAATATAAAAAGTTTGGCGTGTAAACTTTAAATAGCGCGCAGTTAGTTTTAAATATCCATCGTCTCTCGGTAAACTCTAATCGCTGGTGAGTAGACATGAGCAAGATAAGGAAGATTCTAAGGAGAAAGACGAATCCGAACCTCGTGAGGCTCATCGATACTCTCTTAAAGGCTTCCGCAGAAAACAGCGCAAAGATCTGGAAAGACGTAGCGGAGAGGCTCGCAAAGCCGACGAAAATGATGACAGAAGTGAATGTCGGGAAGATAGAGAGATACCTCAAGGACGGAGAGACCGCGCTGATTCCTGGAAAGGTCCTCGGAGCGGGAGAGATAACGAGGCCAGTCAAAGTTGCAGCGTTCAAGTTCTCTGAAGAGGCGAGGAGGAAGATAGAGGCTGCCGGAGGAAAGTGTCTGAGCATAGAGGAGCTCCTGAAAGAGAACCCGAAAGGTAGCAACGTTAGGATACTCGTGTGAGGTGATCGTATGAGCGTCAACGTTAAGAGAGTCTTGAAGACTCTCGGAGACGACTTCAAGGTTATAGACGCGTCGAATCACGTTCTCGGCAGACTCGCGAGTGTGATAGCAAAGAGACTGCTCAACGGAGAGAAGATAGTCGTCGTTAACGCCGAAAAGTCTGTGATAACCGGCGAAAGAGAGATGGTTTTCAGAAGGTATAAGGAGAAATACGACAGGGGAAGCAAGGAGAAAGGCCCATACTTCCCCAGACACCCGGAGAAAATATTCAAAAGAACTGTAAGAGGCATGCTCCCCTGGAAGAGCAGGAGAGGTAGAGAAGCTTACAGGAGGCTCAGAGTCTTCATGGGCGTCCCGAAGGAGCTCGAAGGATTCGAGTTCGAGAAAGTCGACGTGGCCCTACTCGAAAAAGTCTGTAAGACGGACAGATACGTATATCTTGAGGAAGTTAGCAGATACCTCGGATTCGAGGTGAGAAGATGAAGGTCGTCGTTACGAGCGGGAAAAGGAAGACTGCCATTGCAAGAGCGACGGTAAGGCCGGGAAAGGGGAGAGTTAGAATCAACAAGATTCCGCTCGAAATTTATCAGCCAGAGCTCGCGAGAATGAAGAACATGGAGCCGCTCCTAATAGCCAAAGACCTCGCGAAACAGGTAGACATAGACGTCAAGGTTGAAGGGGGAGGATTCATGGGACAGGCCGAGGCCGCAAGAACTGCTATAGCGAGAGGACTCCTCGAGTTCAGCCAGGATCCGGAACTCAAAAAGGCTTTCCTTGAATACGACAGAACCCTACTCGTAAACGACACAAGGAGAAAAGAGCCGAAGAAACAGGGAGGAAGAGGTGCAAGAAAGAGGAGGCAGACTTCCTACAGGTGAATTTCTCATGTTTCCCATTCGTTGTTTTACCTGCGGAGCCGTTATCGGCCACAAGTGGGAGGAGTATAAGAAGTTGATCGAAGGCGGTAAAACTCCGAGAGAGGCTCTCGACCAGCTTGGAATTGAAAGGTATTGCTGCAGAAGAATGTTCTTTACGCACAAGTCCGTGTTGAGCGAGTTGGCGAGGTATAGAGGGGTTATCAGCTTTAGGGATGAGGGGCCGTAGGGTAGCCTGGATATCCTGCGGCGTTCGGGGCGCCGTGACCCGAGTTCAAATCTCGGCGGCCCCATTT
>CAYXDX010000017.1:0-24169 GCA_964463865.1 uncultured archaeon | reverse complement strand
AGCTCCTCGTCGAAAACGGAGTAGTAGCTGGTTATCTATCCAACTACAAATACTCAAAGCTCATCGGAGAACTGCCGGGGAACGCGCTGAGAGAAGACTTCGACACACTTCCAAGGATACACCCGTCCAACGTAGTTTTTGAGGTTAATAGAGGAAGCGTCGAGGGGGACTTTTACGTCCACTCTTTCATAGGCGCGCACACGTCGAATCCAGTTACTGGCGAGTTCAGTCTCGAGTGCATGAACGCGTATCAGGACGGAAAACCAGTGAGAGGAGCTATGGTTTACGGAAACGTTTTCGACATCCTCAGAAAGATCGAGTGCGGAGGAAAAGAGACGAGACAGGTGGAGAACACGATAGCTCCGGAAGTCGTCGTGAGAGACGTCGAGATAAAGGCGTGAACGAAAAGAATAAAACTTGATCTCGGTAAAATTCAGACGTGGTCAGGGGCCTCGAAAGATACGAAGCCATAAACAGGAACAGAGCCGTAGCCAAGTTTCAGTTAGCGAAGAGACTCGAGGCAGAAGAAGGTGACTTCGAAACGCATAGGAAGTATAAGAAGGAGTTCGAGAAGTTCCTGAACGAGTACGGGGAAGATTTGACGATCTTGAACAGGGACCCTCCGGAGTATTCGTTCCTCGATTTGAAGATAGACGTTCTCGTGGAGATGCTCAGGAGTTGTAACTTCTGCGAGAGGAGGTGCGGCGTAAACAGGTACGAAAAACTCGGATACTGCAAAACCGGTGTGGAAAGTTATTACAGCAGCGAGTTTTTGCACTTCGGAGAGGAACCGGAACTCGTCCCTTCGCACACGATCTTCTTCAACAGGTGCACGTTCTCGTGCATCTTCTGTCAGAACTACGACATAGTCTACTCCGACGACTACAAGGTCGATCCCAGAGAGCTCGCAATAATCATCGACCTTAGAAGGAAGCAGGGAAGCAGAAACGTGAACTTCGTTGGAGGGAATCCGGATCAGCACGCGCACACGATTTTGAAGATTTTGAGAGAGGTCAAGTCGAACATTCCGGTGGTCTGGAACTCGAACATGTATCACTCGTGGGAGCTCGGGGAGATTATAGAGGACGTCGTGGACGTGTGGCTCGGCGACTTCAAATACGGAAACGACGAATGTGCGAAAAAGTATTCGAACGCAAACAATTACTGGAAGGTGGTCACAAGGAATTTCCTCAACGCTAAGAAGAGCGGGGAACTTCTCATAAGGCACCTCGTCATGCCGAACCACATCGAGTGCTGCACGGAAAGAATAGTCAAGTGGGTTTCCGAGAACTTGGGAAGGGGCGTGAGGTTTAACCTCATGTTCCAGTATTATCCCACGTTCAGGGCTTACGACTACGAGGAAATCTCGAGGAGGCTGGACTGGGAGGAGATGAGGCGAGCGAGGGATATAGCTGAAGCTTACTTAGACAACCTCGTCTGAGTTGACGCCCTCTTTGTAAATGAACGCCGCGAACAAGCTCAGCAGCGCGGCAACCTCGAAGACCGTTCGAACGCCTGTAAGTCCACCCCCGGACAGGTCGTAAATCAATCCGGCCAATATCGGGCCTATCGCCCTTCCGAGACTCTTCGAAGCGGAAAAGATGCCCATGTAACTGCTTTCGAGAGACCTGCTGACACCTTCTACCGCTACGAGCGAGCTAACTGCCGGAAGAGATACTGCAGTCGTTACGCCGAGAACTGCAGCAAACAGAAAAATTTCTACCAGGTTTTCGAATCTCACGATCGCGAGCAGGGATAAAGAAGCGAGAATTCCGCTTACCCACACCGGCTTCACGTAGCCGAACCTGTCCGCCAGGCTTCCGGACTTAATTTGTATCAACGCGGAAAAAATCAAATTCGTGAAGAGCACGAGGCCGATTTCAGTCGTTCCGTATCCAAGAAGCGCGAGGTATATTGGAAGAAAACTCATCACACTTCCCCTTCCGAGAGAGTTTACGAGTCTGTATACAACAGCTACCGCAACGTTCCTCGAGAGTTTTCCTTTTGTTTTCACCTTCTCTTTTTTCTTGTATTCCGGAAACGTAAAGTAGGCTATCGCAAAGCTCACAGCCGAAAACAGGCTCATTAGGAAGAAAGCGAATTCGTAGCCAAATTTTTCTGCGAAGAAACCGCCTATAAGTGGTCCGAAAGCCATTCCGAGAAAAAGTGAGGAATTCGCTCTCCCCAGACTTTTTCCGAGTTCGTCTTTTGGAGATTTTGCCGCTACGAACGCCATGGCGACGGGAATTACCATGGCGGAAGACGATCCGTGAATAACTCGAACGATCAGCAACTCCTCCTTACTCCTCGCGAAAGCGTAGAGAATTGCTATGAGGGTATATAGAAAGAGGCCGGTGAGGAAAATTCTTCTACCTCCCACCCTGTCCGCGAGACCTCCGAAGAAAGGGAGAGAAACTACTCTCGATATCGAGAAGGCCGAAAAGATCAGTCCTATCCAAACTCCCGCGGCGTCGTAATTTTTCGCTATGAGCGGGAGAAGAGGAGAGATTATTCCGACTCCGAGCATTACGGTGAAGAGAGAGAGCAAAACGGATATCATTTGAGCAGCGGCAAGTTTCCTGTGACCTTGTCTATCTTCTTAGACTTTTCTGGGCCTATCACAACGGCGGTAATGGTTCCTGGAGGTATTTCGGTCAGGCCTGCGTCTTTGACGAAAGCTGTAGGCAAACCAAGGCTTTTCGCTTTTTCGAACACCTTCATCAGCTCTTCGAGGTTCTTGACCCTCAGCACTATCTTTTTCTGACCCTCCATTTTCCACTTCTCTCTAACGTCGCCGCTCGCGAGCTCGTAACCGAGTATCGACGCGTGAGCGACTTGAACAGCAAGTTTTCCTCTTGAAAGGTTTAGGTCCTCTCTCACCACTATGACCTGTTTGTATTCACTCTCCTCCGAAGCCATAGGACTTTAACTCTTCCATCGAAACCGGTTTGGACTTTTCCTCCAGCCACTTTTCCCCGAACTTCAGAGCGTCGCTTTCATCGAACTCTGATACGTAGATCTTATCTTCCTCAGTTTTCTCTATCGCTTCGAGCGGAATGCCGAGGAATTTTTCCCCGGACTTTATCACGAGCCTGTTCTCGTGAACGTCTATGCTCTCTCCTATTATCCTACCGTCTTTTAGGACGAATCTGCATATCAGGTCCATGTGGGTTGTTTTTGGGTTTAAAGATAAATGATTTGCGGAGCTTGATTGATGGTAAGGGCTGCAACGAAAAGTCGATCCGGGGCACGTCTCGTTTCGTAAGCTTGGAGTCGGGTCAGCGAAAATGTTGAAACTCGGCAAGTTTATTATTCAGGTGCACAACTGGAACTCGATGAAGGTGTTCGTCCCCTTCAAACCGACTAACCCGAAGTCGCGCCTTTCGAAAATCATGTCGGAAGAAGAAAGAAGAGAATTCGCGTTCAGACTTTTAATGGACGTTCTGGACGCTTGTCCCGACGCGATAATCCTTTCTACATCCCGCGACGAAAGGCTTGCGGACTTTAAACACGAGGTCGACTCCAGAGATCTCGACTCCGCGGTAACGTCGAGAATAAAGGAGGGAGAATCCGCGTTCATCATGTCGGACCTCGCGCTGATAGACGAAAAGATCGTGAAAAGGTTTTTGGAAACTGAAGGTGACGTCGTTTTGGCTCCGGGTAGAAAGGGTGGCACTAACATGCTCTTATCGAGAAGCAGGGATTTTTACACCTCTTACCACTACGGAAGCTTCGTCAAACACGTCAAAATATGCGAAAAGCTCGGCTTAAAATTCGAAGTCTTTGACTCGTTTTACGCGAGCGTCGACATCGACGACGAGAGCGATCTACTTGAGCTGATGATACACGGGAAGGGAAAACAGAGCTACGAATACTTGGAGAGCATAGGTTTCTACGTGGACTACTCCGAAAAAGAGCCGAAGCTCAGGAGAGTTCAGTAGACCATTTCTTCTAACATCTCTTTCTCGATGCCGAGCTTTATTTCTCTCGCGATTCTCCTGCCCATATACATGTTTTCTCCGAAGAGTATGTAGCTGTAAGGAGAGGACGGAATTCCGACGTTCGTTCCAGCAACGATTCGCGCGGAGATTTCGAAAAAGTATATTTTTCCTTCCTCGTTTATCACGCTTTCCAGACAGAACGGTCCGACCATGCCTGGGTGCGCTATCTTTTTCGACTGCTCGTAAACTTTCCTCCCAGCCTCGAGAACTTCTGCGAGCATACTTTCTCTCAAAACGATCGGGAAGTTTCCGACTACCGTAAAAGTTGGAGTTACGCCGCTGCTGAGCTGAATGTCTGCCGGAATTCTTCCAATTCCGTCGGCGTTGCTTTCGTATCTTCTGTCTATGCTTATAAGTTCGACCCGCCTGAACACCGGCGAGTAGAAGAACGAGAAGTAAACGTTTGCACCGACGATGAACTCCTGTATGAACGCGTTTGAAACGTCTTTTTCGCTTATTATTCCGGATTCGACGAGTTTTTTGGCTTTCCTTTTGAAGTCGTCGTAGCTCGTCGCTAAGAAGTAACCTTTTCCACCCTTCGCTCCGGGATACTTCACTATGACGAGTCGATCGATCTCTTCTGGCGAGCTGAACGTTTTCGGCATCCTCAGTCCGGCATCCTTTAGCCACCTCTCCTGATGCTCCCTTACCGTTTCCCACTCCATTAAAACCCGGTTTCCGAATATGGGAACTTTCAACTCGTCAAATTTGCCTATGTAGGCGTTGAACGATCCGTGCGGTATTAGTATGGCATTTCTTTCCCGCAGCTTTTTCTGGACGTCTTCCCTGAGCAGCTCCCTGAAGTCGCTGATCGTCCAGATTTCGTCGGCAACGCCGAAGGACTCGTAAATAATCTTCTCTTTCCTTCTTGCGATGCATATCGTCTTGAATCCCTCTTCTTTTGCGCCTTTGAGGATGTTCAGCGCCGAGTGACTTCCGAGAGTTGCTATGGTTATGCCATCTTTGTCGTAGCCGTTCAGAATTCTCAGAATCTCGTCCCTCATTCCAAGCCCTCCATTGCCAGAATTCTTTCGAATTCTCTAACAGCCTCTCTTTCGAGGGACTTTATTTCCTCTTCTGTCAGATTCTTGAACCTTCCCTGCAATTTTATGTAGCTTTCCGCTGGCAGTCTGTTTTTGTAAGCTCTCTTGCTGATTTCCGAAATCTTCAGCTTTCCGTCTTTTTCCCAGATTATCCAGAAGAGAGTTTCCACGGCGAGCCTTGCGACCTCTACAGTCTTTGACGAGTCGAACCTCCACCCTGGCGGACAGGGGCAGTGAATGTGGATCAGCCTGAAACCTTCCTTGTCGCTCGCCTTCCTCATTTTTGACCTGAGATCCTTCAAATAACCGATCGAAGCCGTCGCGACGTATCCGTAATTCATCAGAGAAAGCGAGACGCTCCTTCTTTCTTCCTTTTTTCCGGCAGGATCTGTGGTGGTTATCGCGAATTTCGGCGTGGAAAAGCTGCTTTGATTTCCAGTGTTCATGTAGGCTTCGTTGTCCACTACTACGACGATCACGTCCTCGTTTCTTGTCGCTATCGCGTTTAAAGCTGAGTAGCTTATGTCTACGGACCCGTCACCCATCCAGGCGACCACGTTCGCTTTTATTCCGAGCTTCTTGTAACCCCTGCTCATCCCCGCAGCTACCGACGGAGTTGAAGGGAACGGAACGTGAACTACTGGCAGTCTCAACGCTGAGTTCGGGTGAATTCCGGCTATGACCGTGGAGCAGCTTGCTGGCATTAGAACCACGGGGTTCTCTATCTCTTCGAGGGTCTTCATAGCTATCGTTATCGGACAACCGTGACAGCTCGCGTTTCCCGGGAGAATCATGGATACCACTCCACCTCGCTCATTTTACCGTTTACGAACCTTTCAAGAAGCATTTTCACTTCTTCGTAGCTTATGTCGTAGCCGCCGAGGGCAGCTATAACGTTTTTCGCGTCGGGAATTATCGTCTTGACGTCGCTGCAGATACCCCCGAACCTGTGGACGGCAGATCTGTCAACTACGAGAACTTCTCCAGAAATCTTTTTCACGTCTTTCACGGGAAAGGGTCTTACGAATTTTAACCTCAACATGCCTATTTTTATTCCATCCTCTCTCAGCTCGTCTATCGCGTCTTTGAAGTCTCCGCTCCATCCTCCGGCTATTATAACTACGAAGTCCGCGTCGTCGAGTCTGTACTTCTCTGTTAAGCTGAAGTCCCCGAACATCTTTCTGCCGATTTTTTCGATCTCCTTTCCGGACTTTTCGAGGTCCTTCATCAGGCTCTTTCTCGCTTCGTGCCTCGCCTTTCCAACCGTGACGGCGTTGAGCGAAATCTCCTCTCCGGGGAGGATTTTGTAAGCCTGTTTTCTTTCCGGAATTTCGACGTCTCTCAGCTCGACGACTTCCGAGGTGTGACTTATCATGAACGCGTCGTATCCGATCGAATACGGGATGTTCAGCTCCTCGCTAACGGGGAATCCGAGTAAGGTAAGGTCGAAACACTCCTGAGAGCTTTCGGCCATCGCTATTATCCAGCCCACGTCTCTTAGAAGCATGATGTCCGAGTGATCTGCGTGTATGTTCCACGGAGCCCCTATCGACCTCGTCGCGACGGCCATTACCAGCGGAACCCTCGACCCGGCAACCCACCAGCACATCTCGAACATGTAAGCGAGTCCGTGGCTCGATGTAGCGGTAAAGACGCGGGCTCCAGTTAGCGCAGCGCCGAAAACGAGCGAAAGAGCGGAGTATTCGGATTCGACGTTCACGAACTCTGCCGTAAGCTCTCCACTTGCCACAGCTTTTGCCAGTTCCTCTACAACGGGTGTCTGGGGCGTAATCGGATACGCGGCTATGACGTCTGGTTTAGCAAGTTTTACCGCTTCTGCAACGGCTTGGTTTCCGTTCAGGAGCGCTAACCTTCTCTCGTTACTTCTATGGCTCCCATCTTGCACAAGTTTGCGCACACGAGACACCCCTTGCAGTATTCGTAATCTATAACCACCTTTCCGTTTACGACGCTTACGACGTTTTCGGGGCAGTAATCGTAGCACTCGAGACAGAGAACGCAAAGCTCGTGATTCACCACGGGTTTAAACACCCTCCACTCTCCGGTTTTTCCTGCTGAACCGACTTTCGGGCGGGAGATCAGACTTTCGAGCACGATACCACCTCGTAACCTTTTCTCGCGGCGAGAACATTTTCTCTTTTTTTAGTCGAGAACTCTTCTTTCACGGCTCTTTCGACGCTTTCGAGGTTGAAATCGAGAATTCTTGCAAGTGCGCCGCTCATTACCGCGCTTATTAAATACCATCCGGACGACACGAGGCCGAACTCTTCGGCTATCTCGTTGGCGTTCACGCAGTAAAAACCTTCCACGTATCCGTTTACGAGTTTTACTTCCGCTTCGTCACTTTCGATCAGTTTTTTGTCGAAGTAGACCGATATTTTTGGATTTGTAACTTTCGTGTGCCTCCTGATTGGCCTATCCGAAATTCTCACGTAAGAGTAAACTCTCGCTCCTCGCCTCTCAGCTCCGAACTGCGGAATGGCCTGGGAGTAAATTCCTTCGTGCAGAGCAGCTCTTGCTACCGTTCTTGCCGCGGTAACTCCGCCCTGACCTCCTCTGCTGACTATCTTTATTTCGATCATGCTAAGATTACGCAAACTCACGGCTTTAAAAACGTTTATATTGTTTTCGGGAGACTAAAGTCTCGAATGAAACTGATACTCGTCATCGACAGAGATGACGACGTCGGGCGGAAAGCGAGGGTTAAAACGCCCGTGGTAGGTAGAGAGAAGTGTTTGGAAGCTGCCGTAAAGCTGGCACTTGCAGATCCGGAAGACAGCGACGTCAATGCTATTTTTCAGGCCGTGAAGCTGTTTGACGAAATGAAGGAAGACGTCGAGGTCGCGATCGTGTCTGGAGACGAAGCAGTTGGAGTCGTTTCGGACACGAAAATAGCAAACGAACTCGATCAGCTGAAAAAGATGATGAGCGTCGAAGAAGTCATCGTGGTAACCGACGGGTCGGAAGACGAGTTCGTTCTACCCATAATCTCGTCCCGCTTTAAGATAGACAGCGTCAACAGAGTCGTCGTTAAGCAGAGTAAGACGATCGAGAGCACTTACTATCTTCTCAAGAGGCTGATAGAGGATCCTAAGATAGCAAGAGCGACGCTTGCCCCTCTCGGGTTGATTCTGATAGTATACGCGGTTCTCACGCTTACGGGTAAATCTTACATGGCTGCTGGAGGAATCCTCCTCATTCTCGGATCCTACATGGTTTTGAAAGCTTACGGAATGGAGAATTACATAGAGAGGACGCTCGAAAGCCTCAGAACGTCCATATACGAGGGAAGAATAACGTTCATAACGAACTTAACGGCAACGCTCATATTCATAGCCGGTCTGATACAGGGTTTCAACACCTTCTGGAAGGTCTACAACCAGCCAGTGGCGGCTGGCGTAATCATACTCGTCACGTCCTTCGTTTACGGGGCGATATGGTGGATCGTCGGAGCTCTGCTTTTCGTGGCCTTCGGCAGAATAGTCGACGGAATACTTGAAGGCAAGAACGTTAGGAGGTCTCTCGCGTCTCCGTTCTTCATAGTCTCTGCGGGAATGCTCTTCTACGGTTCGAGCGTGATGATTTTGTCGTGGAGCAACTACTTTTCTGAGCTCGGAGACAAGGCGATTTCCGACTTCCTATACTCAATCTTCGGAGCGATACTCCTTTCGCTCTTCGGGGTTTTCATCTCGAGAACTAAATAATTCCGAGCTCTTTTTTCAGCTCACACGCTTTACATATTTCTCTTGGCGTGGGCTCTCCGCAAATTTTACAAGATCCGAGGTCTATTTGGGGGAACATCTTGTGAAGGCAGGGTAATAGCTCCTCGAAGCTCCTCATTATCGAGAACTTTCTTCCGGGGTATCTCTTTTCGAACTCGTAAATGAAGTCCCTGACGATCGCTCTCGCGGGAAAACGCGAATACGGACACTCGTCGAGGATTACTGGCAGATTGTTGAGGATCGCGTAAACCACGACCTCCTTCTCGTAGATCTCTCTGAGGGGCTTTATCCTGTACACGAGACCTTTCTGCACCCTCTGTGGGACGAGTCTCGCGAGTCTCTCTATGTCCGCGTTGAGAAAGTTGAGGAGTATCGTCTGGGTTTCGTCGTCGAGGTTGTGGCCGGTTGCGAGCTTCGTGGCGTCAAGCTCTCTTGCAGTTTTGTTCAGCAAATACTTTCTGAAGACTCCACAGTAGGTGCAAGCGTTTCTGCCTCCGACTTTCACCATCTCGTCGAGGTCCATTCCTACCTCGTCTCTAAACGAAACGACGACGTGCTCGATTCCGAGCTCTTTGCAAACTTTTCTCGCGATTTCTATGGTCGGCGGTCTGTAGCCTTCTATCCCCTCGTCGATCGTTATGGCAAAAAGCTCTATGTCTCTGCGATCTCCGTAGAGTTCTGTCAGCGTGTGAGCGAGCGTTACGCTGTCCTTTCCTCCGCTCATCGCTATCGCTATTCTCTCGTCTCTCTCGATCATTTTATACTTTATAATGGCTCTCTTGACGCGCCTGTAGAAGTCTCTCAGGAAGTGCTTCCTGCACAGGTGCCGCGAAGAGTGTCTCTGGTAGTAAACCGCTTCTGCTGAACACATCGAACAGCGCACAAACAACTTTTATATCGGTTGCTTAAAAATGTCTCTGTGAAAGACCTCGCGGAAGTCTACCTTTCGTTGAAAAAGCTCGACTGGAAGATACTCGGAGCCGTGTTCAAGAACATGTGGGACTTCGAATACGTCCCCTCTCACGCGATAATCAGGGAAGTAAACCTCACGGAAGAAGAGCTCGAAGGAAAGCTGAAGAGGTTAGCTTCGCTGAGGCTACTTGAGAACAAGTACACGGACTACCTCGGAACCGCGTTTACTTTCAAGGGTTTGAGTGTCTACTCTCTGAAGAGACTCGTCGAGAGGGGTAAAGTCGAGCAACTCGGAAGCTTGATCGGAGAGGGTAAGGAGAGCGTCGTCTACGCTGTAATATCTAACGGGGAGGAAGCGGTTTTAAAGTTCCACAGAGTCGGTTACCCGAGCTTCAAGAAGGTAAAAGAGAAGAGAGATTACGGGACGCTGCACTACACGGTTTTGACGGTTAGATCTGCTAAGAGGGAGTTTCAGGCCTTGAAAAAGCTTTACGGAAAAGTTTCCGTTCCAAAACCCATCGCGTGGGAAGGTAACGCGGTTTTGATGGAGCTGATAGACGCTAAAGAGCTTTACAAGGTCAGGCTGAAAAACCCGGAAGAAGTTCTCGAAATCATCATAGAAGAAGTGAAGAAGATGTTCGACCTCGGAATAATACACGGAGACCTGAGCCAGTTCAACATACTCGTGAACGAGAGTGGCGTTTACTTCATCGACTTTCCCCAGCACATGGAGAGAGGTGACGAGGGTAGTGAGGAAATTCTAAGGAGAGACGTCGAAAACGTCCTGAAGTATTTCAAGAAGAGTTACGGAATAGAAAGAGATTTAAAGCAAACTCTCGAAGAAATTGTGAAGAAATGAAGGTATTCGGCGTCGATATAATTAAGAGGAACCCTCCCGAATTCGCCCTCGTCCTGTTTTCTGAGGATAAAGAGGAAGAGAAAGCAGTCTCGAAGAGCAAGCTTTTGAGAATAATAAGGAAAGAAGCACCGGATTACGTAGCGGTGGATAACATCAGCGAACTTTTCGAGAGTAAAAACGAGTTAATATCGTTTCTACACGCTTTTCCTCCATCCACGCGCCTCGTTCAGGTTGCCGGGAAGGAGTCTCTGCCGAGGCTCGCCGCGAGGTTCGGGTTTAAAGTGAATCCGAGAAACCCTTTCGACGAAGCTAAAGCTTGCGCTTACCTCGTCAGCCTCGGCGTCGGCGAAATAGTGTCTGCTTTTAAAGATGAAACCGTGATCATCGTTTCGAGAAACAGAAGCCCGGGAAAGGGAGGGTGGAGGCAGAACAAATACAGAAGGAGAATTCACGACGCGGTCAGGTATTACTTCAGGGAGATAAAGGAAATTCTGGACAAAGCCGGGTTGAAATACGTCGAGGAAGTTAAGCACGGTTACGGAGGAATAAGCAGCGGAAAGCTGGTAGTAAGTGCGCCAAGAGAGGAAGTCCCGGTCAAATCGTTCAAGACGAGAGACGTGAAGGTCGTGGTTACAGCCGTCGAAAAGGAGAAACTCGAATTCATTCCGCTGAGCAAGGTCAAGGAGTATCTGATAGTTGGCGTCGACCCCGGAACAACCACTGCCGTTGCCGTCTTAAACTTGAAGGGCGAAGTTCTGAGCGTCGCAAGTGGCAAGGACATGAACTTTTCGAAGGTCGTGGAGCACGTTTTGTCGTTCGGTCAGCCAGTTCTCGTGGCTACGGACAAAAAGAATCCTCCAGAATTTGTTTTAAAGATTAAAAAAGCTTTTCAGGCAACGCTTTACGCACCGAAGGACGACATGAGCGTCAAGAAGAAGATAGACCTCACGAGCGGATTCAAGTTCGAGAACGATCACGAGAGAGACGCTCTCGCGGCGGCACTCGAAGCTTACAGGCACTACAAGAACAAGCTCGCAAATGTGGAGAAGCGAATTCCAGCCGGATACGACGTCGAGATGGTGAAGGCGGGGATCATAAAAGGGCTAACACTTCAGTCGCTGATAGAAAAGAGAGTCGAGGAAGTCAAGCAGAAAGAAGAGGCGAAGGTAAGCGTCGAAGAGATAAGGAAGAGGGACAGAAAGATCCAGGAGCTGATCGAGGAAAACAGAATGCTGAGAAGAAAAGTCGAAGAGCTGAAGAAGGAAGTCGAGAGGCTTAGAATGAAAGTTTACGCGATATCGAACGAGCAATACGAGAAGATAAGGAGGGAGAACGCTTATAGGTCTCTTCAGAGCGAGATAGTGGAGTTGAGAAAGGTAATAAGGAAGAAGGACGAGGAAATAGCGAAGCTTAAAGAAAAGGTAGAGGAGCTGAAGAAGATCAAGAGGCTCGAGTTGAAAGGTTACAGGACTGTGAAGATCCTGAGGAAGTTCACCAAAGACGAAATTGAGAGGCTGGAGAGGGAATACGGGATAGAAGAGGGAGACGTAATATACATCCTTGAGTCGGGCGGTGGTGGAAGGAGCACGTCCGAACTCCTCGCGGAGAAGGGAGTTAAAGCGATTATAGCCAGCGACATATCTCACGTCGCGCAGGAAGTGTTCGAGGAGAAAGGTATTCCGGTTATACCGCCAGACAGAGTCAGGATGGACGTTTTCGAAGAACTCGCGATGGTTCAGGCGGGCGAGCTTGAGAGGGTCATAAGAGAGGCGATAGAGGAGATGAGAAGAAGCAGTCTCGAGAGAATAGAAAAACTCGTAGAGGAATACAGAAGCAGAAGGTTCTTTTAGCTGAGGTGACAGCAGTAGCTACAGTTCATCTCTCGCGGCGGAGGAATTCCTCTCCTCTCGTGACACTCTACGCACTTTGCGGCGTCGATTTTCTTATCGCTTATCTCTATTTTAGGAACGCTGTATCCCAGTTTTTCAAGAAACTCCGAAAGCTTCAGAACGTCGTATTTTCCTATGAACACCGTGTAGTTGCCCCTGTATTTTACTACTGCCGTCGGAACGCCGAAGAAACCCTGCTTGGAGTATATGGCTTTAGCGAGTTCGATGCTCTCGTTTGTGCAGTTGTCGAACTCCTTGACGTTGCACAGGACGAAGTTCACGTCCGTCGAGTTCATCAGGTAGTCGATGTAAGGCTCCACTGCCTGGCAATTCGGACACGTCGGGCTGTAAAAGTAGTAAATCGTAACGTTCTCCTTTCTCTTTTCTACTTTTTCTCCCGCACATCCGAGGACGACTGCGGCAAGTATTAGGAGAAGTAGGATTTTTCTCATTTTATCACCTCGAAACGGGCCCGCCGGGAGTTGAACCCGGGTCCGGGGGTCCGAAGCCCCCGAGGATGTCCGCTACCCCACGAGCCCACCGATGCGAGTTTTGTCCGAGGCTAAATAAAACACTTGCTATCGCACCCGAAAAATTCAGCGAGGCGACTTTTCTCGTGAACGAGACCACAATCTCGATACATATTTCGAAAAGAATATATTAACTTCGACGAATGCTATTTTAATCACAATCAACGAGGTGGAGTTAATGGAGAGGAAAATAAGAGTTCTCGTCGCCAAACCCGGACTCGATGGGCACGACCGAGGGGCTAAAGTCGTTGCCAGAGCGCTCAGAGATGCCGGTTTTGAGGTCATATACACGGGGATCAGGAGAACGCCAGCTGAGATAGCTGAAACGGCACTTCAGGAGGATGTGGACGTGGTCGGGTTGAGCATACTCAGTGGAGCACACCTTGAGCTTGTCCCTCTCGTCATAGAGGAATTGAAAAAGAGAGGTCTCGAACCGAACAAAGACGTCCTGGTGATCGTGGGTGGGATCATTCCCGCAGAAGACGTTCCGAAGCTCCAGAGTTTTGGAGTGGCTAAAGTTTTCGGGCCGGGGACTCCGCTTTACGAAATAATCGACTACATTAAGGAGAACGTTAAGAAGCTTGAGAAGGTGGTAACATGATCAGGAAGATCGACCATATCGGTATAGCGGTGAAGAACCTCGAAGAAGCGATGGAACTTTACAAGAAGCTTGGATTCGAAGTTGAAGAGATCGAAGAGGTTCCGGAGCAGAAGGTCAGAGTAGCGATGCTTCCGGTGGGCGAGAGCAGGATAGAGCTCGTCGAAGCCACGGCTGAGGACAGCCCGATAGCGAAGTTCCTTGAGAAGAGAGGAGAAGGAATCCACCACATTGCCGTAAACGTCGAGAACATCGAAAAAGCTCTCGAAAAAGCTAAGGAGAACGGGCTTCAGCTGATAGACGAAAAGCCGAGAATTGGTGCGGGAGGTAAGAAGGTAGCCTTCGTTCACCCGAAGAGCACGAAGGGTGTTTTGCTCGAGTTCGTGGAGGGATGACCTTGAGGAAAGAACTGCTTGAGGACCTTTACAAGAGGAAGGAAAAGATCAAGCAAATGGGTGGTCCGGAAAGGATAAAGAAGCAGAAAGATCAGGGCAAGCTTACCGCGAGAGAGAGAATTGAGCTACTTTTGGATCCGGGAAGTTTCGTCGAGATAAACCCGTTCGTCGAGAAGAGGAACACTGACTTTGGTCTCGACAAGATGGATTTGCCAGCTGACGGAGTGGTTACCGGCTACGGAACGATAGACGGAAGACCCGTCGCAGTATTCGCTCAGGACTTTACCGTGATGGGCGGTAGCCTCGGAGAGATGCACGGGATGAAGATCGCCTACCTCCTCGACTTCGCCGCAAAGGTTGGTATTCCGGTCATCGGGCTGAACGACTCCGGAGGAGCGAGAATTCAGGAAGGTGTCGATGCTCTCAAAGGCTACGGAGACATATTCTACAGGAACACAATTTACAGCGGAGTGATACCGCAGATAAGCGTTATAATGGGTCCGTGTGCTGGAGGAGCCGTTTACTCTCCGGCTATAGGCGATTTCATAATAATGACGAAGAACGCTTCGTGTTACATGTTCATAACTGGTCCTAAGGTCATAAAAGAGGTTACGGGAGAGGAAGTCACCCCCCAGGAGCTCGGAGGGTGGGAAGCTCACGCGATGAGGAGCGGTAACTGTCACCTTGTGGCAGAAAACGACGAAGAAGCTTTGATGCTCGTGAGGAAGCTGATAAGCTACCTACCTCTGAACAACCTTGAAGACCCGCCGGTCGTTAAGACGAACGACGATCCCGCGAGGCTAACTCCGGAGATATACGAAATAGTCCCGGACGACCCGATGAAGCCTTACGACGTCAGGGACGTTATAAGGGCTGTGGTGGACGAGGGCGAGTTCTTCGAGATTCACCCGTTCTTCGCTCCTAACGCCGTCGTCGGCTTTGCGAGGATGGACGGGAAGACCGTCGGCATAGTCGCGAACAACCCCAAGTATTACGCCGGAACGCTCGACGTCGACAGCAGTGACAAGATCGCTCGCTTTGTCAGGTTCTGCGACGCTTTCAACATACCGATAATAACGTTCGTCGACGTTCCCGGATACTTACCGGGAGTCCAGCAGGAATACATGGGTATAATCAGACACGGAGCGAAGGTTCTCTACGCTTACAGCGAAGCGACAGTTCCTCTTATTACGATAATAGTCAGGAAGGCTTACGGAGGTGCCTATCTCGCTATGGGTAGCAAGCACCTTGGGGCGGACTTCGTATTCGCTTATCCGACTGCTGAGATAGCAGTGATGGGGCCCGAGGGTGCTGCCGAAATAGTCTTCAAGAAGGAAATCGCTAAGGCAGAGGACCCGGCGAAAATGAGAGAGGAGAAGATAAAAGAATACAGGGAGAAGTTCGCTAATCCGTATAGAGCCGCTGCTCGCGGTTACATCGACGACGTCATCGATCCGAAGTACACGAGGGTGAAGATAATCTCGGCTTTGAGAGTTTTGGAGACGAAGAGAGAGAAGCTTCCACCCAAGAAGCACGGAAACATTCCGTTGTGAGGTGATTTTTGTGAGCCCGGAGGAGTTTGCCGCAGCTATGGCTGCCATCCACAAATACCTTAAGGACACCGCGGAGAGACCTGTTGAAATTAGGAGGGAGGTTAGTTACTGGAAGATCATGTCGAGGGTGTTGTTATGATCTACAACGTGAAGGTTGGGGATAGGGTTTACGAGGTAGAGGTAAACGAGATCTCTCCGATGAAGTTTGAAGTGAAGGTGAACGGAAAGAGTGCGATAATCGAAGTTACGAGAGAAGTGGACTTGAGGAGGTTCGAGGTAAGGAGCGAAGCACCGGAGATAAAAGTGGAAGAGAAGCCGAAAGTGGAAAAAGCTGGTGGAAACGAGATAAAGGCTGAGATGAGCGGAACGATCGTCAGAATACTCGTGAAAGAGGGAGATAGCGTAGAAAAGGGTCAGCCAGTTCTGATCTTAGAAGCTATGAAAATGGAGAACGAAATAATCTCTCCGGTTAGCGGAGTCGTTAGCGAAATCAGGGTTAAGGAGGGCGATAAAGTCAACGCCGGGCAGACGTTGGTTGTAGTCTCTCCGGGTTAGGGGGTGGTTTTATGAACAAGAGGGAGTGGGAGGAGAAGTACGTAAAACCCCTCCTTGAGAAAGCTCCGGAAAGGAAGAAAGAGTTTAAGACCGCGAGCGGCTTCGTGGTCGACAGGCTTTACACTCCCGAAGACGTCCAGATCGATTACGAAAAGAAGCTCGGATACCCTGGCGTTTACCCGTTCACCCGAGGCGTTTACCCGACGATGTATCGAGGAAAGGTCTGGACGATGAGGCAGTATGCTGGTTTCGGAACTGCCGAAGAGACGAACAAGAGGTACAAGTATCTGCTCGAACAGGGTCAGACCGGGCTTAGCGTGGCTTTCGACCTGCCGACTCAGATAGGCTACGACTCCGACCACCCGATGGCTCTCGGAGAGGTCGGAAAAGTCGGCGTGGCGATCGACACGATAGAGGACATGCAAATCTTGTTCGACGGAATTCCGCTCGACAAGGTTTCGACTTCGATGACGATAAACTCCACGGCAGCTCAGATCCTGAGCATGTACATCGTCGTCGCCGAGATGCAGGGCGTCAGGAAGGAACAGCTGAGAGGAACGGTGCAGAACGACATGCTGAAGGAATACATCGCGAGGGGAACGTACATATTCCCACCGGAGCCGAGCTTGAGGCTCGCGACGGACATAATAATGTTCTGCGCTAAGGAAGTGCCGAAGTGGAACTCGATAAGCATATCCGGTTACCACATGGAAGAGGCCGGAGCCACTCCAGTGCAGGAAGTTGCCTTCACGCTCGCTAACGGAATCGAGTATGTTCAGAGAGTCATCGACAGAGGCATGGACGTCGACGAGTTCGCTCCGAGACTCAGCTTCTTCTTCGCCGCCGGAAACAACCTGCTCGAAGAGGTGGCGAAGTTCAGAGCTGCAAGAAGACTCTGGGCGAGGATAATGAAAGAGAGGTTCGGAGCGAAGAATCCGAGGTCGATGATGCTCAGGTTCCACGTTCAGACTGCTGGTTGCACGCTAACGGCACAACAGCCGGAGAACAACATAATAAGAGTGACGCTTCAAGCTCTCGCAGCCGTCTTGGGCGGATGCCAGAGTCTGCACACGAACAGCTACGACGAAGCGTTGAGCTTACCTACCGAGAAGTCCGTCAGGATAGCGCTGAGAACCCAGCAGATAATAGCCGAGGAAAGTGGCGTCGCGGACGTTATAGACCCCCTCGGCGGCGCCTACTACGTTGAGTGGCTCACGGACAAGATCGAGGAGGAGGCGATGAAGTACATAGAGAAAATAGACGAAATGGGAGGAATGGTGAAGGCGATAGAGAGCGGTTACGTGCAGAGGGAGATCCAGAAGGCTGCTTACGAAAAGCAGAAGGCGATAGACAACGGAGAACTCGTCGTCGTCGGAGTGAACAAATACAAGATAGACGAGGAAATTCAGGTCGAAATCCTCAGGGTGGACGAGAGCGTCGTGAGAAAGCAGATAGAGAGGTTGAAGAGGTTCAGAGAGAACAGAGACAAGAAGAAGGTGGAGGAGGCTCTTGAGAAGCTCAAGAAAGCTGCCGAAAACCCAGACGAGAACCTCATGCCGTACTTCCTCGAAGCTGTAAGGGCAAAGGCTACGCTCGGGGAAATGACCGACGCTCTGAGAGAAGTTTTCGGAGAATACAGAGCTCCACAGATCTTCTGATGAGATCAACCTTAATATTTTTTCTTCCGCCAATTCTCGGAGCATTCATAGGTTACCTTACGAACTACGTAGCCGTTAAGCTTCTGTTTCATCCAAAGGAGCCGAAAACGATACTCGGAGTGAGGATTCAGGGCTTAATCCCGGCAAGAGCGGAGAAAATCGCGGACACGATTCTTGCGAGCGTCGAAGAGTTCTTGACCGAGGACGACTTCAAAGAACTCATAAAGTCCGCTCTCGAAAAGAGCCTGAAGGAGAAATCAAAAAAACTTTCGTTTCTTGAAAATTACGGATTTTTCGAGAGGTTGAGCGGTTATCTGGGTAAGGTCGTCGACGGTTTCGTGGAACAGCTCTCTTCGAGCATAGCGAGAAACGTCGAGCTGAGAGAAGTCGTGAAGAGAAAAGTCGAAAATTTTTCTTCAGAAGATGCCGAACTTTACTTCAAACGAATGGCTGGAAGAGAGCTGAGGTTTATAGAGATTTCAGGAGCGGTCCTCGGGTTTTTGATCGGACTCGTGCAGTCCCTAATCTTCCTTGTAGCCCACTAAGAAGTAGTGATAGTCGTAAACTTCCAGTTTCTTCACGGAGAAAAACCTTTTGAGAACTCCCTCAACCTCTTTTTCGTCGAGCCTCTCCTCTAACGGTGGGCCAAACTTCATTGGTTCTTTTTTCCAGTCTATTACTGCCACGCACTTGGCTTTAGAGCTCCAATACAAGTAGTCCTTCCAATTCTCGATTTCGTGGAGGACGTTGGCGAAGAGGACAAGGTCTATTTCGAAGTCGAAGTCTGGAGGCTCTTCGGATATTACAATTCCGACGTTTTTTATTCCGAGGTCGTCGAGTCTTTTTCTCAACTTTTCGGCCATTCTTTCGTCGACTTCAACTGCGAACACTCTCCGGAACTTTTTTGCGAGAGGAACCGTGAAGTATCCGAGTCCGGCTCCTACGTCTACGGCGGTCTCTTCGAGCACCAGACTTTTCAGGAAGTTCTCGAAAGGTTGGATAGGCTGAATTTTTTCTCTATCCTTCGAGATCAGCTTTTCGGCGTCTTCCACCCTGAATCTGTGCATGTTACAATCTCCTCAGCGTGTATATTATCCTTTCAGCGGTCGTGTAGAGGCTGAGCAAAGCCACAGCCCAGAGAGTCTCCAGCGGATAGCCGAGCAGGAGTCCGAGCATTATTACGACGATCCTCGTATCTCTGCCGGCTATTCCAACTTTGACGACGACTCCTTCTGCTTCGCCCATTATCCTGCTGACGCTTACACCAAAGGAGAACGTCAGAGCTAAAAATCCGGCGAGCCAGAACTTAGAGGGGTTCAGATTGACTATTCCGATTATAATTGCTGCGTCGACGAACCTGTCGAGAACCCTGTCTATGTAAGCGCCCTTTTTCGAAACTTTACCGCTCATCCTCGCGAGGTCACCGTCGACGCAGTCGAAAATTTGAGAAACGAAAAGCAGTAAAATTCCTTCCAGCACCTTGCCTGTGCCGATTAAGTATCCGCTTAAAATTCCTATTCCGGCTGAAAAATACGTTATCTTGTTGGGGTGGACGTCGAACTTCATAAGAAATCTGGCTATCGGTCTGGAGAGCTTTCTGTAAATTTTTTCGGTTATAATATATTCCCAGCTTATACTATCACCTCCGGTAAGGTTTAAATAAGGCAGAATTTAACTCTTTCCATGCTCGCTGTCATCTTGGCAGCCGGATTCGGCTCAAGGCTCGGACACATCACTCAGAAGATACCAAAAGCTCTGATCACAGTTGGGGAAAAACCGATTATCGTAAGAAACATCGAATTACTCGAAGAAAGCGGAGTTAACGATTTCGTGATAGTTACGGGATACAAGTCGGTAAAATTGAGAAGGAGGTTGGAGAGGGCTTTTCCGGACTCGAACATAAGCTTCGTTCACAACTACCATTACAGGAGCACGAACAACATTTACAGCCTCTACCTCGCGATGAAAAAGGTAAGCAGCGAATTCGTAATTCTGAACTCCGACATAATCTTCCACAAAAACATTCTGAGGAGGCTGATAGATAGCGAAAAAGAAAACCTGACGATCTCAGTAGATTTTAGGGACGAGATCGGGGAGGAGGAGATGAAGGTCGTCGTCGAAAACGACAGAGTCGTCAGAATAAGCAAAAAGATCAAGCCCAGCGTGGCGGACGGGGAATACATAGGCATAGCGAAAGTCACCGACGAGTCGGTGGACGACCTCAGGATGTCTGTTGAGGAGACTATAAGAACGAAGGGCAAGGGCGTCTTCTACGAGGAAGCCTTTCAGCACATGATAAACCTCGGAAAGACGATAAACTACGAGCCGACGTCCGGCTTACCCTGGACGGAGATAGACACTCCGGAAGATCTGAAGTTCGCGAGAGAAGTTGTTTATCCAAAGATAGTCGAACTTGAAGTGTCGTAACTTTTATATTTTTATTCCGAATACCTTACAATGCCCTTTCCCCTCCGAGCTTTGAAGCGCAGGCAAGCGGTGAGGAGGGGGTCCCAGACGGGGGATCATTTCAAAACGAGACTCTTCCACAGCTTGTCGTTTATGTGGTGGACGTTTTTTATCGCTCTGCCTCTCTCTCCGATCATGTCTTTACCGTCGCAAAGCGCTATTCCTACGGCGAGCGGTGTTAATTTTTCTTCAACAACGACGTAACAGAAGTCTCCCTCTTTTATGTTTTCGTCGGCCTCTACTATTCCCGGCTTCATCACGTCGGCCCCGTTTATTATGAACTTCGTCGCGCCGTTGTCTACGACAACCCTACCTTTCTCGGGCGTAAACTTCATTATCCCGTAGACCGAGAGGTAATACCTTCCGTCGTGCTCTATCGCGAGGAACTCTCCGTCTATTAAAACGGCGTTCGTCTTGTTGAATTCTACGAGTTCGACACTCCCTTCGAGCTCCACTCCGGTATTTTCTTTTATTTCGGCGAGAACTCTTTTCGCGTCCTTCTTTCTCAACATTTTTCTCTTCATCCCTTCCCTCCGATATTTTTAAATACTCTTCTGAAAACTCTGCATAAAAGAGTTCTTAACGGAGGAAACGAACATGGCAAGACCTCTTGATGTTCTCAACAGGGCATTGAAAACGCCTGTGCTTGTTAGGTTAAAGGGAGGTAGAGAGTTTAGAGGGACTCTCGACGGATACGACATACACATGAACCTCGTGTTGATAGATGCGGAGGAGATACAGAACGGGGAAGTTGTTAGAAAGCTTGGCAGCGTGGTTATAAGAGGCGATACTGTCGTTTTCGTTTCGCCCTCTCAGTGAGGTGGTAGCATGTCCGACGGAACGGCTGCGATGGGTAAAAGAGGGAGGAAGATCGTTCACATAAAGTGTAGGAGGTGTGGTAGGGTTTCGTTCCACAAGAGAAAAGGTTATTGTGCCGCCTGTGGCTTTGGAAGGAGCAGGAGAATGAGGAAATACAACTGGCTCAAAAAGAAGAAGGACTCTTATTAAAATGTGCGGTATAGTCGGCATTTATTCGGAAAACGAGGTTATAACTCCCCAACTCGCTTTTTACTCCCTTTTCTCCTTACAACACCGCGGCCAAGAGTCGGCCGGGATCGCCTCTTTTCGGGAGGAGTTCAAAGTCGTTAAGGGGATGGGACTCGTCACTGAGGTTTTCAAAGGCGAATCGCTTCAAAAACTCACAGGGAAGGTGGCTGTAGGTCACGTGAGATATTCTACCACCGGAGAAAGCAGAATAGAGAATGCTCAGCCATTTGTGGTTAAAACGAAGGCTGGAAGTTTGGCGATATCTCACAACGGAAATCTCGTAAACTACCGGGAGCTGAGATCGGAGCTCGAAAAGTCCGGTAGCGTTTTCGTGAGCACTACGGACTCGGAAGTCATAGCCCAGCTTTTGTCCAAGCTGCTCATCAAAATGGACGTAGAAGAAGCTCTCAAAGAGCTCGCGAGAATTCTGAGAGGAAGTTTCTCTCTCGTCATAGCGGTGGACGATACGCTCATCGCTTTAAGAGACCCCCTCGGTATAAGGCCCCTCTGCTTCGGAGGGCACGACAGCGGTTACGTGTTCGCGAGCGAGAGCTGTGCGCTCGATACCGTCGGAGCAGAACTCGTGAGAGACGTTAAGCCGGGGGAGGCGATCATAGTTAGAGACGGCGAACTCGAAAGCGTGGACATCGGAAGGGGGAGGGAAGCGCACTGCGTGTTCGAATACATATACTTCGCGAGGCCAGACTCGACGATAGACGGTAGAAACGTTTACTCGGTAAGATACAGGATCGGTCAGATACTGGCTGAAGAGTCGGGAGTCGATGCCGACATCGTATCTCCAATTCCGGACAGCGGAACGACTTCTGCCATCGGTTTTGCCGAAAAAAGCGGAATAAGGTATATCGAAGCGCTGATAAAGAACAGATACGTGGGAAGGACTTTTATAATGCCGGAGCAGAAGCTCAGGGAGATTTCGGTTAGGCTAAAGATGAACGTGTTGAGGGAAAACGTGAACGGAAAGAGGGTAGTTTTGGTGGACGACAGCATAGTCAGAGGAACCACGAGCAGAAAGATCGTCGAAATGATAAGGAAGGCCGGAGCGAAGGAAGTTCACTTCAGAGTTGGAAGTCCGCCAATAATCTCTCCGTGTTATTACGGAATAGACATGCAGACCACCGATGAGCTGATAGCGAGTAAAAAGAGCGTCGAAGAGATAAGAAAGGAAATTGGTGCCGACTCGTTGGCTTATTTATCTCTTGACGGGTTGATAAGGGCGATAGGAATGGAAAGAAGTAAGCTGTGTCTCGCCTGTTTGACTGGAGATTACCCAGTGAAAGGTTCTGCTTGCGTTAGGTGTTAACTTTCAGAATCTTAGCGCTCGGTTGGTAGCTTTCAGAACCTTTTACGTTAAGATCATACCGTTTTCCACGCTTCTCGTCCGTTTCTTGCGGCGTCTTTCCGATTTTTCGTCTAACTCTTCACAACAGTCTTTACTATCGTCCCAACTCTTAGTCACTTTCAATCCTCTTTTCATCGAGGTAAAGCTCAATGTCAGCCCTATTGGCGCATGTCGCCTCTCTTTCAATCCTCTTTTCATCGAGATAGCCGCGATTCAGGAAGAGTTCGCGAAGTGGAAAGAAGCTTTCAATCCTCTTTTCATCGAGGAACCGATACATACGGTAATTGATTATAACCGCGTTCCAGTCTTTCAATCCTCTTTTCATCGAGTTGTCGGTGAAAACTGGAGCGGTATTGAAACAGAATACACCTTTCAATCCTCTTTTCATCGAGCACCGGTGATCGAGTTCTACAGCGGCTCTGAGCTGAAGCCGACTTTCAATCCTCTTTTCATCGAGGTGGAATTAGTTGAATAGCGACGACTTCGAGCAATTTATAGTCTTTCAATCCTCTTTTCATCGAGATATTCAAAATCGAGAACTTGCCATTTGAACGCTTGAAGAACTTTCAATCCTCTTTTCATCGAGAGCGATGAAAAAGAAATTGAAAATATTCTGTGACGACCTATTCTTTCAATCCTCTTTTCATCGAGTTCGTTCGAAACGTTGTCCGGCTTCTTATCAACCGCCGTCATACTTTCAATCCTCTTTTCATCGAGACTCCAGCAGACATAGGAGCAGCTCCTGATGTTCACACTCACACACTTTCAATCCTCTTTTCATCGAGTTTCTAAGCAATATAGTATATTGCTAAGCTGCGCTAATGCGTAGTCTTTCAATCCTCTTTTCATCGAGATAATTACCTATCACCCACCACATGACAAAGCCTCGGGTGGCTTTCAATCCTCTTTTCATCGAGCTGTATTCTCAACGGTAAAATTGGTGGTAGCGTTATCGTTACTTTCAATCCTCTTTTCATCGAGACTACAAATTCAACGCCAAGCAGCGTGGTGTATGTCGGTGTCAACTTTCAATCCTCTTTTCATCGAGTCGCTCATCGAACAGCTCAAAGAAAAGTTAGGAATGCAGAGCTTTCAATCCTCTTTTCATCGAGGGAAGAGATTTGAACGAAAGAGGTGATTAGATGGGAGAGTTTGTCTTTCAATCCTCTTTTCATCGAGGTATCCTAAGGTTCCCGATTGCGAGGAGAGTGCGAAGGTATACTTTCAATCCTCTTTTCATCGAGGTGCTTTCTGAGGAAACGCAGAGACCTGCTCGGCGAAGTCTTTCAATCCTCTTTTCATCGAGGTAGTCAAAGGTTACAGTGGCGTCGAAGTTGCCAGAATCGGCTTTCAATCCTCTTTTCATCGAGATACCTCAAAGAGCCGATTTCACACCCAAGCCAATTAGCGCTTTCAATCCTCTTTTCATCGAGATCGACAAGAAGTTTATCGACGAGTATCAAAAGAAGAAAGCCTTTCAATCCTCTTTTCATCGAGTGGCAAAAATGTCGGAGTTCGTAATGGTCCGAGTTCCAAACTTTCAATCCTCTTTTCATCGAG
>CAYXDX010000016.1:0-27013 GCA_964463865.1 uncultured archaeon | reverse complement strand
AGAACAACAAATTCGAAGGAGTCGCTGGACACTACGAGTTCGACGAAGGTCATCAGGCGAAGTGGGGCGAAGGTTTGCTAACGGGCGTTATAGGGGAGTGGTTCAACGGAGAAGCGACAATTCTGTGGCCGAACAACGTTAAGACGGGAGAACTGATAAAGGCGCCGTGGTGGAGAATTTAATCAAAATTTTTATAATTTTAACGGGTCAGATGCCCAAATACGAAGATTTTACGTATTCGTTATTGAGTAAATCTCTTGCCGCACCTTCGAGCCTGATTTTTCCGGTTTCCAAGACGTAAGCTCTGTCGGCGATTGGAAGCGTTAAGCTTGCGTCCTGTTCAGCAATCAGAATAGTCACGTTCACCTCCTTTTTTATCTGCTCTATCGCCTCGAATATCCTCTCTTTCATTATGGGTGCCAGACCAACTGATGGCTCGTCGAGTAACAGGAGTTTCGGTCTCGCCATTAATGCTCTGGCAATCGCAAGCATCTGCTGTTCTCCTCCACTTAAAGTGCCGGCTTTCTGGTTTTTCCTTTCTTTTAGGATCGGGAAAAACTCGTAAATCATCTTTAAGTCTTTTTTAACTTCTTCTTTGTCTTTTCTGAGGTAGGCGCCAAGTTCAAGGTTTTCGAGAACGGTCATTCTGGTCGCGAGCCTCCTTCTCTCCGGACAGTGTGCTATTCCGAGTTTAGCAACCTCGTGAGGGGGTAAGTCGCTGATCCTCTTACCCTCGAAAATAACCTCTCCGGAGCTCGGCTTTATCACGGACGAGATCGTCTTCATCAGCGTAGTTTTCCCAGCACCGTTCGGTCCTATGACTGCGACGAACTCTCCGGAGCTTACTTCCAGCGATATGCTGTCTAAGGCTAACGCTTTTCCGTAGTGAACGCTCACATTTTTAACCAGTAGCAAACTCGACACCTCTTTTACCTAAATACGCCTCAATCACGCGCTGATCGGCGCAAATCTCCTCCGGAGATCCTTCGGCGATTATTTTCCCGTAGTTAAGAACTACTATTCGCTCCGAAAGAGACATGCAGGCTTTCAGGACGTGTTCGATGAGTATTATCGTCAAGCCCTGTGCGTGCAGATCGCTGATGACGTTTTGGAGAGAAGCAATCTCCTCACCAGAAAGCCCGGAAAAGGGTTCGTCGAGTAGCAGCAGTTCGGGTTTCGTCGCGAGCGCTCTTGCAATTTCCAGCCTTCTCATCTCTCCGTGCGGTAGGTTTCCCGCTTTGACGTCTTTCTTGTCTTCGAGACCGACCAACTCGAGAACTTCGCAGGCGAAGTCCACTTCGTTAGTATCCAATTTTCCATGCTTTTTGGAGATTAGCGCGGCTACGATAACGTTCTCCAATACGGTAAAATTCTTGAAAGGCCTAATCAGTTGAAAAGTTCTCGCAATTCCGAGTTTTACCCTTTCGTGGGGCTTCAACTTCGTTATGTCTTTGTCCTTGAAGTAAATTCTGCCTTTACTCGGCTTTAAAAATCCGGTTATGAGGTTAAAAAGCGTAGTTTTCCCGGCTCCGTTTGGTCCTATTATCCCCAGCAGTTCGCCTTTTTTAACAGAAAACGATACGCCGTCTACGGCAACTACGCCTTTGAAGTGCTTGCTAAGATTCTCCACTCTCAGATAGTCCGCCCACACTTGAACCACCTCTTATTATGTCGATTATGCCTCTTGGCAAGAAGAGAACGAAAACAACGATGATCAAGTTAGATATCAAAGTCTTGTAGTCTGCCAGCCACGATAAGCTCTCGAACACGAGCGTCAGCATGTAAGCTCCTAACGCCGGGCCGATTATCGTTCCTATTCCTCCGATCAGCGAAAACGCTATAGCCGATGCGGAGAGGTGAAGCGATACTGTATCGACGGTTACTATGCCCAGATACTGCGCGTAATAAGCTCCGGCGATCCCAGAGAACACTCCACTGAGAATGAAAGCGAGGAGCTTATATTTCGTCGTGTCGACGCCGCAGGCGAGAGCGGCATCCTCGTCCTCTTTGATCGCTTTCAATATTAGACCAGTTTCCGAAGTGGCGATTTTGTATAGAGCCGTTATGGAGACGATCATCAGGAGTAGGGATGCGTAGTAGTTTGGAATCGTGCCGACCAGTATGTGTTTAACGCCTCGTATTCCTTCCTCACCCCCGCTTATGTTTATCAGTGCACTGCTCATGAGAAGGTATAGCACCCATGAAAAAGCGAAGGTGGTGATAGCGAGATACGGTCCTCGAAGCCTCAGGCACGGCAGTCCTACGAGCAGGCTTAACGCAAACGCTGAAAGAACTCCGAGCAGTATTGATAGGAGAATGTTGTAGCCGAGCATTTTGTTCGTGATTGCCACAACGTAAGCACTGAGACCGAAAAACATTGCGTGGCCCAAGTTTAGCTGGCCGGTATATCCGCTTAAGATGTCCCAGCTCGCCGCGTAGATGGCAAAGATGTGAGCGAGTATCAGTATGTGGAGGATGTATATCCTCTGAACGATGAACGGCAATACGGCTGCGAAAATCAGGTAGAAGATCAGGGCAGCTCTGTATTTGTTGATGAGCTTCACGTCATTCCACCTCCTCGCCAAACAGTCCAGTCGGCTTCAGAGTTATGATGACTATCAGTAAAGCGAACGGTAACACGGTTTTCCAAGTGGGTGAGATGTAGTAGCCCGTTAGCACTTCTATAACTCCGAAGAGTATCCCCGTGACTATCGTTCCACTTATACTACCCATACCTCCGAAGATGACAATAGCGAACGCTTTCAGTAGAGGATCCCACCCCATCGCTGGGTATATCAGATATATCGGGCTGAGCAGCGACGCAGCTGCTGCGGCGAGTAGCGATCCGAAGCCGAACGTAATCATGTGAACTTTTTCCACGTCGATACCGAGCATACTCGCCATTTCTTCGTCTTCTGCGACCATTCTCATGGCTTTACCTATTTTCGTGTACTTGATGACTGTCAGGAGAGCGACGACGATCGTCAAAGCTACGACGAACGAGAACACTCTCTGAACATCTACCGACGCCCCGAAAATCTCGACGGATCCGCTCAGATATGGTGGAATGTTGCGATATCTTGCCGTGAAAACGAGTCTGATAACTTCTTCTATGACGAACGCGGCGGCAAACGTGAGTATTAAGACGTTTAGCTCCTCTCCTCTAATTGGACGAATCAGCGCCCTCTCGAAAGCTATGCCAAGCAAAAAAACGACGATCAACGTTGCAAAAAATGAAACTATATAGTTAAGTCCTAACATTACTGCAAACAGGTATGTGAAGTATGCTCCAAGCATGTAAAAAGCTCCGTGAGAGACGTTTATTATCCTCATAACTCCAAGAACTATCGTTAAACCTAATGCGGCAAGAGCATATAGGCCTCCTATTAAAATGCCGCTGACGAGGAGGCCTATTAATGTTTCCATCATTAAAATTAATTTTAAATAATTTCAATATTTAATCCTTTTGGTTTGGCTAATGCAGGTCGTAAATTTTAAATTATTTAAAATTAAGTAAGGAGCGGTGAGCGTCGTATGGATTATCCGTGGTACGAGCTTTATCCGAAACACGTTCCGAAGAGCCTCGACTATCCGGTCAGACCAGTTTTTGCGAATCTGAAAATCTCAGCGGAAAAGTTTCCGGAAAATCCGGCGGTGATTTATCGCAACACCGTGTATTCTTACGAAAGGTTGTGGGACTTGTCCGTGAGAATGGCAAACCTGCTCTCAGACTTGGGCGTAAAGAAGGGCGACAGGGTGGCGTTGTACTTGCCAAACATTCCGCAATTCGTCATCTCCTTCTACGGAGCGTCGACCTGCGGAGGTGTTGTGGTCGCGTGCAACTCGCTCTACAGGGAGAGCGAAGTGGAATACATTCTTTCGGACTCTGGAGCGAAGGTCGTGATAACGCTCGACGAGTTGAAGCCGGTCGTGGACAACGTGATCGAAAGGACCGACGTTGAGGAAGTTATTGTTACGGACAGAAAAGAGGCAATTTCTGGAATGAGTGGAGGAAAACTCTCGGATTTGTTGTCAAACTCTTCCAACGACGAGCCGAGCGTGAAAGTGGATCCAAAGGAGGACTTAGCGGTTCTGCAATACACCGGCGGGACGACTGGCAAGCCGAAAGGTGCGATGCTCACGCACTACAACCTGCTCGTGATACAGGTGATGGAGGCGCTGTGGTTCGAGTTCGAGGAGGGGAAAGAAGTTTCGATCATATTTCTGCCAGTTTCTCACATCTACGGGATGAACTGGTGCATGAACACGATGATTTACGTCGGTGGAACGATCGTGCTGATGGAGAGATTCAATCCCGATGAAGTGATCGAGAACATAAACAGGTATCGACCGACGATATTCTATGGTGTTCCAACAGCTTACATCTCTCTGCTCAATCATCCGGAGATAAAGAAAGCTGACTTTTCGAAGATGCGAACGTGCTTCAGCGCAGCGGCACCGCTACCGCCGGAGGTCAGGAAAAGGTGGAAGGAAGTTACCGGAGTGGACATAATCGAAGCTTGGGGGTTGACGGAAGCGTCTCCGTGTCTTACGTGCACACCATTGGGTATGAGCGGCGACCACCTCATCGGCGTTCCTATGCCAGACACGGTGGTCAAGGTTGTAGACGTCGATACCGGCGAGGAACTACCTCCGGGAAAGGTTGGGGAGCTCGTCGCTAAGGGGCCACAGGTGATGAAAGGTTACTGGAACAAGCCGGACGAGACCAAAAAGGCCTTAGAAGACGGATGGTTACGCACGGGAGACCTTGGATACATGGACGAGAGAGGACTGTTTTATTACGTGGACAGAGTTAAAGACCTGATAAACGTAGCCGGATACAAAGTCTGGCCTGACGAAGTCGAGAACGTCATTTACGAGCATCCAGCAGTTCTGGAGTGTGCAGTCGTCTCTTCTCCAGACGAAATAAGGGGGGAGGTGCCGAAAGCATTTGTGGTTTTGAAAGACGAATTCAAAGGAAAAGTAACTGCTGAGGAGATAATAGATCACTGCAAGAGGAAACTCGCCCCGTTTAAAGTTCCCAAGAAAGTAGAGTTCGTGGATCAACTACCCAAGTCGCCGGTGGGCAAGATTTTGCGGAGGGTGTTGAGAGAGAAGGAGTGGGCCGGGAAAAAGTAATTAGAGCTTACGATATTTTTCGTGTTTCTGACGTGTGACAAGTAAGAACTTTGCGAAACCGTTAAGTCTTCGTAAACGCTTTTATTCGACGGCATGCCGGAACTATCTCCGAAAGAGCTGACGAGGGTCGAGAGAATAGCGGGCGTTATGATGCGCGTCGCTCCACTCGTTTTCCTCGCACTTGTCGTTTTCGCCTACAATTTTCTGTCTGTCGGAGATGTGGTCGGGGCTGTGAAGGTCAATGTTAGCGGTGCGAAGTTTACAGTAGAAAAGAGGTTCGTCGAACTGCACAGCACGGGGCTGGGTGTTGCTACGCATGTCGCGGTAGTGGAGAGCGTGCGTTTAGAGGAAAACCTCAAAACGACGGTAGATAGAAGAGTCGTGACGCTTAAAAGAGGGACTGAGCTAAAAATCGGGGTGAAGAGGATCGAACTGCTGCTTTTTCTCGCCCCGTTTTCGGTTGGACTGTTCTACGCTGCGCGAGTCGTTTACTTCGCGAGCTCGAATTTTGACGGAGCCGAAAGATCTCGCTCGTTCGAAATCCCAAGCGGAGACCTCAGTAGAACTGCCAAAGCGATTCTCTGGTCAATAATCTTTGGAATCGCAGCAGCTCTATACCTCCGCATTAGCGAATACTTCCCTCTTCGCCTGATATACCCGATCGTTGACGTTTCCGAAGTTGCTTACGCTACTTCGGACTTCAAGCTGCTCATGTCTCCGACCTACGTAGCCTTAACGTACGTCGCATTCTCTTTTGCTGTTCTCGCAGCATTCTCCGTAGGCTTGCTCGTTTACTCGATAGGGCGCGGCTCGAAGGCTTGGATAAACGAGGTGAGAAGTGGCAGAGCGAAGCTGTAGCGTTAACTTCTCTTTTTAATGAACGTGACGACTGCACGATGAGTGTGCGTTTACCTTGATAAAAAGCGGGAAGAGGATTTTGAAGCAGCAACACGGGAAACTACTCTCCGAAAATCTACGATCGGCACAGACGCAGAAGAAGTCTACGAAGTCTTTGAGGAAAGATTCGTTCTTACGAGGAAACAACTAAGAACGTTTTAAGGCCGATGTTTCTCTCTCTGGCTTCCTGGTCTCAAACTTTTTATTCTACCAAACAAATTTGAAAAATATGGAAGTAATTGAAATGCTGAAAAGGATTGAGAGCAAGCTCGAACAAATTGACAAGAGACTCAGAAGAATCGAGGAAGAGCTCTTCGAAGAAGAACTAACTGAAGAAGAGATAAAAGAGATAGAGGAGATAGCAAAAGCTTGTGAAAGCGGAGAAATGAAAGTATACACTCTTAACGAGGCAAAAAAGGAGCTCGGACTCGAATGAAGTTTGAGGTTTTACTTTCCGATAGGGCAATCAAAGACCTGAAACAATTCGATAAAAAGACTCGTGAGAGAATCTTCAAAACGATAGAAAAGCTCGAAGACCCTTTTTCGCTTAACATCAGAAAGATAGATAAGGAATACTACCGAGTTCCGGTTGGAAAAGTGCGCATAATAGTTAAAATTAATTTTGAAAAGAAGACTGTACTCGTCGTCCGTGTAGACTGGAGGAAAAGAGTATACGACAGATTATGAGTTCCACAGCATCTCGAAGGTTGAGACGTCGAAACACTTTTGCTTGAAGAAGGTGAAAGCGTAGTAGTTGATGGTATCGAAAACGTGAAGATTGTGATCGAACGAGACAAGAAGGTTGCAAAACCTCAACCTTGAGATTCCGAACTATTTTTCGGCGTGCTCCTCTGCACTTTAACCCCCTGTTATCACCTTAGAACACGCTAAGGTTTTGGTGCAAAAATTTTCCACAGCGTGACAAGATTTTCCTCGACCTCCAGAAAACCTGTCGAAGCTGATTAGACTGTCTCCTCTGCTGACGTTGTGAAACTTTACAAAGCGAGGACACGACGAAATTTTGACGACACGCCCGAACTTGAATAGTGTCAAACTTGACCGTGCGGAAAGATGTGCTCGAAGCAGCACGTCAATACATCCCGAATTTAAGCCAGTTTTTCGAAGACAGACTCGTGGAGTTCCTAAGATGGGTTAATCATCCTGTAGCTGGGAGTTTTAATGGGTCCGCCCGGATTCGAACCGGGGACCTCCTGCGTGTGAGGCAGGCGTCATAACCACTAGACCACGGACCCAGTTATAGCATTTTAATAGCCTGTTGCTATATGACTTTTGTGGTGGTTACTCGTTGAACAGGTCCAAAAACTTTTTCGCTATCTTCTCTGCGCTGTTGTTCTCGACGTATTTTTTCGCGCTTGCTGTAAGCTCTCTTCTGTAATCTTCGTCTTCTATCACCTTCTTAAGCTTGTCGACCAGATCTTCGACGTCGTCGAACTTGACAACTTCTTTTTCGTGCATTTCGAAGTGTCTCGTGTTCGGAACTACGGTTGGGATGAGGGAGCCCATGCACTGGTAAAGCGTAGAGGAAACTACGACGCCGTCCGTCTTCCCTTTCGGGATCATGTGAACGTCGACGCCGTGGAGAAACTTGTAGACTTCTTCGGTGTTTTTGAGTCTTCTCCTCTCTTGGAAGAACCAAGCGCTTTCGTATGGAAGTTCTCCATCTGACCTGATCACCCGGTATTCGAATTCGTATTTTTTTTCGAGCACCTTCAAAGCTTCGAAGAAAGGTTCGTATTCCTCTATTGGCTGCCTACCGAAGCTAAAGAACTTTAGCCCGTCTTCGGCAAAAGTTCTCTTGGAGGGGTTCAGCGGGTAGCATGGGTATGGAATTATCACCGTTTTGTCTTTAGCTACTGGGATAAGCTCGTTCACGTATCTCTCGTCGAACACGATTATTTTCTCGAATGGGTCGAAGTTCGTGTATCTTAGGTCTTTCTTCCAGCCTTCGTGTATAACGACGAATGTCTTTATACCTTTCTCTCTCAGAACCTTCGCGAGCTTTTCGACGTCACCGTGCGGAATGCTTCCGTAAGATTCTACGAGCAAAACGTCGAAGTCGTGCTTCAAAATCTCGTCGAAGTTTATTCTTCCTCCGACACCTTCGGGGCTTCTCTCTTCGTAGCACCTTATCACGAAGTCTTCGTCGTCTCTCACGACCTTGTGGTGCCACCACCTGCTCGCGGACTCGACGTAAGGAGCGAATATCGTGACGTCGTTATTCTTCTTCAGGTGCGGAACAATGAGTTCAGCGTGCATGGCAACTCCGCAAGTAGCGTTCCACCTGCTGAGAATCGCAATATGCATGGAATCTATTATTTCGAAAGGAATATAACCGTTATCTTTTCGATTTGATGAATTCGACGAGGTTCCAGCAGAGGAGGAGCTTCGCAATTTCAATCGAGTTCACGTAGTCGTCTGCCTCCCACTTTATTTTGTATCCGGTTTCCTCTCTCAAAGCGTCAAGGAGCGATTCGAATATGTCTACGCTCAGCATACCGTCTATGTCTATGAAACTCGCTTTTTTGCCGTAGTAGTAGTCGGAAAAGAAAGATATCGCGAAATCTCTCTCGCTCGCTTTTATCAGCTTCGACAGGTCGACGTTCATCGTAACGTGACCGAGTTCAAAAGACACATTCGTAAAGATCATGCGAACTCTGTACATTTCCTCCATGCCGACGAGAAGCGTTATTCTTTCTGAACTCTGGAGCTCGCTCGGGTAGATCTTTATCACGACGTCGGCGTAAATCTTCTGGAAGTCTACGAACCTCTTGTAGTCGCTCTCCCTCTTTATGATTTCGTCTATGACCTCCTCTCTTTTGTAGCCCCTCTCTTCAACGTCTCTCTTAAGCTTCCACTTCCTCTTTACGATCCTTGCGGGATCGACGAAAATTTTGTAGTCGAGCAGTTCTCTTATCCCGTCGTAAAGCGTGTGCAGACCTTCGACGATCACTATTTTCTCCGGCTTGAAGACTTCCTTACCTCCAACCTCGCCCCGCTTGTGGTCGTAGACGGGTTTGACGACCTCTTTCCCTTCCCTTATCATCCGGAGGTGCTCCCGGAAGAGGTCGAGGTCAGTCATCTCAGGGTTTAGAGGAGTTATTCCGAGCTTCCTCCTTTCCTGTCTGCCGATTTTGTGATAGTCATCTAACGTCAGCGTCGCTACGTTACCGTAGAAGATCTTCCTTATGCTTTCGGCGAAGGTCGTCTTTCCGGAACCGCTGTCCCCTGCGACTCCGATAACGAACGGTTTTTCGAGCTTGTCGATCATCTCGAAAAGATTTGGAAAGTGTTAAAGCAATAAATGTTTCTCTTAATAACAGTATGCTGCTAAAGAACGTTCCCGTCTTAAAGAGGAAGGAGTGGGCTGGAGGAGTCTTAGAAAAGTTCAAGGGTCTCGAAAAGGTCGGAGAGTCGTGGGAAGTATCTGCTCACAGGTCGGGAGTCAGTAAGGTCGAGCTCGATGGAAAAGTGGTTCCGCTCACCGAATTTTTGAAAAAGCACGGAAAGGAGTTTTTGGGAAATTTTAAAGAGATGCCGATCATGGTAAAGTTGCTTGACGTTGGAAGGATGCTGAGCGTTCAGGTTCACCCCACCGACGAAATCGCGAGGGAGCTTGGCGAGACGGACAGAGGAAAGTCGGAAGGCTGGATAGCGTTAAGCGGAGGCAGAGTTTACTTGGGACTCAAAGACTACTCCAAGGCTGCTACTCCCGAAAACCTCGTGCCTTTCGAGGTTGAGCCTTTCGACTCATTTCCGATATATCCGGGGACTGTCCACACGGCCGAGAGCGTGCTGTTGCTCGAAGTCTCTACACCTTCTGACCTGACTTACAGGATTTACGACCCTTACGGAAGAGAAACGCACGTCGAAAAGGCTTTGAAGTGCATCAAAAAAGTTACCGTAAAGAAGGATAAGTTCAGGCTAAAGATGGACGAATTTTGCGCAGAAATCGTCAGCGCTGAAGAGGAAAGAACTTTCGAAAGCGACGTGTTTAACGTGGTGGTGTCAATCGGACAGATACGCGTTGAAAGTAAAAAATCTCTCGAGCTAAAACAATACGAGAGCTGTCTCGTTTTCCCGAACACGGAATACAGAATTTCTGGAAGCGGTTATGCCGCTATAATATATCCACTGCAGTCTAACAATTAATTTTTTATACTTGCTGTTGGATTCAACGAGCAATGTTCAAGAAGATCTGCGAGGTATCGGCTTTCAAGAGGGAAAACAAGACCGTAGACATCGTAAAGAGGCTCGGCGTTATAACGGCGGACAAAATTCACCTGAAAAAGTATCCGAAAGATAACCCCGTTACAGCTTTCAACCCCGGAATGGTCCTCGTGGACGGAGAGCTAAAGATCTACGCGAGAATCGTTCTGGGTTACTTCACTTACGCGAGTGCCGTGGCGGAAATTACGATTCCTATAGAAGAGATCGAAAACTCCAACACTTTTCCCGGTCACTATTCTGCCGAGATCGTAGTCTTTCCCGACAACAGATACGACATCTGGGGAGTGGAAGATCCGAGAGTTTACAAGCTGGACGACAAAATCATGATGACATATTGCGGAAGAACCGTCAGCTACTTCGATCCGAGCATAAGGGTAGAGAGGACTCTACCGGTTACCGCCTACAAAGAGGGGAGGAAGTGGAGGAAGGTCTGCGTATTCAGGATGCCTCACGAAACGAGGAACTTTGTCGTCAGCGACAAGGACGCGTTCCTCGTCAAAACGAAGGACGGCTACAAGCTCTTCCACAGGCCGCACTTAAAGGACGAGAACTTCTACCTCACGATAAGCGATGTGGACGGGGATGGAGACATCTGCAAGGACGGGTTAAAAGAGGCCATAATAAGAAACACCGTCGTAGCCTACGAGTCTGCGGAGTTCGAGGACAAAATCGGGTGGGGGACTCCGCCAATTAAAATCGACAGCGAATATCTGTTCTTCATTCACGCGGTGGACAGCGAGCTGAAGTTTTACAAGGTGTTCGCTCTGCTGATGAACGAGAATCTCGAGGTCGTCTCCGTCTCGCCTTACTACATAATGGAGCCGAGAGAGATCTACGAGGTTTACGGAGATAGACCCTACACGATATTTCCGTGCGGAGCTGAGCTGATAGACGACAGAATAATAATTTCTTACGGAGCCGCGGACTCGGCCGTTGGACTCGGGGAAATCAGGGTGGACGAGATAATGAGCATAATGGACAAGAACAGGTGCGACTAAAGTCTCAAAGCCCCCATTAACCTTCCGAAGAACGAGATTCTGTATTCCCTTCTCAGATCTTCGTATTTTTCGAGATCGACTTTCAAGCCTTCGGAAGCCTTTTTAATGTATTCTATCTTTTCCGGATCGAATCCCATGAGATACGCGGACACGTAATCTGCAAGAGCTACATTGTCGCTCGCTACCATTACGTGGTGCTGAACGGGTTTCGTGTGTAACTCAGTTCCTTCTCCGCCGATCACTCCGTCTACGATTGTTACGTCTGGTTTGAAGTAGCTCAGAAGGTCGAGGAGTTTCTGGTGTATGTTGACGTGCATGTATATTGCTGGCTTCTTCAGAAAGCCCATGTTGTTCTTTATTCCGAGCGTAACTTTTGCGAGAGAATGGACTTTCATCTTCGGAATGGAAATGAAGACGTTGTCCTTAGTTAAAAGGGCACTCTTTCCAACTTCCACTTCCTTTAACGCTTCACCGCCGATTTTGATTTTAACTTTCTCCTCCTCGTTGACGTTAACACACTTCCACCTTCTCAGACCGAACGCGTCGTAGCACTCGTCTGCCGCACTCCTGCTAACTCCTCCCTCCACTATAACGCAGTCATCTAGGTTGCTCGCAACAGCTTTGACGACTTCCGGATGCGTTATGCAACCTTTCTCCGGATCGTCGTATTTGACGAAGTTCGGCTTTAAAACAGCTTTACCCTTTACTCCAAACTTCCTCAGGGCTTTTTCGACGAAGTCCCAAGCTTCTTCGTAGCTCTCGACTCTTTCGACGATCAGCTTCACAAAAATTTTGTTGCAAAAATAAAAATATAAGGTTTACTCAATTTTCTGTCTGAGCTCCTCTATCTTCTTTTCGAGGTCTTCGAGCTCGATGAACTTGAACTCTTTCTCTCCAACGCCAGCAAGAGCCCAGAAAAGTCGCGCAACGACTGCCATCAGCTTTCCCGCGTAACCGGGGCTGTGCGGAAGCAAAGCGGCGGCGAGGTCTCCAAGCTCTTCGAGTAGAGCTTTGTCGAGTTGCGACGCCTTTTCGCTCGCGGCTCCGAGCAGCGAGATTCCGTTACCCAAAACTCTCTCACGGGCCGCGTAATACTTAGCGGCCTCGCTCGTTATTCTGTGCACGCCCAAGTTTCACACCTCCTTTAAAAGATTTAGATGTCGATATATTTCATAATTTCCCACGGCGTTATGTAGAGGCAATACTGGTTCCACTCGTCGATCTTTATGCTCATGAACGCATCGAATATGTGCGAGCCGAGGACTTTCTGGATGACCTCGTCGGTGGCCAGGTGGTCGAGAGCGTCTCTCAGAGTCGTTGGCAACTCGCCTATTCCGAGTTCTCTCTTTTTGCTCGGGCTGAGTTCGTAGACGTCTTCCATGATCGGGTCTCCGGGTTCGATCTTCTTCTTGATTCCGTCGAGTCCCGCAGCGACCATCGCGGCGAGCGACAGGTATGGGTTCGTGCTCGGGTCAACTCCTCTGTATTCGAGTCTTATCGCCGACGGCTTTCTGTGGTACATTGGCACTCTTATCAGCGCACTTCTGTTTCTCGGACTCCAGCAGATGTAGATCGGAGCCTCGAATCCGGGAACGAGCCTCTTGTAGCTGTTCACGGTTGGTGCGCAGAGAGCTGTCAGCGCTTTAGCGTGCTCTAACAGACCGCCGATGTAGTATCTCGCCTTCTGGCTGAGCATGAACTCGTCGTCGGGATCTGCGAAAATGTTCTTGCCCTTGAACGGCTCGCCCTCCCACAGACTCTGGTGGACGTGCATGCCGCTGGCGTTGTCGAGGTAGAGTGGCTTCGGCATGAAAACTGCCATGAGTCCGTGGAGCGCTGCCACGTTCTTTGCTGCGAACTTGTAGAGGTAGAAAGCGTCGCTAACGTCTACAAGCTGCTTGGGTTTGAAGTCGAGCTCTACCTGGCCAGCTGTGGCGACTTCGTGGTGGTGGTATTCCACGGTTATGCCGAGCTTTTCAAGGTAATCGACGAGCTCGTTTCTGTAGGCAACGGTGGTGTCTTCTGGTGGTGGTCTGAAGTAACCCTCTTTCGGTCTTATCACGTACCAGCCGGCGTCGAGCTCAGGGCTCTGAGGCATCACTCTCGGCGGACCCCAGCTGTCTCCGGCTCCGCCGTTCGGAGAGACCCAGAGGTCCCAGTACAGCTTGGTCGGGTCGAAGCTCTCGAAGAGGAAGAACTCTATTTCCGGTCCGAAGATTACAGACATTCCCTTTTCCTTGAGGTCCTTCTCGACCCTCTTGGCCACGTATCCTCTCGGATCGCACTCTGCCTGCTCCGCGGCCCACGCTTCGTATATGTCTCCGAACATTATAGCTGATTTCTGCACCGGGTCGTTCTCCCACGGAATAACTCTCAGCGTCTCCGGATCCGGCATCCAGACCATGTCGCTCTGCTCTATGGTTTTGAATCCTCTTATCGAAGATCCGTCGAAACCGATTCCCTCGAACGCGTCTCCTTCAATGAACTCTCTCGCCGGAATGCTGAAAGTCATCAGATATCCTCTAACGTCTGGAAAAGCGCAGAGAACGTGTCTCACTTGGTTCTCTTCGAGTATTTTCTTGGCTTTTTCAATCGCGTCCACGTTCTTACCCTCCAAATTTTTTTACCAACGATGCGAAAAAGATATATAAATTTTTTTGATTCAGCAGAAAATTTAAAGATTTTTCAACAAACATAAAATAAGGGTAAAAAAATTGTCGGAAAAGTGAAGGGAAGCGACGAAGAACTCACGCGAAGCGATTGAAAAACGAAGGCGTCAAAAAAGTTTAGGGAAATCTGAACGGTCTGTCCCATCCGACGAGTTTGACTCCGGTTATCGCGGACGCGTTTATCGTCAGAGCCCTCAGGTCTTCCATTTCGAGATTTCTGACGTCCGTCTTCCCTGCCTGCTGGGTTAAAATCTTCAGCTCTTCCGTCATGGCCTTTATGTAGTTGTAAACCCTAAGCCCACCTTTTTGCGGGTCGAGTCTTCTTCTCAGCTTTGGATCCTGCGTCGCTATGCCTTTCGGACACTTACCTATGTGACACTGCCTACAGACCGTGCACCCCAGAGCTATCAGAGCTCCCGTCCCTATCTGCACGGCATCTGCACCGAGAGCGAGAGCTTTCGCGACATCGGCTCCGGTTCTTATTCCACCAGCAGCCACCAAGCTAACCTCGTCTCTGAGTCCGATCTCTCTTAAAGCCTGATCAGCCTGAACTATAGCAGCTATCGTCGGAATGCCAGCGTGATTGGCTACGACGTCTGGCGTAGCTCCGGTTCCTCCCTGCATACCGTCCACTACTATTATGTCCGCTCCAGCTTTTGCGGCGATTTTTACGTCGTCTGACACTCTGCCCGCGGAGTATTTTACGGCTATCGGAATTCTCCAGTCCGTTATCTCCCTCAACTGCTCGATCTTCATCGCGAGATCTTCTGGACCGATTATGTCCATGTGTCTCGCCGGAGATAACGCGTCGGTTCCCGGTGGAATGCCTCTAATTCTGGCTATTTCTTCCGTGACCTTCTCTCCAAGTAAGTGACCACCCATTCCCGCTTTCGCACCCTGACCGATTTTTATCTCTATTCCGTCGGCGTCGTTCAGATACTTGGCCGAAACCCCAAATCTTCCGCTCGCGTATTGGGCAATCAGCAATTTTGCGTGTTTCCTTTCCTCCGGGTGCATCCCTCCTTCCCCGGTGTTCGTTGCAGTTCCAGCCATTGCCGTTCCTATCGCAATCGCAACCTTTGCTTCGAGGCTTATCGCTCCGAAACTCATTGCGGCAACCATTATCGGCGTCTCCAGAACGAGCGGTTGCTCAGCGAACCTATCCCCGAGAACTACTCTCGTGTTGCAGGGCTCTCTGTATTTGTCTATGGGCGGCCTCGAAGTTTGAGCCGGTAAAATTACGAGGTCGTCGAAGTGCGGGACGGGGCGAGTAGCTCCAGTCCCTCTGACGAGGTAAGAGCCAGTCTCGGCTTTCAACCATATGTCGTGAACCACGCTTCTGCTCCAGATACCCCTATCTTCAAGGTCAGAGGTTCCGACAACCTGAATCGCGTAAGCGGGACAGACGTCCACACAGTTCCCGCAGCCGACACAGGCTGTCTGCTTCTTGACTACGGGCATCTTGTCCTCTTCGCCGAGCGCCTCCGTCGGGCAGTATCGGACACACCTTAAACACTTAATACACCGGTCTCTGTCGATATAGATCTCGAATACCATTTAACCCTCCTCCGAAGGAGCTGTTCCGTAAACGAACCTCTTCTTCTCGGGAACTATTTTTCTGAACTTTTCCGTGAAGGCTGGAAAGTCGTATTTTTTCAGGGTTTCTTTCAGGAACTCCTCGTCTTTCTCGTCTATCTCTACGAGTTTGGCATTTTTTCCAAGGCTTTCTACCTCGCCCTTAACGTAGATAGCACCTCTAACCATCGACTCTCCAGCCATGCTTTTTAAGTCGCCGAGAACTATTATTCTACCACCCATCATGAAGAGGCCGGTCATGAAGTCGCTCTTTCCACCTATTATTATCGTTCCGTTCTTCATTATCTCTCCCGTTCTCGCGCCGGCATCTCCTCTTACCACGATCACTCCACCGTATATACCCTGACCAACTCCGTCTCCCGCGTTGCCGCCGATCTCTATGTACCCTTCGGTCATGTTGTCTCCTGCAAACCAGCCAGCGTTCTTTTCAACGATCATTCTCGGCCCGTGAAACATCGTTCCGGCGAAAAATCCGACGCTGCCTTTTACCTCTATCTCCACGTCACCCACGAGTCCAGCGCCTATGTAGTGTTTGGCCCCCGGATTTTTCAGGACGATCTTTTTAACGCCGTTCTTCACGGCCTCTTTCAAAGTCCTGTTGATTTCTCTAACGGCGAGGTCTTTGCAGTCTATTTCGAGAGTTTCCATAACGCATCACTTCCTATAAACTCTCCACTCACCTGGCGCAAGATACTCGGTCTTCAACCCCAGAGGTTCGAGAGCGACTTCTTCACTCGAAATCGCGAAGACGTCGCTGTCCTCAGCTACTAACGCGGGTCTTAACCCGAGCTTGTCTTTGGCGACGCCTATTTCGTCGGGCGTGGATATTATGAAAGCAAAAGGACCGTCGAGGTCTTTTACGGCGTTTTCAAGAGCTTCTTCGAGGCTGTATCCCTGCAAGAGCTTGTCCGCAACGTAGTGCACTATGCACTCGGTGTCGTTGTCGGTCGTGAAGTAGTGACCCTTCGCCTCAAGAATGGCTCTCGTCTTCCAGTAGTTGGTTATCTGCCCGTTGTGGACGACGGCTATGTCCGGATACAGGAAGCTCTGGAACGGGTGGGCGTGATACCTGTCGACGCCGCTCTCCGTCGAGAACCTTATGTGGCCGATGGCGTGAGTTCCGCCCCTCTTCGATATTCCGTATGCTTCGTCCACGTGGGTTATGTAGCCAACGTCCTTGAATATCTCGAACTTACCAGCGGAAAGAACAGAAACGCGATCCATGGACTGAAGCTTGAGAGCGAGCTTCTGCAAAACGGGAAAGTCTATTCCTTTGACGTTGAAGTCTTTTATGACGTAATCCTCTCCCTCTCTGACGGTCTCCGTCGATTTTATGCTTGCGTAACTGCTTATAACCTCTTCCACTTTTTCCGTAACGCTGAGCTTCTCGTTCTCCTCTCCGAGGATTTCCAGCCTTATTATGTATTCGTCATCTTCAAGAGTTCTCGAATTGTAAATCGCAACTCCAGCTCCGTCTTTTCCTCTGTGCTGGAGCCTCTTCATCATTTCGACTACGACGCTCCCGAGGTCGTCCCGTTTATTCTTAAAAAGAATCCCGACGATGCCGCACATTCTACCCCCTAAATCTCAGAGACTTGGAAATATATATTTAAAGCTTGCGAAGAAGTAACATAAGTGAGGTTCGTCGTTAACCTGATAAACAAGTATGATCCCGGCAAGTTTCCCGAGGATCTGAAAGGCCTCGAGAGAGTCGTTCAGCTGGCCTCGAACGAGAACCCGTATCCACCTCCCGAGAAAGTCTTGAAAGTCATAAGGAGAGAGGCGATAAACGTCAACAGATACCCCCATCCGGAATACGAGGAGCTTAAAGAGAGAATAGCCGAATACTGCGGAGTGGACAAGAGCAACGTTTCTATCGGAAACGGAGCGATGGAAATCTTGAAGACAGTCGCGGACGTTCTGCTTGAGCCGTTCGACAGGGTCGTCGTTCCGATGCCGTCTTACAGCTACTACACGTTCGTGTCGATGCTAAGAGATGCGAGCGTCAAAGAGGTCGTTTACGACGGGTATAAGATCGAAAGCTTGGAAGGGGAGGGGAAGCTGATTTTCATGTGCTCTCCGAACAACCCGACCGGAAACACTATCGACGTGGACGTCGTTAAAGAGGCGTGCGAAAAGTTCGAATTCGTCGTCCTCGACGAGGCTTACGCCGAGTTTTCTGGCAGAAGTTACGTCAGGCTCACAGAAGAATACGAAAATCTGATAGTTCTCAGAACGTTCTCGAAGTTCTTCGGACTCGCGGGACTGAGGATAGGCTACGCGATTGCCAGCGAAGATATCGTGGAGGCGATGGAAAAGATAAGGAGTCCGTTTTGTGTATCGTCGCTGTCGGCGAAAGCGGCACTGGCAGCGCTGGAATGCGTAGACTACTACGAGAGAGTCAGAAAGAAAATCCTGCGGCTGAGAGAAGTTATGAGGAAAGAACTCGAGAAATACTACTTCGTCTATCCGAGCGAGGCAAACTTTTTACTTTTCAAACACGAAAACGAAAAACTCGCCGAGGACTTCCTCAGGAGGGGAGTTATACTGCGAGACGTTACAGGTTTGAGGGGTCTCAAAGGTCATCACTTAAGGGTAAGCGTCGGAAGGGAGGAAGAGGTGGAATTTTTCATACAGGTTTTGAGGGAGTTAAATGAAGATTAGAAGAGAGCTGCTCGAAGCTCTGATAGAGGCGGCTAAGGAAACGCATCCGGACGAATTTTTCGCTCTGCTCACTGGAAAGAAGGGAGTAATAGAGGAGTTCGTCTTCGTGCCGTTCGAGTCGGGCGAAAACTTCGCAGTGTTTAACTTAGATCTGATCCCCCTCGGAATGAAGGTCTACGGCACCGTTCACAGCCACCCGAGTCCCAACCCGTATCCATCGCAGGCAGACGTCAGGACTTTTTCGCTCGGAAGAGTGCACATAATCATTCACTATCCGTATTGCAGGAACTGTTGGAAGGCTTACGACAGGAACGGAGAGGAGATAGAGATCGAAGTGGTCGACTAAACATCATCATCGAAAATTAAAAATTCGAGAACCAATAAAAAATTGACCATAGGCGAGAATTCGCGAAGGTATTTAACTGTAGTTGGAGAACCTTCGGCGGGTGGTGTTATGTTCGAATACCAGCTCATTTTGAAGCACATACTTGAACACGGAGTTAGGTGGGCTCCGAAGCAGGAGATCGTTTACAGAGACCTGAAGAGGTTTACTTACAGAGACCTCTACGAGAGAGTCCACAAACTCGCGAACGCTTTGGAAAGTCTTGGGGTAAAAAGAGGGACGAAAGTTGCTGTTTTGGACTGGGACAGTCACCGCTACCTTGAGTGCTACTTCGCGATTCCGATGATGGGTGCCGTTTTGCACAACGTCAACGTCAGGCTGAGCCCCGAGGACATTCTATACACGATGAAGCACGCGGAAGACGAAATAGTCCTCGTCAACAAGGAGTTCCTGCCGATAATCGAGAGAATAAAGGACAAACTTGACACGGTCAGGGAATACGTGATTCTCACCGACGACGAAATGCCGGAGACCGATCTTACGGACATAGAATACGAAGAAATGCTGAAGAACGAGAGCAAGCACTACGACTTCCCGGACCTCGACGAAAAGACCGTGGCAACTCTCGGATACACGACCGGAACGACTGGCAGACCGAAGGGAGTATACTTCACCCACAGACAGCTCGTTCTCCATACGCTGGCTGTTACAATTGAGTTCTCTGCTTACGAAGACAACTGGGTGACTTTCAGGTCTAACGACGTATACATGCCTCTTACACCGATGTTTCACGTTCACGCCTGGGGAATTCCCTACGTAGCTACGTTGCTCGGAGTCAAGCAGGTTTACCCCGGAAGGTACGAGCCGAGGAAGATAATCGAGCTCGTGAAAAAAGAAGGAGTTACGCTAAGCCACTGCGTGCCGACGATACTCAACATGGTTCTCGCAGCTCTGAAAGAGGACGAAAGGCTCGACGGCTGGAAGGTCGTAATCGGCGGTTCAAAACTTCCCAAAGGCCTCGCCCTCAAGGCGATCGAGAAGGGCATAAAGATAACATCCGGATACGGAATGTCTGAAACGTGTCCAGTCTTAACGATTTCGAAGATAAAGCCCGAACTCATGGATCTGGACGAAGAAAAGAAAGTGGACTACTACGTGAAGACTGGCTTCCCGATCCCGTTCGTTTACCTGAGGGTCGTAAAGGAGGACTGGAAGGACGTGGAAGCGAACGAGAGGGAGATGGGAGAGATCGTGGTCAGAGCGCCGTGGCTCACTCCGGAGTATCTCAAAGATCCCGAAAAAACTAAGGAGCTGTGGGAGGGTGGCTGGCTACACACCGGAGACATAGCTGTGGTCGACGAGCACGGATACGTGAACATCGTCGACAGAATAAAGGACGTCATAAAGAGCGGGGGAGAGTGGATATCGTCACTGACACTCGAGAGTCTGATAAGCCTGCACCCGGCAGTGCTCGAAGTGGCCGTGATAGGTGTGCCGGACGAGAAGTGGGTTGAGAGACCTCTTGCGGTAGTGGTGCTGAAACCGGAGTTCAGAGGTAAGGTTACAGAGGAGGACATAAAGCAGCACTTGATGAAGTTCGTCGAAGAGGGTAAAATAACGAAGTGGGCAATTCCCGATAAGGTCGTTTTCGTCGACGAAATTCCGAAGACGAGCGTCGGGAAGATAAACAAGAGGTCGCTCAAAGAAATGTTTTCGCAGGGTGCGTAAGTTCCAACATTTATTTTTTGTCGCGATAACAACAGTTTTATTCCGCCAGGTTTACGAACCTCGATGAAAAAAGTCGTTGCGACCGGCACGTTCGACATAATACACCCGGGACACGTGAAGTTTCTTGAGGAGGCCAAGAAGCTCGGAGATTACCTGATCGTTATCGTCGCGAGGGAAAAGAACGTCAGGCACAAGCCCAAACCGTTCATTCCGGAAGAACAGAGGAGAAGAGTCGTAGAGGCTCTAAAGCCTGTTGACGAAGCGATACTTGGAGACGAAGAGGACATATTCAAGCCGATAGAGGAGATAAAGCCGGACGTGATAGTTCTCGGATACGACCAGCACTTCGACGAGGAGTGGCTGAAGAGGGAGCTCGAAAAGAGAGGCATAAAAGCGGAAGTCGTGAGGATAAGGGAGAAGCTCGACTGCGAACTCTGTAGTTCGGCGAAAATAGTCGAAAGGATTATTTCTCTCGCTGAAGAGCGGATGAAAGACTTTCGAGAGAGGAGACAGCAGCTTTGACGTTCATCATAAAGTCCTCGAACGCGTTTATTACAGCACCGATCTTGTTCGTTTCTATCCTTATCACGAGCCTTCCTTCGCGGTAGGTAGCTTTTGCCCAGTCCACATCGTCGGGTTTCAAAGCTTCGTATACGACCTTAGAGTCCTTCAGGTCTAACTCGATTTCAAGGCTGAACAGCACAGCATGTCAACCTCCTTCAGAAATTCTTCGACTTTATCTGCAGTTATGTTAGCTCCAGCCGCCACGCTGTGACCTCCGCCTCTACCTCCGACTTTTTCTGCAGCTTTCCTCATGACCTCTCCCAAGTCGAGAGTCTCGGCAAGTCTTTCGTTGGACCTCGCGGAAACTTTCACTTTCCCGTCTTTCTTAATGTTCACGGCTATCAGAGGTTTGTCGGAGTAGACGTATCGCGAGAGGATCGAGGCGATTGGTCCAGTCGTTGGGGCGTCCTCCATCACTATGTATCTCATGCAAAAACTTTCCTTGACTTCGTGGACTCTCTTCTTAAGTTCTTCGAGCAACTCGGTCTGGTAGTCTCTCCAGATTTCCAACGCCTTTTCCAGGTAGTTTACGTCTCTCATGCAGATGGCGAAGCCTATCGAATTGGCAGACTTCCTTCCGCAGGAGTTGACGACTTCGCTCAGCATCGTCGCATTCTTTATCAGCTCGTTTTTGAGGTAGAACTTGCTCCCGGCGATGTCTTCGAAAACTCCCGGGTAGCAGTTCATTTTCAGCAACCTTATGGCAATTCCGTTCGCGAGTCTGCTCTCTTCTTCTCTCGTCAATTCGTCGACCTCTTTTTCTCCGTCCACTCCCACCTCCTCAAGAAACTTTTCGAGCTCATCCTCGTTTCCGTAGAAATTTAAGAACGGCTCGGTGGAATACGTCAGAACGTCCCTGACTTTTCCGGAAATCAGTCTTAGACCTTCTCTTCTCTCCACGTATCCCCTTTCGATACCTCTCTTCACGACCTCGAGGTTACCGCCTCTCAGCTTTTGTTTGTCGCCTATTATCCCCACCAACGCCAAGGCCGTTAAGTCGTAGTTGTTTCCGAGCTCTTCGGCGAAGAAGTAGGCGGTGGCGCTTGCAGACATTTCGAAAGACCCGTCTATTCCTGCGAGGTGCGGGTTTATGTGTGCAACGTTTTCTTTTTCTATCCTTCCGACGGGAAAGTGGTGGTCGACTATTATCACGTCCTCTTCTATCGAGGATATAACGTCGGGATACCCGCTACCCATGTCCACGAAAAGCGCGAGTCCTCCGTCGTGCTCGACACCCTCGTTCAGACCTTTCAGAAACGAAACGTGAATTTTCTTGCCAATCCTCATCAAAGCCGTGGAGACTATCGCAGCTCCGGAAATTCCGTCAGCGTCATAGTGAGCGTAAATTTTGACGAATTCGTGACGTTGAAGCATGTCTTTAGCCTTGTTGAACTCCATTCTGAGCATTTCCAACATGTTAGAGCGAACTCTCGTCCTGTAAAAAACCTTTTTCTAAATCCCCACGTACGCCTTCTTTATTTCTTCTTCGCTCATTTCGTCTTTTCTACCTTCAGCGACGACTCTGCCCTCGCTCATTACGTAGATGTAGTCTGCTATCTCGAGGGAGGCGTAGACGTTTTGTTCTACGAGCAGAACCGTCATGCCGTCCTTCTTCAGCTCCTCTATTACTTCGAACAGCTCCGTCACGACCTTCGGCGCGAGTCCTTGGCTCGGTTCGTCCATCATAATCATCTTCGGATCCGACATCAGCGCTCTCGCGATCGTTAACATCTGTTGCTCCCCTCCGCTTAACGTCCCAGCCTTCTGTCTCCTTCTCTCTTTAAGTATCGGAAACAACTCGAAAACGAACTCCAGCCTTTCATCGAACCTTTTTTCAGCTCTTTTGATGTAAGCGCCGAGCCTCAGGTTCTCTTCGACGGTCATGGCCGGGAAGATGTGTCTACCTTCTGGCACGTATGCCATCCCTCTTTCGACTTTCTCGTGCGGTTTCAGGTTCGTTACGTCTTCGCCGTCGAACAGCACTTCTCCCTTCCAGGGCTTTACTATTCCGAAAATTGTCTTCAACGTCGTGCTCTTGCCCACGCCGTTAGCTCCGAGAACGACAGTTATGGAACCTTTTTCGACTTTCAGGTCAACTCCCCAGAGAACCTGCATCTCTCCGTAACCGCTCTCCAAACCTCTTACTTCGAGCAATTAGACCACCTTCTTTCCGAGGTAGACCTCCACGACCTTCGGGTGGTTGAGAACCTCCTTCGTCTCGCCCTCAACGAGCTTCCTTCCCTGGTGCATGACTATCAGCCTTTCCGCGAACTTCACGATCGCTTGCATTAGATGTTCGACCATGGATATAACCGAGACTTCTTCCTCTTCTCTTATCCTGTTCAGAATGTCTATTATCCTGTCGACGTCCACCGGATTCATTCCCGCCATAACTTCGTCAAGAAGCAGTAGTTTGGGTTTCATCGCGAGAGCCCTCGCGAGCTCCATCAACCTCTTTTCAAGGGGGGTCAAGAGTCTCGCTTCCTTGTTTTTCAGCTTGTCTATTCCGACGAGGTTCAGGTATTGCTCCGCCACCTCGAAAGCCTCGTCTACCTCGAATTTCTCCTTACCGAACATTGCTCCTATCGCCACGTTTTCGAGCACTGTAGCCCTCCCGAACGGTCTCGGAATCTGAAACGTTCTCGCTATTCCGAGCTCGGCCCTCTTATAGGGTGGCAGGCTCGTTATGTCTTTACCCTCGAAAAGAATTCTGCCCTCGTCCGGTGTGTATACGCCGCTTATCAGGTTGTACAGCGTCGTTTTTCCGCTGCCGTTCGGCCCAACTATTCCGACAGCTTCCCCTCTTTCGACTTCGAACGAAACTCCGTCAACGGCCTTAATTCCACCGAAGCTCTTCTTCAAGTTCTCGACGACGAGAAGCATGAAATCACCTCACGAAAACTTCGAGCTTCGTCCCCTTCACCTTCTCCTTAACGTGTCCGATCAAGCCTTCCGGAAAGATAACAACTACCGCTACGAGTATGGGGGCGAGTATCAGCAGCTGGAGGCCCGGGAAAATGATGTTTAAGTAGTATTTCAGCAGAGCGTAGAGAGCTCCGCCAACCATCGGTCCGAGCAGAGTTCCCGCTCCACCGAGCATCACGATGACTATTGCTTCTACAGTGTAAGTTATGTTGAACACATCTTCGGGGAAGACGTAGGTCTGCTTCAGCGCCCAGGCGATCGCTCCGATAACTCCTGCCATCGTGGCGCTCGTAACGAACGCCATTATTTTGTATTTCGTCACGTTGATCCCCATGACCTTCGCAGCATCTTCATCTTCCCTCATAGCCAGGAGGGCGTATCCTATTTTGCTTCTGAGGTATATCGAAGTAATTAGAGCTGAGACGAACACGACCAGAAACATCGCCACGTCGGAGAAATACGTGGACAGGTAGTTCGTAGTCTCCGGGCCGAACGTCTTCCTCATGAGTCCGGAAAGCACGATTCCTTCCGATCCTCCCCACATCCTCGTTCCTTCGACGAAGTATCTGAAGCCCTCGTTGACGCCTATCGTAGCGATCGCGAAGTAAGCTCCTCTAAGCCTTAAAGCGACAGCTCCGACCACTAAGGATAAAATTGCCGCGAAAATCATTCCGAGGAGGATGCCGATGGCAACGGAAATTAGGCCATAACTCGCGAAGTTCTTTATCGCCAGCGCCATCCCATACGCTCCGAGTCCGAGAAAGGCGACGTAGCCGAAGTCGACGTATCCGGTAAGTCCGAGGAATATGTTGAACGCCTGTCCGAGCGCCATGTAAAAGACAATCAAAGCAACGAGCTGCCAAGTTCCCTCGACGGTCGAAGCTATTAAGAAAAGCACGGCAAGAAAAATCGCTGTGGGAATCAACTGAACCAGCGACTTCAAAGCTCTTCACCCCTTATTATCCCCGTCGGTCTTACGAGTAGAATCAGGAGGAGAAACGCGAAGGCTATAAACCTCGTCATCGCGAAAGGCTCGATTCCCGGGATCAACCCGAGCAACGTGTAGGATCCGTTCTCGAAAAGTCCGAAAAGGATGCCCGCGTAGAATGATCCTATTGGAGACGTTAAACCTCCGAGGACTGCGATGACGAAAGCTTTCAGCGTATAATCTCCGCCCATGTAAACGTTTATTCCGACCGGCGTGAACGTCGCGACGAGGACTCCGCCGACGACGGTAAGCGCGATTCCGAGCGAAAAGCTCAGAGCGTAAATTCTATCGACGTTTATTCCGCAGGCGAGCGCCCCCTCTTTGTCCTCGACGACCGCTCTTATCGCCATTCCGAACTTCGTCTTCTTTATGAACGCGTAAACCGTCACGGCCAGAACCAAGGATAGCAACGCTGCCAAAATCTTCGTGAACGGTATTGTTGTGAAGCCCATGTTTAAGCTGCCAACGTTCCAGCTGTAACCGTAGTATTCCGGACCCCAGAGGAACTTTGCAAACTCTTCGACGAACAAACCGAAACCAAAAGTTGCGAGAAGTGTGGAAAGCTCGGGAGCATCAATCAATCGCCTTATCGCAGAATAAAACATCAAAAATCCCAAAGCGGCTCCGACGAACGCCGCAAAAAATACGGCTGCGGGCGGAACAATTCCATAAAGTGCGAACAGCCAGAAGGTTATAAAGGCGCCGAGCATCACGAACGCTCCGTGTCCGACGTTGACTATCCTAAGAACGCCGAATATTATGCTCAAACCCATCGTGGCGATGCCGTAAATACTTCCGAGCAAAAGACCGTAGAGTAAGTTGGAGAGCAGATTCTCCACTAACACCATTCTCAGTCACCCAAGAAAAGGTGTAAAAAATGGAGGGTTATCGCTCCGCGAGTTTGCCCTGCTCTTTCTCTTCCCATGTCGGCATCGGATAGTATGGCTCGGCGTTAGCAGCCTCCGGAGGCCAGACGATGACTTTCTTTCCACCCTGCCACTGTATTATGACCATGTCGTGTCCGACCTGCTTTCCGGTCTCGGGATCGATCTTCCAGACTCCGTAGACGCACATGAACTCGATGTCGTTCATAGCTTCTCTGACCTTCTTCGGATCGAGGCTTTGCGCCTTCTCTATAGCGTAGGCGTAGGCAAGAACCGCTGCCGCTGCCTCTGCAGCGTGATAGCTTGGAGGCTCGTCGCTACCGGAAATTTCTTTGAACATCTGGAGGAACTCTTCCTGCGTGGGTCCGAACCAGTCAATTCCGAGCTTCTTTGCAACTTCCGGACTATACTTCACTCCGACCTCCCACTGAGCTGGCGCGAATATCCCTTCGGCCTTCGTTCCGAGAGCTTCGTAGAACTGCGGCAAAGTCGGTGCGACGAGGATCGAAACGGCCTTGACGTTCACGTTGAGGTCTGCCATCTGGCTGACGAGCAGTTGGCCGTCGGCGAAGTGGCCACCGCCGATGAGTATGTCCGGCTGGTAGTTCTTGAGCTCGTTAAGAATCGGAGATAAGTCGGTCGTTCCTTTCGGATACGTCTTCTCGTAAACGATTTCAAAGCCAAGCTTCTTGGCGTATTCCTTAGCGGCTTTGAACACCGCTCTCGAGAACTCCGTGTCCTCGTAAACGAGCGCGAGCTTCTTAGCGTTCGGGTCAATCTTCTTAATCATGTCGAGGAAACCAGTCTGGTATTTGCTTGCCGGACTTAACGTCTGGACTATGTAGTGGTATCCCTGCTCGAATATGTAGTCACTCGCACCACCGTGGCTGTTCATCAAAACGCCGTATTTTTCCGCCACCGGCGCGGCAGCGAGCGTCAACCCGGAGCTGTAGGGTGCGAGTATGAACTTGACGTTGTCGACCTTGGCCAGCCTTTCGACGAGGCTGATAACCGTCTCTTTGTTTGACTCGTCGTCGTAATACTTCAATTCGACTTTGTAAACTTTGTCTCCGACTTTAATGCCCCCATGCTTTTCGTTTAGCCATTTAATGGCTACCTGCATACCCCACAGGGACATCTGCCCCTCCTTGGAGAACTTTCCGCTCAGGCTTATCGGCGCACCAAAATACAATGTTTCGACGGTCTTCTCAGCAGGCTTTTCCTGAGGTTTCTCCTGCTGGCAACCGGCAAGTGAGATCGCCAGAAGCAAAACTGCTAAGAGCGGGTAAATCTTCTTCATTCATCCACCTCCAGCCGAATTTAATAAAATATAATAATGAATAATTATTTAAGTTTTTCTAAACTGATTC
>CAYXDX010000015.1:0-29114 GCA_964463865.1 uncultured archaeon | reverse complement strand
ATTAATACGCAAGGTATCGGCAGCGGGTTTTCGGTTGAAAGGCAGCGGCTGGTATTTTGTGCTTAACAGCACCCCTTGAGCTAACGTTGGAGAAAAATTGTTCAATAGGGCAGATCGTAATGCTCCACGACCATATCCGCGATTCCGAGCTTTTCGAGAATCCTCAACGGCACCTGCATCGACACTTGCACGATTCCCGGCAACCTTCCTATCTCCACCGCTCCGGTCACGGTTACGCGATTCAGAACTTCTTCGAGCTTCATTCCGAATAGCTTTGCCGCCCTTTCGAAACCTCTCGCGGCAGCCTCGTTTATTGTGGGTCCCGATCCGATGATCTGCACGGGTGCAACTGGTTCAGCTTCAATCCCGTTCTTCTTTGCGACGCTTTCCACGATCTCCCACTCGTCCTTCTTCCAGGGCTTCGCGAGTGGTGGCAGATCTTCTTCAGGAGGAAGCAAAATCGGACCCTCGAGCGTCAATCCTTTCAACACAGATACGCTGACAGTAGTCTCTGCCGAAACGTCGGCTGTGTGGCCAGCAACTTCACCATCTCCCTGCATCGCGTGAACGTCGCCGGCGTAGATTCCTGCTCCGTCGACCTTTACCGGAGCTATGACCACGCAACCCTCTCTAACGGAATCAACGTCGAGGTGACCGTCGGTTAAGGCAGTTTCGTATTGCTCCCTGGTTATCGCGTATTGGTGCGGAGCGTCTATGAGGAAGGTTCCGAAGTCTCCGGCGTTGTGAGAGTCTGGAATGTTCACTGCTGGAATCGTTCCGAGCTGACCGAGGTGTGGTCTAACGCGAGAAACCATTCCTGGAATGTCTGCTTTTCCAAAAACCAGAACTGAGACTTGCTTCGAGTTTTTGGGCAGAGCAGCGAACTCTCTGGACTTTTCTGCTATGCTCTTCGCCATCTTTTCGTCTACTGACACGGCAAAACTTCCGTCGATGACGAGCGTGTAGCCGTGCACCATTCTGAAAGGAGAAGCCGGAGCACCGCACTTCTTACACCTCACAGCTTCCTGCCCGATTCCTTTGACTTCGTAATCCGGCCACATCTCGCCACAGTTCGGACACTTCTTCGCAACAAAAGGATCTCCGACGAAGGCTCCTTCTACTGGCTGATCGACTCCAGAGCTTGCCGCTTTCGACAGAACTTTTATTTTCTCCACCTTTATCGCAACTGCATCTCCGACCTTTGCACCCTCCACTTCAACTGGAACGGCGACCTCGTGTCCACCTTTTATGTTTGGAGTTATCATCGGACCCCAGCATCCGGGAGACGTTACGAAAACTATCTTTCCTCCGTCAGCAACTTTTCCAAGCTTTTTCACGTCGGGCCCGATGATTCCGTCGGTCAACAAGTCGTTGTAAATTACGTCTTCTGCCATAATTTTTACATAATGATTAAACAATATAAATTTTTGTTTTAGACTCGTAAACCTTACCTTCCCAGAATATTATTCGACAAATTTTGATGAAGCTGAAAGAACTTATAGAAGAGCTAAGCATCTTCGAAAGAGAAAGGATACCGAACGAAATCAGATTGCTCGGAATAGATACTTACGTTCAAACATCCTCGACGAGAGGCGGGAATCCTCTCAGAAATTCGTAAAGCTTCGCGCGGCTGTGTGGAAGTGAGTGGAGAAGTTCGAAGAGAAATTCCCGATTTCGACCGAGAAGAAGCATAGAACTCGGCAAAAAATCAGCAGATAGATTGCAGAGAGGTTCGGAGACCACGTTAGTGGTGGACGCTAACGTCGTATTTGCGTTTCTTATAGCCAATGGGGGAACGCTTAGATTTTTTGTTGTAAATAAAATCTTGAGCAAATTTCGTTTTGCAGCTCCGGAGTATCTGTTCGTAGAAATTCACGAACGTATTGACGAAATGCTCGAAAAGACAAAACTCTCTTTAGACGAACTGGACATAATTTTAAATTTTCTGGTGACGCAAATCGAGGCAATTCCGTTCGGAGAATTCGAAGATAAGTAAGAGGAAGATAAGAACAGCTCTCCTGACGATGCTCCTTCCATCGCGTTGGCGTTAAAACTTAACTGTCCGGTTTGGTCCAACGATAAAAAATTACCAGAACGTTGTCAGGGTTTACACAACAGGAGAGAACAACGTAACGGAATTCGTGTCGTGAGTGAGGGACGAAATTCTCCGGAGTGATTAAACAAAAATGTAAAACGTTAATAGCGCGCCTCTCTACGACGAGCTGATCTTGGCAATCTCGTCAGTTCTGACCACTGATATCGGCGATAAAATACTCTAACGCGCAAAAACCTTAAAATATTTGAATTCACATAAGTATGTGTATGCCCAACATAACCCTGTCGATACCTGACGACGTTTACAAAAAGATGAAGGAGCACAGCGAAATTAGGTGGAGCGAAGTCGTTAGGAAAGCTATAGTGGATTACCTGAAGAAGTTAGAGGAAAGCAGAAAGGAAATCAGCACGAAAGAACTCTTGGAAGAGCTTGGTGGCGACTTCAAAAAGAGTTTAAACGAATTGAGCCTTGAGAAAGCCATTGAAGGTTACGAAAAGATGAGGGATGGGGAATGGAAAAGAATCTCTACGACACGAGCAAATTGATAGATCTTTATAAAGAGAACAGAGAGGTTAGAGGTTACACGACGATTTTTAACGTCATCGAGTTTCCGAAATCTTTAGAGCTCGACTTCGTCGTGCTGTATCCTTCCAAGTCGGATTACAATTTAGCTCTGAAAATTTCTACGGAGCTTTTGAAAGTTGGCAAACCTATACCGGCAATTGACGTGATTATTTCGGCAATCGCGTTAAACAACGGCTTGAGAGTCGTTACCAAAGACAGGCACTTTTTATTCGTAAAGGACGTTGTGAGAGATTTTGAAGTGGTCGTGGAAGGATAAAGGCTGAAGAAATTAGCTGATGCCGGGAAAAGTATCCAAACGCTGACTTAATCCTTCGAAAGAGCTTTAAAGGATTTCGGAGTAAAAGTTCACCGTCGGGAGATGAAATGATGTCGGAGCTGAGCGCGGACTTCGTCGGCAACCTGATAAAGAGAATCGAAAACGCACTCAGCTGCGGAGCGGAGATCCTGCTCTTCAAAGTCAGCTCGAAAATGTACAACGAAGTCGTTCATGAGGTCTTGAGGTATTTCACGAGCTTCGCTGAAGGCGTTTACGTTTCCCTCAACAAGCCGTGCTCGAGCTTGAAAAGGTTGCTGTCGTCTGCCGGAGTCAACGTCGAGAAGCTGGTTTTCGTGGACTGTGTATCACGGCAGTTCAGCGAGGAAGAAAACGGCGCGTGCATATACGTAAACTCTCCAGACCCCGTTCACATTCAGGTGGCGTTGAAGAGAGCGATGAACCTCGTGAATTCCGACTTCAAGTTCGTTTTTCTTGACTCGCTCTCCACGATATCCCTTTACAAGTCCAACGAAACTCTCGTGAAGTTCGTGAGGCAGATAAGCGGAAAGCTGAGAACTTCCGGGTTCATAGGGCTCTTCTTCACCCTCGACGGAGAGCTCGACCACACGATATACTCCCAGATATTTTTAATGAGTGATGAGGTGATAGAGGTATCATGAGGTTTCCGATAGGTTTAAGCGTGGTCGACCAGAGAGACATCCCTCCGGGTCTGGCGGTTTTTTCGGAAAACCTTGGCGGAGGGGCGAGAGAATTTGGCGTGAGCGTGATGATGAACCTCGCCAAAGAGCATCCGGACGTGAAGCTTCGCTATTACTCAGTTACGGAGCTCGAAGACGAGGTCTGGAGCAAGGTGCGGAATTACTTTCCGGAAGCTCGGGCGGAGGAAGTTTTGAAGGGTCTAAAAATTAAGAGCTTTTCCGAGTCTTACTTCAGGAGGAGCATAGTCCCTCTAAGGTGGCTCGGGTTGAGCAGCGCGGGAAGTTTAACCGGAAGAAAAGACGTTCTGAAGGAGATTTCGGAAGCTTTTGAGGACGTCGAGGACAACAGCTTCGTCTTCTTCGACTCTTTAACTGACCTCGTGAGGCTTGTTGGCGTCGAGATGGAGTGGAAGGACCTTATAGACTTTTTGAAAGGTCTGAGAAAGGTGTGCAGAAGGAGTGATTCGATCTTCGCCTTTCATTACACTCTGAACGCTTCGAGAGAAAGAGAGGACGAGCTCTTGGATCAGTTCGACATCGTGATCGACTTCGAGCTGAGTTACGAGAAGGGAGAGCTGAAGAGGTGGATGTTCTTCAGGAAATTCGTCGGCGTGATGCCCTTTCTCGAGAGAGAAAAAGTTTCGAGGTTCGAGGTAAGCCTCGACCCCTTCGTGGGAGTCGTGATTTCTAAGGTTCACAGGGTGATATGATGAAAATTCTTTCTACCGGCATTCCGGGTCTCGACAAGCTCCTTGGTGGAGGCATTCCGGAAAGGTTCGTTGTTGGAGTAATCGGCAGCTACGGAACCGGCAAAACGACTCTCGGTTTACACTTCATACACGAGGGAGTCAGGAGGGGGGAGAAGGGAATAGTGATAAGCTTCGACGAAGACGAAGAGAGCATTTTCGAGACTGCCGAGAGTTTCGGTATGAAACTTCCCGAGGACAAGGTTCAGGTAGTCAGACTTGAGGCCGAGGACGTCAAGAGGAGCTTCGAAAAAGTTGAGGAAGAAGTGTCGGAAATTTTCGCAAGCTTCGGTGCTAAAAGAGTCCTGATAGACACTATAAGCGTTCTCGAAACGCTCTACGACGACGCGGGTAGATACAAAGCGCTGTCGATGTTCAGGAAGGTAATAAAAAGCTCCGGTGCTACCGCAATAATTACGAGCGAGTCCGACAGAAACAACCCGATTCATTCGAAGTTCGGAATTCTCGAATACGTGGCTGACGGACTCATAGTTCTGAAAATGGTGAGAAAGAGCGAGCTCGAAGAGGCTATCTTAACGATCGAGGTTTTGAAGATGAGGAGGATGCCCCACTTAAGAGTGCCGCGTCCATATGTGATAACCGAGAGCGGCATGGAGGTTTTCGAAGAGGCAGAGATAGTTTGAAAAAGTATTTTATACTTGACGAATATAACGGTGTTCAATGGTAAAGAAGGAGAGGATCGAGTTAAGCGAGGACATGAAAATCTTTTCTCCGCTCGAAGAAAAGATAATGCGGTGTCTGTGGAACAAAAAGGAAGCTACCCTCTCTGAAATCTCCGGATGCATAGAAGCCCCGATGTCGAGCGTCGCTGCAACTCTGGACAGGCTCGAAAGAAACGGGTTCGTCAGGAAGGAGAAGAAAGTCGTCGACGGAAGGAAGAAGTTCGTGTTTTATCCGGCAGTGAGTGAAGAGGAAGTCGAGAGGAAGTTCGTGGAGAACATCCTCGACAGGCTCGTCGAGAAGTTTGGGGAAATAGTCGTCGATTACTTCCACAAGAAGGTGGTTAAGAAGTGAACGCTTTGAGCTGCACGGTTTATTGCTTAACGAACACGAAGCTTGGCTCTCTGACGATTCTCGTAATTTCGGGATTTCTCGTTTCGGCTCTCGGATACTCCCTCGCCAAGAACTCGTTCTCCAAGGTCAGATTTTACTGGATGATGAACGTCCTGGCGCTGATAAACGCTCCTCTCGTATACTTCTCGATGTCCTGCGACATGTTCTGGTTCATGAGGTACTACTTCGCCTACGCTCTCGCGACGCTGCTGCTGGTTCTCGCTTTTCCGTCAATTTACGTGCAGTTCCTGAAGAGGAGGTTCGGTTACGAGGAAGATCCAGACCTCGCGAAGAAATACGGACTCGAGAAAGTGTTCGTTTTAAAAACGATGCTTCCGAAGGCTTTTACTGTGGGTAAGTCCGTGTTCGTGTCCGAAGGCTTGCTCGACATTCTCGACGAAGACGAACTGTCTGCCGTGATGTTCCACGAGAAGTTTCACGCAACGCAGAACGTGGCTATACCCTTCAGAAGCCTCAGGTTGCTGACGTTTCTCCATATCTCGGACGAGAAGGTTGAAAAAGCTGCGGACGAGTTCGCTGAAAGGATGGTGGGAAGAGAGGCGCTGCTCAGCGCCAAGAGGAAGATCGAAGAGTTCTACAGGTCGAGGTAAAAATTTATAACGGTTCGATTGACGAGTTTTCATGTATTACTTCATATACGTCACGGCGTCTTCGAGGGAAGAGGCTGAAAAAATAGCGAGGCACCTCCTCGAGAAGAAGCTCGCCGCTTGCGTTAACTACTGGAAGATAAACTCGATGTACTGGTGGGAAGGGAAGATTCAGGAGGACGAGGAGTGGGCGATGATAGTAAAGACGAAAGCGGAGAAGTTTTCGGAGGTTAAGGAGGAGATAAAGAAAGTTCACAGCTACACGACTCCGTGCATATGCGCTCTGAACGTGGAGGAGGGCGACAGAAAATTCCTTGACTGGATAGACGAAACGGTAGAATGAGGAGGGTCGCGACATACGGAAGCAGAAAGCTCGTGAGATACGACTCGAAGCGGTGGAAACTTCTTGAGGAGAAGAGGAGAGTAGCGAAGCGAATAATGGAAAAATTAGAGGAATTCGGAATCCCTTCGCTTCTTTACGGAAGCGTGGCGAGGGGCGACGTTAAAGAGAGCAGCGACGTTGACATTTTCGTTCCGATTCAAATCCCTTCCTTCAAGCTCGAGCTCGCGCTGTCCGAATTTCCCGTCCTCGAGAAGAGGATAGTCCAGGCGACTCCGAACCACGTCATAAAGGGCGAGTTCGTCTTAGAGGACGCTAACGTGAGCTTCCCTTTGGCAAAGATGAAGGATAGAGAACTCGATTTTTACAAGTTCGGCGGAGCAATAACCCTTGACGAGCTGAGGAAAAACGTGCGCGTCTGCGGAGTGGACAAGAGGCTCGTCCTGATAATCCCGAACGACGTCGGGCACGTCGAGATTCCCATAAACGAGATGGACAAAAGCGAAGTCGCGAAAATTCTTGGGGTAGGCGTAGAAATAGTCGAAGAGAGGATACGCGTCCTCGAAAGGAGGAGAGAGATAGGTAGGACTGGCGTTTTTCTGCAGGAGAAGGTTTCCGACTTCGACAGCTTCGAAAGGTTTCTGGAAAAAATAGCCGAGAGAAACCAGCTCGTCAGGAGGAGGATGAAAGATTTTTAAAGCTCATTCGCGCTCTCGAAACAGATGACCGAGATTCACTGGGCAGACGTTATAGCGGAAAAGCTGCTCGAAAGGTCGGAGAGGCACAGGATAGCGACTGGAATCACTCCGAGCGGTCACATTCACCTCGGTAACTTGAGGGAAATCGTTATAGCCGATGCAGTGAGGAGAGCGCTCGAAGAAAAGGGTGGAAAGGCGGAGATAATCTACATCGCAGACACGTTCGACCCACTCAGGAGGAGGTATCCGTTTCTTCCAGAAGAATACGAGAAGTTCGTCGGAATGCCGTTGAGCGAAATTCCCGATCCGGAAGGTTGCCACGGGAGTTACGCGGAGCACTTCTTACAACCGTTTCTCGAATCTCTTGAGAAGCTCGGGATCGAGCTGACAGTCAAAAAAGCCGACGAGATGTATAAGAGCGGGGAATACGAGGATCACATAAGAGTCGCACTCAAAAAGAGGGATCAGATAGCGAGGATCATAAAAGAAGTCAGCGGAAGAGAGGTGGAGGAAGGCTGGAGTCCGTTTAATCCTCTCTGCGAGAACTGTGGCAGAATAAATTCTGCCAGAGTTAAGTCTTTCGACGATAACGGAGTTGAATACTCCTGTTCTTGCGGTCACGAGGGCTACGCGTCGTTCAGACAGGGCAAGCTGACCTGGAGAGTCGACTGGGTGGCGAGGTGGGACATACTCGGGATAACCTGCGAACCGTTCGGAAAGGATCACGCAGCTGCTGGGGGAAGCTGGGACACCGGAGTGAGAATAGCGAGAGAAGTTTACGGTTTCGAGCCTCCGTTCCCGATCGTTTACGAGTGGATACACTTAAAAGGCGTGGGTGCTATGAAGAGTTCGAAGGGTGTCGTAGTTCCGGTGAAAGACCTCGTAGACGCGCTACCGCCTGAGATAGTCAGATATATAATCATAAGAACGAAGCCGGAGAGACACATCGAGTTCGACCCCGGGATGGGAATGCTCGAAATAATCGACGACTTCGAAGAGGCTTACAGGAGAAACGACAGGAGCGTTCAGCTTTCTCTCGTCGATAACGCAGTTTACTCTGACGTGAGCTTCAGACACCTCGTCGTCGTTGGACAGATCGGAAACTGGGAGCTCGACAAAGTTCTCGAAATTCTTTCCAGAACTTATCACGTGGACGAAACCGTGAGGAGAGACGTGGAGAGAAGGTTGCCGTTCGCGAGGAAGTGGCTCGAAAGGTTCGCTCCGGAGAACCTGAAGTTCGAAATCAAGGATGAAGTTGAGGTGGAGCTGAGCGAAGCGGAAAAGAGGTTCTTAAAGACGTTCGCCGAAAAGCTGAGCGACGACATGAGTCCGGAAAGGATACACCAGCTCGTTTACGAGGTTTCAAGAGAGCTTGGAATGAAGCCGTCGAAAGCTTTTCAGTCGATATACAAGGCGATACTGAACAAAAACTACGGACCGAGAGCTGGATACTTCATCAAGTCGCTCGGCGTGGAGTGGGTGAAGAAGAGGTTCCAGAAGTTATGAGGAGGATAGAGGCAGGGAGTTACTACAACTACCTTACCGAGGGTTGTAAGCTCTGCAGGAAGGGTGCGAAGCTCGTTTTGTTCGTAACGGGCGAGTGCGACAAGAGTTGCTACTACTGTCCGATAAGCGATGAGAAGAAGGGCAAAGACGTCATCTATGCGAACGAGAGACCTGTAAAAAGCGTCGAGGACATCGTGGATGAAGCGATTTCCATGAGCGCAGAAGGGGTGGCAATCACCGGCGGAGAGCCGTTGCTGAAGCTCGAAAGAGTGCTGGAATTCTTAGAGATTTTCAGCGAGGCCGGACTTCACACTCACCTATACACGAGCGTTCCAGCCAAGGAGAGCGTTTTAAAGAAGCTCAGCGAGGCGGGACTCGACGAGATTCGATTTCACCCGCCCAACCTGGTTAACGTCGAAAAATACAGGGAGCCGCTAAGAACTTCTACGAGGCTTGGAATCGAAGCCGGTTTTGAAATTCCGGCAATAAAGTTCTCGGAAGACGTCGTCAAGATTGTAAACGAGGAAGATGCATTTCTGAACGTGAACGAACTCGAGTTCTCTGCGACCAACTATCTTGAACTCGAAAGGAGAGGGTGGGAGGTTGGAGACTTCTACGAAGCGAAGGGAAGCAGAGAAGTGGCGGAAAGGTATTCGAAAGTCGTCAGGAAGTTTCACTTCTGTAGCGTCAGGTTTAAAGACGTAGCTCAGTTCAGGAGGAGGCTCATAAGGATGGCGTTCAACATGCCTGAATTCTACAAAGTTACGAACGAGGGGACTGTTATATGTGGATATCTCGAAGGAGACGCTGAAAAAATCAGAAAAATATTAACGTCGAAAGGTGTGGAATTTTTCGAAACGGGAGAGGGCTTCGAAGTCGATCTCGAATTTGCAGAAAAGAACGTGAGCGAGCTGAAGCGGGAGGGAATTAGGGTATACCTCGTCGAGAGGTATCCGACGCACAATCGGACCTTAGTTTCGAAGACTTCTCTGGGGTGAGTGCGTGAACGAGGAAGTCGTCCGGAGGCTAAGGAAGTATCTGGAAAGGGACAGAAGCGGAGTTAGAAAGGCTCTGCTCAGGATAGTGCTTACTGGAGAAAAGCTCACGACGGAGGACATCCAGAAGAGGCTGGCGGAAATGGGGTATGAGCTGAACATCAGAGGAGTTTCCGCGATGGTTGGGCTGATGAGTGCTCGGCTGGGGATACTAAAGCTTGAAATAGGGGAGAAAAACAAGTATTACCTGAAGAAAGAATACGAAGGCGTGGTCAGATCTTTGCTCGAGGAGTTCGAAAAGAAATGATAAGGAAAATCTACGAGAAGCTCCTTGAGAGGGAAGTGAGGAAAAAAAAGATGCCAGAGCACGTAGCTATTATAATGGACGGAAACAGAAGGTTCGCGAAGAAGAGGGGTTTGCCTCCACATGTCGGTCATTTTTTCGGGTCGAGGAAAGCAGAGAAGGTTCTCGAGTGGTGCTGGAGTTTGGGAATAAAAATTCTTACGGTTTTCGCTTTCTCCACTGAAAATTTTAGGAGGAGCGAGGAGGAGAAGAAGAATCTTTTCGCCCTCATAAGGAGGGAGCTCTTGAGGTTAGCTTTCGACAAGAGGATTCACGAGAACGAAGTTAAGGTGAGAGTTATAGGCAGAAGGGACCTCCTTCCGCTTGAGATAAGGGAAGTGGTCGATGTCGTGGAAAAGGAGACGAGAAATTACGGCAGGTTCAGGTTGAACATCGCTCTCGCATACGGAGGGAGGCAGGAGATTGCAGAGGCGGTTAGAAAAGTCGTGGAAAAAGTTTTAAAAGGCGAGGTTAACGTTGAAGAAGTCGACCTCCGGATGATAGAGAGGCACCTCTACGACGAAACGCCAGTGGACCTCGTGATCAGAACCGGCGGGGAGCTCAGACTCTCGAACTTTCTCGTCTGGCAGTCGGCTTCGCGATACGCTTACTTCTGCGACGTTTACTGGCCGGAATTCAGAAAGATCGACTTGCTCAGGGCGATAAGGTCCTGGCAGCAGAGGTATGAGAGGTGGTCGTATGGAATCGAAGCTCAAGTATGAGTTTAAGAGGAAGCTCGAAGAACTCGAAAAGTACAAGGGTAGAGGGACGGAGTTAATCACGCTTTACATTCCTCCGGATAAGAACATAGCCGACGTTGCAAATCAGCTTAGGAACGAACTCAGTCAGGCTTCGAACATAAAGTCGAAGCAAACAAGAACTCACGTGCTTGCAGGACTCGAAGCGATTCTTCAGAGGCTCAAAATGTTCAGAAAACCGCCAGAAAACGGTATGGTGATAATAAGCGGGGTCATCGACCTTGGGGGTGGGAAAGAGAAGCACATAACCGAAATAATCATCCCTCCCGAGCCCGTTCCCATGTATAAATACCACTGCGACTCGCGATTCTACCTCGATCCGCTTAAAGAAATGCTGAAAGAAAAGAAAGTCTACGGACTGGTAGTTCTCGACAGGAGAGAAGCTACGATAGGCGTTTTGAGGGGAAGCAGGATAGAGGTTCTCGCTCACGCGACTTCCAACGTTCCGGGAAAGCACAGGCAGGGCGGTCAGAGTAGCGTAAGGTTCGAAAGGCTGAGGGAGATAGCGATACACGAATTCTACAAGAGGGTCGGAGACAAGGTTAACGAGGCTTTCCTCCCGATGAAAGACGAACTCGAAGGCATACTCATAGGCGGACCGTCTCCGACGAAGGAGGAGTTTTACGAGGGAGAGTATCTGCACCACGAACTTCAAAGGAAAGTTCTCGGGCTCTTCGACGTCGGATACACTGACGAAAGCGGGCTTTACGAACTCGTGGAAAAAGCGGAAGATGTCTTACAGGAGCTCGACATAATCAAGGAGAAGAAGATAATGAACAGGTTCCTCAAAGAGGTGGTTAAGGACGGTCTCGCAGCTTACGGAGAGGAGGAAGTGAGAAGGTATCTGACCTACGGCGCGGTCGAAATTTTGCTCGTTTCCGAAGACCTGAGATACGAGAGAGTAACTTATCGCTGTCCTAAGTGCGGCAAAACTGTGGAAGTAACTTTAAAGGACGATACGTCGAAGAAGATGTTCTGCGAAGAGGACAACGTCGAGATGGAGGAAGTAGAGAGGAAAGACGTCGTTCTCGAACTCGCGGAGCTGGCGGAAGCTTCCGGAGCTAAAGTGTTCTTCGTCTCCACGGAGTCGGAAGAAGGAGCGATGCTGCTGAACGCCTTTGGTGGAATTGCGGCGATACTGAGGTATAAACCGGAGGGGTGATCGAGCTGTTCAGAGTTTTTTACAAAGAAGTGAAAAAGCTGCTGAAGTGTGACGACAGGTTCCTCAGAGAGAGCGACCATGCCGACTTGTCGTCAACGCTCGCATTTAAACTCGCGAAGGAAAAGCGAGCGAAACCTCAGGAAGTTGCCGAAGAGCTCGTCTCGGAGATAGAGTTCGAGAGGAGTAGCTACATCGGAAGCGTGGAAGTCGTGAACGGCTACATAAACTTCTTCGTGAACGACGAGTTCCTTGAGGACACAATCGACACTATCCTTGACGAGGACGAAGACTACGGAAGCTTAAGTCTCGGCGGGAAAGTCCTCCTTGAGCACACTTCCGCTAATCCGGACGGACCGCTTCACGTCGGTCACCTGAGAAATGCTGTCATTGGAGACACCCTGGCGAGGATGATGGAGAAAGCCGGAATTAATGTCGAAACGCACTACTACGTCAACGACATGGGGAGGCAGGTTGCGGCGGCAGTTCTCGGATACATGAAATACGGGTTGAAAGACGTCAAGCCGGATCACGCGGTTGCGGAAGCTTATATCAAAATAAACAAGGAGATCGAAGAGAATCCAGAGCTGGAGAAGTCCGTGGAAGAACTGATGATCAAGTTCGAAGAGGGCGATGAGGAAGTCGTTGAAAAGTTCAAGTTCGTCGTGGACAAAGCTCTTGAAGGTATAAAGGAGACGCTCGAGAACCTGAACGTTCACCACGACGAGTTCGTTTACGAGTCCGAGTTCGTCAGGAACGGTTACGTTGAGAGAGTTTTGAAGATGCTCGAAGATAAGGGCTTGCTGATTAAAGACGGCGCGTGGAGGGTAGATCTGAAGGATTACGGCATCGAAAAAGACGTCATTCTCAGGAGGGAAAACGGAACGACGCTCTACATAACAAGGGACCTCGCGTATCACCTGTGGAAGAACGAGAACTACGAGAAGTTCGTCAACGTGCTGGGAGCGGATCACAAGCTTTACGGGGATCAGTTGTCGAAGATTCTCGAACTTCTTGGTTTGAAAAAGCCAGAATTACTCTTCTTCGAGTTCGTCTCGCTCCCCGAAGGTTCGATGAGCACGAGAAAAGGTAAATACGTTTCGGCTGACGAACTGCTCGAAAAGACTCTGGATGAGGCGAAAAAGATTCTCGAAGAAAAGGGAACGAGAGACGAGAAAGTCGCCAGAGCCGTGGCGGTCGGGGCGATAAGGTTCGACTTCGTTAAAGTTTCTCCGGAAAAGCCTTTCACGTTCGACTGGAAAAAAGCGCTCGACTTCGAAAGGCAAACGGCGAGCTACATCCAATACAGCCACGCGAGGGCCTGCAGCATACTGAGGAAGGCCGTGGAGTCTGGAAAGGCTGAAGTAGAGTTTAGACCGGAGCTCGTTACGGAGAAGGAGAGGAGGCTTGTTCTCTTACTTTCCAAGTTCTCTTTCTACCTTGAAAAAGCGGTGAAGGAAATGAAGCCGAACGTCTTCGCTGAATACGTGCTGAAAGTCGCGATAGCGTTCAACGACTTCTACACGGATCATCCGGTTCTGATCGACGAAAAAGACGTCAGAATGCACAGGCTGTCCATCGTCGACGCGAGCAGGATAGTCCTGAGGAACGGGCTCGAAGTCCTCGGGATAGAGGCACCGGATAAAATGTAGTCATCCGAAAATGTATTCTTCCAGTTCTTTAACATTTACGTGAGTTTTTACGAGCTCTGTGATTCTTTTTATCTTTTCTTCGCCCCGTATTTTTGCGTTTCTCAGAGCCTCTTCAAGTTTCTCTGTCGTCGTGAGCGTGTCCTCGGGAACGAGTATTATTGGAACTCCTTTCTCTCTTGCCTTTCGAACGACCTCTCTGTCCGGATAAATGTTGCCCGTGAGAATCATGCACCTGACGTTGCCGAAGGAGAGGGCAAGGGTCTGTATGTCCTTTCTGTCTCCTCCGGTTATTATCGCGAGGTTTTCCTTCTCGGAAAGGAACTTCTCTGCACTCTCTTTCGACATCGCGCCTATTATGAAGTGCTCTATTATGACATCTTCCATCGGTTCGACTACGAACTCTCCCTGGATAGCCTCTCTAACTTCCCTCACGAACATCCCTGCGAGAACCGGATCTCTTGGAAGCACTCCCGCTAAGCTCAGGTCGTTTTCGGAGAGCACCTTACCCACGACGGAGTTTATGTAGGACGTTTTGTAGCCGGCAAGCTGGTTTACGATGACCTTCCTCAACCTCTCGCCGAAGACCTCTTTGGCCGTCAAAATTCTGTCGACGACGAAGTCGCTCGAATACTTCGCGACGAGAACGACCTTCAGGTCGAGTATTTCTGCTATCATGTCGTCGCTGATTCCGATCGCTTTTCCTGTTTTGTATTCCGATGAACCTTCGACGAAGATTACCTCGGCTTTAATTTCTTCGAACTTCTCTATGATCTCCTTTTTCAGGCTAACGGGGTCGCTGGAGTATATGAATTCCGCGTAGGGCATGTTGAGAGTTACGGAGTGGTAGCACTCTTCGAAGCGCTGGGAAGCAATGACGACGTCTTCGTCGACGACTTCTTCCCCTACCCTCACCGGACTCGTCCCGAAAGGCTTGAAATACGCTGTCCTGTATTCCGAAAATATTTCGTTGAGGGCAAGTATGATTCCGGTTTTTCCCGATTTGCTTTCCGCGGAGGAAATTAGAACTCCCGTCATTTCTCCGCTACCTTTTCAGCAACCTCTCTTCCGAGTTTTCTCAGCTCATCCTCGCTACCTCTGTGGCTAAACCTGAACTTAACGCTTCCGACGACCTCGAACTTTAGCTCTTCGAACACCTGGAGAATCTTTCCTACCGCTTCGCCGCTCCACCCGTAGCTGCCGAAGGCAGCGGCTACCTTGCCGAACGGCTTCAGACCCTTCATGTATGTCAGGAACGCAGCCACGGTCGGATACAGCTCCCTGTTCAGCGTTGGACTCCCGACTATCAGCCCTTTCGAAAGCATGACTTCCGTGATCACTTCCGTGAAGTCCGACACCTTCAGCCTGTATATTCTATACGAAACTCCAACTTCTTCTATCCCTCTCACGATTTCCTGCACGGCTTTTTCCGTGTGCTTCCACATCGTGTCGTAGGCTATCACAATTCTCGCTTCGCTTTCTCCTTTGCTCCACTTTTCGTAGCGTTTCAGGATTTTCTCTATGTTGCTCCTCCAGATTATCCCGTGCGACGGGCAGATCATCTTTATTTCAAGCTTTTTCACCTCTGGCAGAACCTTCTGAACCTGTTTGCTGTAGGGTAAGACTATGTTCGCGTAGTATTTCGCGGCTTCGATGAACACCTTATCCAAGTCCTCTCCGAGCTCGTCGTCGAAAAGCTTGGAACTCGCGTAGTGCATTCCGAAAGCGTCGTTTGAGAAAAGTATTTTGTCCTCAATCGAATACGTGACCATGCTGTCCGGCCAGTGGACCATCGGAGTTTCAACGAACGTCAGAGTTCTCTTTCCGACGCTTAGTTTGTCGCCTGTTTTAACTACGATCGTGTCGTGGCTAACGTTATATGCTTGCTCGAGACCGGCTTTTCCCCTCGCGTTCGTCACGACCTTCGCTTCTGGATACTTCTCAAGTATCGCTCTAACAGACCCGGCGTGGTCCATCTCTATGTGGTTCACTATAAGGTAGTCGAGCTTTTCGACACCCAACTCTTCAAGCCTGTTCAGGAGCTGGTCTTTGAAGTCCTCTTTTACCGTGTCGATCAGCGCGACCTTTTCGTCTTTTATCAGGTAAGCGTTATAGGAAGTTCCGAACCTCGTAACGTATCCGTGGAAGTCTCTTATGTTCCAGTCCACAACGCCTACCCAGTAGATGTCCTCGACGATCTTCAATTCCGACACCTCCAAAAAATTAAAGAAAGTTATTCGATCTTTTCGAAGTCCTCTTTACTCGCACCGCAGACCGGACAGACCCAGTCGTCTGGCAAATCCTCCCACTTGGTTCCCGGAGGAATGTCGTTGTCCGGATCTCCTTCGGCTTCGTCGTACACGTATCCGCAAACCTTGCACTGATACCTCGCCATTCTACTCCACCTCTACCTCCTTCACGTTTTCCCAGACACCGTGAAGATTACAGAAAGCCAAGGCTTTAATCTTTCTCTTTCCTTCGTGGGAGTGCGGTGCGGTAATCTTCAGGCTGACAGACGGAGTGCTTACAACTGGCTGCAGGTCGAACCTTGCTACGAAAGTCTCGTCGAGCCAGATTTCGATCCACGAAAAGTAGTGACCGTATTCGTTGGGGTGCTTGACGTAAACTCCGGTTTCAACTTTCACCTCGAAAGGTTCTCCGGCCTTAACTCTATCTGGAGCAGTTATTACTGGCGCGTGCTTTTTTTCGAGTTCGCTCATGTCTTCGACTTTTTTACCCACAACGCTGTTTACACCGCAAAACAGGTCGTCTTCACGACTCATTGAACCACCTCATTTAGAAACATTGCGAGGGGCATAAATAAAACTTTCTCTTAAGTATTATTTTCTTTTTAGTTCGATTTTTTTAATTATTAGCGATCTTGACAAACCATCTTTAACGATTTCATAATCCACTGGTTCGAGTTTTTTCTTGTAGAGCGGTGCATCGAGAACGAGCGTTTCGAATTCTCCACCCTCGCCGGCCGGGTGAATCCCGAACCTTTCGCGGAGTTTTAAGAGCTCTTCGTAAGCTTCGCGGTCTATCCTCCTTCCGAGCCAGCTATCGTCGAGACCTTCGGCAGAGACCTTGACGATGATAGCCTCGAACTTCTCCGAAACTTCCTTGAGAATTTTCTCCGGATCCTCCTTCCAGAGGGGTGCCACGAGCTCCAGCCCGTTTTCATCGCAAATTTTCTTGAACCTCTTCCTCTGGTATTCGCTCTCTATACCCCCTATGACTATTCCGTCGACCTTCAGGTTTTCGAGAGCTTTCGAAACCTCTTCGACCTCTACCTCCTCCTCTCCGGACACGAAGATCTTGTAGAGCGGTTTTTCGAGGCATGCGGCTATGTAGTCGACGAGGTTGACGTTTACAGTGTGAAACATGAACGAGTCTGGATTCGTCGGCTGAACGGAAATTAGGCAGGCTATTTCGTCCTCTTCAGAGGCTCTGTGTAGTGCCAGCATCGAGTCTTTACCGCCGGAGATGAATGCTGCCAGCTTCATCAGAACAGCCTCAGTCGAATCCCGACTCCCTCTTTTACGGCTTTTTCGTAAACCACCGACGCCGTAGCGACGTCCTGAATTGCGAGCCCCGTAGAGTCGAAAATCGTCAGTTCGTCTCCCTCTCTTCCTTTCTTCACCCCGGCGACGACCTCGCCGAGGGTTGCGTAGATGTCTTCTGGCCTAATCAGACCCTTCGATATGGGAACGTTTATTTCGCCGCTGTGCGTCGCCTGTTCGACGTCGTCTACTATCACCTTAGCTCTCACTATGACCTCGTCTTCGAGCTCTTGCTTTCCCGGAGCGTCAGCCCCTATCGCGTTTACGTGCTTCGCTTCCAGCCACTCGGCTTTGACGATTGGTTCTCTGCTCGGCGTCGTGGTTACGAGAACGTCGCACTTACATACGTCGCGAATCGAGGTTACTTCTGCCTCCACCCCCAGACTCCTGGAGAACTCTGCGAACGTTTTCGCCGCGCTCTCCTTTACGTCGTAGACTTTCACTCTCTCCACGTCTGCGACCTCTTTAATCGCCAGCAGCTGAAACCTCGCCTGGACTCCCGCTCCGACGAAACCGAAAACGCGAGCGTCCTTCGGTGCGAGGAACTTTACGGCTACTGCGCCAGCGGCTCCAGTCCTCATGTTGGTTATGTGCGTCGCGTCCATTATCGCGAGCGGAAAGCCTGTGGAGGGGTCGTTGTAAATTAGGACGGCCATCACCGTGGGCAACCCCTTTTCGGGATTTTTCGGGTGCGAGTTTACCCACTTCACACCAGCCTTCCCGTCCAAGTAGGCGGGCATCGCTCTTAGATCTCCTTCTTCGAAGTTGAGGTAAATTTTAGGCGGCATCTGAGTTTTTCCTTCTCCGTGGAGCCTGAACGCTCTTTCAACAGCTTCTATGGTCTCGCGCATAGTGAGAAGATTTTCAACGTCTTTTTTCGTGAGAATCAGAGTTTCCATAAAAAAATTTTCGAGATCGAAGTTTATAAACCCTACTCCTTCTGCTCCAGCAACTTCTCGGCTACCTTCACGAGCTTGATAGCAACATCGTAAAGTTCGTTTACGTAGCTCGTCGCCTCTACGACTTTTTTTAAGTCAAGGTGGTTGTAGTGGTGTGCTATGGCGTTACGCAGCCCGTTGAATCTTCTGAGCAGAGCGGCATCATCTTCGCTAATTATTCCTTCCTGGACGAGCTTAGATATATTCGTATAGTCGTCTTCGACGTTCAATCCGACGTCTTTTACGAGCATGGCTACTATGTCCATCACGGACTCTACAGCAGTTAGTATAGAATACAGAACGGCTCTCTTGGTAACTTCGTCTACGATCGAGTGCTCGGAAAGAAAAGAAACTTCCCTCTCCAACCACTCAAGCTTTTCCAAGTATCTCTTTTTTCGCATTTAGCCACCTCCCTCTGTTCCTAATTTTCTCCTCAACGTTTTTGAATGCGTTCTCTTTAATTCTGTGTTCCATATCTTTCCAGACCTTGAGAACCCTGTAGAAGTAGAGGTCTATCTCGTCCTTGGCGTAAATCCTGACGTGGTTTTTCACTATGTCAACTCTGACGAACAGCGGGAGCTCCTCAAAAACTTTCAGATCGTATTTCCCTCCCAACTTCTCGAGCATCCTTTTGAAAGTTTCTGCAGCTGGTTTTACCACACATATATCGATGTCGCTTCTTGACGAGCAATCCCCTCTGGCGTAGGATCCGTAAAGCAGTATGCCCATGCACTCGTCGGCGAACTCTTTAAAATCTCTTCTGGCCTCTCTTACTACGTTCTCAATCACAGGTCAATCTCTCTTTCTATAGCTTTAAAATTTTCCTGACGCTCAGTCTTTGAAACCGAACCTGCCTATTAAGGGAACGAACCTGACGGGACCCATGTTCCTCTTTTCGACTTTTCCGTTCTTTTTCTCGACGAGGTAGAGATACTGGCTGAAGTTCCCTATCGGTATGACCATTTTCCCTCCGGGTTTGAGCTGTTCGATGAGCGGAGGAGGGACGTCTGGAGCCGAAGCGGTGACGTATATCCTGTCGTAAGGAGCTTCCTCTTCGTAGCCCTCGCTACCGTCCCCGACGACGACTTTCACGTTGTCGTATCCGAGGGATCTGAGAACTTCTTCAGCCCTTTTGGCGAGCTCTTGAACGCGCTCTATCGTAGCGACTCTGCCACTCTTCCCTACGATCTCCGCGACGACAGCCGCGTGGTAACCACTTCCCGTTCCGACCTCAAGAACCTTCATTCCCTCCTCGAGGTCCAAGAGCTCGCACATGATTGCGACCATGTGCGGTGCGCTGATCGTCTGGTCGTATCCTATCGGAAGGGGGTAGTCGTTGTAAGCCTCTTTTCTGTATTCTGGAGGAACGAACAGGTGTCTCGGGACTTTGAGCATGGCCTGAGCTACTTTTTCGCTGATTCTGAGCTCTTTTTTCAGTCTTTCTACGAGTCTCCTCCTCTTCTCGAAAAACTCGTCCATTTTAACTCCCTCAGGTCGTCTGGAGTGTCTATGTTCAGAACTTCGTCTCTCCTGATAATATATGTTTCTTCTTCCTGTTCACCGAAAAACGGGTCGAACACGTTTATTCCCACGAGTCTGCCGTTTTCGTAAGCGGTTTTCAGAGCGCGCGAACTCGTCTTCAGGTAAGCCGTTAGAACGTCTCTCACGACGCCCCTTCTGAAGTAATACAGGTCAGCGTTTAGCGTAAGCACGGGTTCTACCAACCCGAACTCGCGAACAGCTTCGCTGAGGTCTTCCATGTATCCTTTTCCTTTACCCCTGTGCACCTCCGCTCCTATGCTTCGCAGATACCTCTCGGTCTCGCGAGTGTAAGGAGAGGTGACGAAAATTCCCTCCAGCTCCGCGAGGCTTATTTCGTCTACTGCGAAATCGATCAGCTTTACGCCGTTCACTTCTATCATGGGCTTTTCGACGAACCCGAGGCGACTTCCCCTACCGCCGCACATTACGATCGCGATCATACGGACACCACCAGCGCGAAGACTATGCAGTTAGTGGCGCCGAGGACGTCTCCGTTAATCCCTCCAAAGTTCTTTCTGGAATAAGCTTCGACCATCGCCGTAGCTAACAAAAACAGTATCGGAGAGAGCAGGAACTTCGGATAGTGGGTTGAGAAGAGGATCGTTAAGGCTGCCGGAAACACGTAGCCGAGAGCGTCGCGACTTCTTACGTTTTCCTTGAAAACTTTCGCCATTCCCTCCCAGGCAACCTCGTTCCTCAAGAGGAGGTGTAGCATAGAGGTTTTCGCGAAGCACTGGGCGAGGACGAGCTTCATCAGTAGCTCCAAATTGTTTCTCGTTTCGAAGGCAGAGTAAATGACTAAGACGAAGGAGACTGTGGCTACGACACCTCCCACTCCAACTTTCGTATCTTTCAGCGCTTTAACCTTGTCCTTCGCGAAGATGGAGTCCGAAAAATCTGAAAGCCCGTCCACGTGGTTTACACCTTCGATTAAAAAGTAGGAGACGAACGCAAGCTCTTCGAAGCCTGCAGATTTGAGGAGCAAAGACGTTGCGAACATTAAAAGACCGAGGACGATTCCCGTTAGGGGCATTATCCAGAGGTTCCTGACGAACGAGTTGAAGTGAGCTTCGTCGTTTCCGATCGGTAGCGTGGAGAGAAATCCGAGCGACCCTGTCAGCGCTTTCACGAAAGGAGAAACTCGGAATTATTAATTACTTTTTTGTCGAAACGTTTTAAGTTAAACTGGCGACATCTACACCATGGAAGAACTTGCGAAACGGCTCGGAGCTGACATCTTCGGCGTTGCAGACCTCGACTTGATTAGAGACTACCCGACGATTCCCGAAAACCTGTTCGAAGGGTTTAGCAGAGGAATCGTTATCGGCGTGAAGCTTAGCGACGCAATTTTCGACAACCTGCCAGTTACGATGCCGCTTTACGCGAGGCACTATGCCGTGGCGAACCAGCTCCTCGACAGGATCACGTTCGCCCTGAGCAGGGAAATAGAAAGGAGAGGATACAGAGATCTTCCAATTCCGGCGTCAAAAATTTTGAAAGACTCTAACTGGAGGAGTTTCGTTTCTCACAAAGCTATCGCGAGAGCGTCTGGCGTTGGGTGGATCGGAAAGTCGCTTCTGCTCGTAACGGAAGAGTTTGGACCGAGAGTGAGGCTCGCGACGATCCTCACGGACATGCCGCTCGAAGCTGGAGAACCGGTGAAGAACAAGTGCGGAAAGTGTAGGAGGTGCGTGGACTCGTGCGTCGCTAAAGCTCTGAAGGGCGTGGAGTTCGAAGACTACCCAAAGAGAGAAGACGTCCTTGACGTCGAGAAATGCGCGGCGAAGCTGCAGGAGTTCTCTACGAATCCTGACGTTGGAGAGCTGATCTGTGGAATCTGCATAAAGGTGTGTCCGTTTGGCTTAAAGAAACTTGGAGGCGAAGGTTGACTTTCTTTCGAAGCACGAACTCCTGAACCTACACTTCTCGCACAGGTAACTCTCCTTTCTTTCGGGCAGCAAACCCTTTTCGACCTTTTTTACTTTTTCTATTATTCTGAGAGCGTTGTACTTCTCCCTCCTTCCGAACTCCACTCTTTTCAGCTTTCCGTCGTAGCAGTAGTATATGTAGGCTTTCTGGATTCCTGATAGAAGAGAGTAACAAGCAGCTTTTATCTTGTCCTCGAATCTCTCTTTCTTTGGGACTCTCAGCGACACCCAGAGAAACGAACTTTCGTGGACTTCGTCTATCGTTCCTCTCAACCCCAGCTTTTCCGAGTAGAAGTGCTTTTCCCACTCCACCGGCTTCAGTTTTTCGAGCTCATCGGAAAGCACGAACTTTTGCGAAGCCTCGACGAAAACGTCTCTCGAGTCAGGATAGAGGGTCGAGAACCTCTCGTAAGCCCACTCGTAGCCGAGACCTTTTCTCAAACTGAGGAATATCTCTCTTGCAGCTTTTAACTCGCTCGGAAAGTCTTCCGGCGAGTGTATGGAAAAGTATGAAAGTCTCGGGCACCTTAAGTAGTTCACGACGTCGCTTACGCGAACCACACTCGCGATTTTTCGAAGCAAATATTAACTTTTCTGCATTACGTATCGTAATAATTCGAAAATGCTATATAACTAAAAGAAATCGTTAGTGCCGTGAAGACCGTAGAGGAAATTAACGAAAAGATCAGGGAGGGGAACGTTAACGTAGTTACGGCTCTCGAGATGAAGGAGATCGTAGCCGAGCTTGGACCTGAGCAGGCAGCAAAGGAGGTCGACGTCGTTACGACGGGGACTTTCGGAGCGATGTGCTCTTCTGGAGCCTTCTTCAACTTCGGACACTCGGATCCGCCGATAAAAATGCAGAGGGTCTGGCTTAACGACGTTGAGGCTTACACTGGCATCGCAGCCGTTGACGCTTACCTTGGTGTTACGCAACTGTCCGAAACTCTCGGGATGGAATACGGAGGTGCACACGTAATCGAGGACTTGGTCAGGGGAAAGGAAGTTGAGCTGAGAGCAACAGCCTACGGAACCGACTGCTATCCGAGAAAGGAAATAGTGACTGAGATAAGCTTGGAGGACGTCAATCAGGCGGTGATGGTGAACCCGAGAAACGCTTACCAGAGATACAGGGCGGCGACGAACTCCTCGGACAGAGTCCTCAGAACTTACATGGGCACGCTCCTGCCGAACTTCGGAAACGTCACATATGCAGGAGTCGGTGAGCTTTCGCCACTTAACAACGATCCAGAATACAGGACGATAGGCGTCGGAACGAGGATATTCCTTGGAGGAGCTAAGGGATACGTCATAGGAGAGGGGACGCAGCACGCACCACCTTACGGAACGCTGATGGTCAAGGGCAACTTGAAGGAAATGAAGCCGGAATACTTGAGAGCCGCGACGTTTCCGGGATATGGAGTGACGCTGTTCGTCGGTATAGGCATACCGATCCCGATTCTCGATGAGGACATGGCGAAGGCGACGGCGATAAGGGACGAGCAGATTGAGACGGTCATAATCGACTTCGGAGTTCCAAGAAGGGACAGACCGGTAGTCAGGAAGGTCACTTACGCGGAGCTCAAGAGCGGAAAGGTCGAGATAAACGGAGAGGAAGTCAGAGTCTCTCCGCTGTCAAGCTACTACATGGCCAAGAAGATCGCGGAAGAGCTGAAGAAGTTGATAGAGAAAGGCGAATTCTTCTTAACGATGCCGGTAGAGAGGATTCCGCAAAAAGAAGTTTTCAAACCGATGAGGCAAAAAGAAATTAAGGTCGTCAAGAGCGTGATGTCTTCCCCGCCGATAACGATAAGGCCAGATGCAAAGATAGAGGAAGCGGCGAGAGTCCTCATAGACAACGGGATAAACCACCTGCCGGTAGTCGACGACAAGGGCAAGCTCATAGGAATAGTCACGAGCTGGGATATTGCTAAGGCGGTCGCGAGCGGAAGAGTAGGCAGGGTTGAAGACATTATGACGAGGAGAGTCGTAACGGCAACTCCGGAGGAGCCGGTGGAAATAGCGGCGAGGAAGATGGAGCAGCACGAAATTTCGGCTCTTCCAGTGGTGGACAAGGACAACAGGGTTGTCGGCGTCGTGAGTAGCGAAGATTTGAGCAAACTCCTCGCGAGGTGATTTTCGTGCTTCTGCACTTGAAATACGATTCGAGGTCCGTGAGGGCTCCGGTAATCTCCAAGGTGGCGATAGAGGAGAACGCGCTCATAAACATCATAGAGGCCAAGGTCGAGCCGAGGTACGGAGAGATCGTCGTAGAAGTCGATGACGAAATAGCCGAGAGAGTCGCGGAGAAGTTCAGGAAATACGGAGTTGAAGTTAGAAAGCTAACGAAAGGAATAGAGAAAAGCGAAAAGTGTGTCGACTGCGGAGCTTGTATAAGCGTCTGTCCGACCGGTGTCTTCAGTAAGGACGAGGAGGACAGGGTAGTCGTGAACGAAGTTAAGTGCATTAGGTGTGGGTTCTGCGTCAACGTATGTCCGTTAAAGGCTCTAAGACTCCCGGAGTGAAGCGCTTCAGGTTGAAATTCAAGGAGACCGTGGCTACGATACTCGCGGAAAACGAAGAAGTCTTCAAGAAAGCTTCGAGTCTGATGCTTTACGCGAGAGAGAAGATCGAAGAAAAAATAGCTCTCGATCCATTTTTTTTAATAACCTACGAGCCGTACGACTGCACCGGCGAGGTAGTCGAGAGGATGTGTAGAGCCTCAAAGATAGCCGGAGTCGGACCGATGGCCGCAGTAGCAGGGACAATCGCAGGATACGCTGTGGAAAAGCTGTCGGACGAGGTAGACTTTTTGGTGATAGACAACGGTGGTGACATAGCTCTCAAGATAGACAGGGAACTCACGGTCGGAATATATTCCGGAAAAGAAGTCGGGCTGGCATTCAAAGTGGAGCCAAGAGATGGCGCGTTTGCAATCTGCACTTCGAGTGGGAAAATAGGCCACTCGGTCAGCTTCGGATACGCAGATGCTGCGACGATAATAGCGGAAGACGGAAGCTTGGCAGATGCGTTCGCGACGGCTCTCGGGAACATGATAGCCGAGGAGGACGGAAAGAAGGAAGTAGAGGAAAAACTCGAAGAGTTCTGGAAAAAAGCCAGGAAATATGTAGAAGGCGCTCTCGTCGTGAAGGACGAAGTTGTGGCGTTCGTCGGAGAAATCCCAGAGCTCGTTAAAGCTAAGATCGACCCAGACGTGATAACAAAAGGCTGAGTTTTTCTGGAGACTCTTCGTCTCTGAAAAACGGGTCTCCGAGGACGACGTGGTCGCACAGCTCAAGCAGGTCACACACTCTATTTCGAACATTTTCGAGGCTTCCGGAGATCGTAAACTTTTCGAGAATAATTTTTTTGTTCTCTTCAAGTTTTTTGAAGTCCTCGTCCTCACTCAGGTCCTCTCCGGATTGCTTCCTCTTTATTAGTTCCTCGACGTTAACTTTCTCTATCTTCCTAAACGCTTCCAAGTAGTCGAACGCTTCAAGAAACTTCTTGCTCGTCGACATTACTATCGCACCGGCTATCAAAAGGTCCTGATAGAACTCGCTCGGAAAGACTAAAGCAGGGCCGTAAGCTGCTTTGAAGCCGTCGAACTCTGCGAAAGCTTTTATATGATCTGGGTGGACATGGTTGAAAAGAACGCCGCAGCAGTGTTTTTTAGCCACTTCGAAAGCTTTCTTCCACGTCACACCGCAGAGAATGAAGTTTTCGAACTCTTTGACTCGTATGACGAACTTTTCGAACTCTCTAAGGCTAACGCCTCCGGAAGCCAATCCGAGGACGAATCGATCTCCGTAATTTTTCCTCAGTTCTCTCAGAGATGTTTTTATTTCTTCCACTCCTGTTCTTGGAGTTAGGACGCCGAAACCGACTAAGCAGTCGCAACTCTCAGCGACAAGCTTTGCGACTTCGAAGGGGTTTTTGAAAAAGGGATGCTCTCCTATCCAGATTATCTTTACGAGCTTGGAAAATTTTTCGGCCCTGTCTTTAATCTCCTCTTCGGGGAGGTCTCCGTTTATGTTCACGCCGATTTTACCAGCTTTCGATAATTTTTCTAACATCTTCGTCCTTTAGCTCCCTCTTCTTCTTTTTCTCCGGAACGTAGCCGAGTCTATCCCCGTAGCTCTCCACGACGAGCTTCGCCGCGAGCTTGGCTATTTCGACGATGTCCATCTCGGGAACGCTCGGCTTCTTCGTCTCTTTCCTTCTGTCAACGTAATACGTGCAGAACAGACACTTGTAGATGTTTAAAGGTTCGACCTCTCTCTCTAAGTCGGACAGTGCTTCGAGGGCGCACACTTTTCCGTCGCTGAACTTACAAGTGTTCATTTTCTCCGTTCCGTATTTCTTGGCGTATTTTTCGAGCTCGCCCGATGGTTCTTTCTTTCTCTTCACAAAATACCATTCGAGGAGCGCTAAAACAAATTCGGAAGGAGAGACTCCAAGCTCCTCACACTTCTTCAACAGCTTTTCCTCGATGTCCGGCGGCACGTTTACGGTAACCTTCATGACTTCTTCTTTTTCTTCTTCGCTTCCTCTTTCGGCTCCTCTTTAACCTCTTTCTCTTCTCCAAACAGTAACTTTGCGAGTTTGTAGAACCCTTTTACGTTGCTCGTAATCGGATCTTCGGGCCTTGTAATGTCTCCAATTTCGCTGAAGTGTCTCTGAAATTCTTCGAACACTCCTGGGAGGGAGCTACCCCCTCCGCACAGCACGAAATTCTCGACGACGCTTATCGACAGCCCTTCTATGAGCATCTTTACCCTGCTCGCGATCCTGTCCACCCAAGCCTCCATCAACCTTTCGTAGTCCTCTTTCACGTCCTCGTAGCTAACGCTGATTTTCTTGCCGCTTCTCACTCTTCCGATAGTTTTTTGCTCGACAAGAAGCTTCGTCATTTCTTCTGGAGTTACGCTTATGCCGGTTTTGTTTCGTATTTCGAGTTCGAGGTTCTCGTATACGTTGTCGACTCCGATGAGGAGCGTGTCTCCCTTCAGAAACTCCATGTCGACGATCACCGCGATATCTGTTGTTCCGAATCCGATGTCGACGCACACGCCGGTGTCGTATCCGAGGTGCGCTAAGCTTCCGACCGGTTGAGGGAACAGGATAACTTCCTTTTTCAGAGCGTTCGACAGCTTTTGCGTAATTTCTTCTCTTTCCCTTCTTGACGATTTAACAGGGAGTCCGGTGGCTATGACGTCTCCATCAGCTTTTTTCAACGCGTATTTGGCTATCTCTATGTAGGACTCGTGCATCAGCCTTCCTTCGTGCAGAGGTCTTAGAATTTCTACGTCTTCGACGCTCTGGAAAATTGCCGCCTCTTCTCCGACGTATACGCTTTTGCCCTCCCCTTTCAGGCTCCAGTCTCTCTTCTTTCCGTAGACTACGATGCTCGGAAACACGAAAACGTTTTCGCCGTCGTTGGTGACCTTGGTGTAGTTCGTCCCGATGTCTAACCCTACAAACTTCATTAGCTGAGATTAAAAATCGTGAAATAAAAAAGTTTTTCAGAGTTCGGCTTCGAAGTCTTCGACCCTATACGGGAACTCGGTAAAACCTCTGTTCTTGAGAACTTCTCTTGCGAGAATCCAGTAAACGAGGGCTAAAGCCTTTCTACCCTTGTTGTTCGTCGGTATCACGAAGTCTATGTTTGCGGTGTTGTTGTTCGTGTCGCAGAGCGCCACTACCGGTATTCCGACTTCCGTGGCTTCAAGAACTGCTTGTCTGTCTATCGCCGGGTCCGTAACGACGACGATCTCGGGTTCCTTGTATTCTTTTAGGTCTGGATTCGTGAGAGTTCCCGGTATGAACCTTCCAACCACGTACTGCGCTCCCGTCACTTTCGCGAACATCATTACCGGCTTCTGTCCATATTGTCTCGCTGCGACGACCAGAACCTTGCTCGGCTCGTATCTCGCCAGAAGCTTTCCTGCGAGCTTCAACCTCTCGTCGAGCAGTCTTATGTCCAGTATGTATAAGCCGTCCTGTCTGACTTTGTAGATAAACCTCTTCATGTCGCCCGTTTTTATCTGCGTTCCTATGTGCACTCCTGCCGCTAAGTATTCGTCTGGAGGAACGAGATACTCGTAACTTTCCTCCTCCCTCACGACTTTTCCTTTCATGCCTACCACCTTATCTTCGTCATCGTCATGTCATCTTCATCTTCAATCCTGATGAGTTCGTTGAGCTTCGCAATCCTTTCGCCACCAACTACACCCGACTTTATTAATGTTGCGTTAAAGGCTACGCTTAAGTGAGCGATAGTCTCGTCCTCGGTCTCTCCACTCCTGTGAGAAACGACCACGTCGTATCCGGAGTCTTTTGCAGTCTTTACGGCTTCGAAAGTGTCCGTTAGCGTCCCTATCTGATTGGGTTTAATAAGAACAGTGTTCGCGGCTCCGACCTCTATACCTTTCTTTATTCTTCTGACGTTTGTAACGAAGAGATCGTCTCCGCAAACCATACATCTAACGCTCTTCGTCAGCTCCGCGAAACCTTCGAAGTCGTTTTCGTGCAGAGGATCTTCGACGTAAAGCAATTCGTATCTGTCGACGAGCTCGGCTACGTAGCCGATCTGCTCTTCCTTCGTCAGCTTTTTGTCTCTGTAAACGTAATGCTCTCCGTCCCAGAGTTCGGTAGCGGCGATGTCTATACCCATTCTTATCTTAATCCCCAGCTCGTCTTCCGCTGAGGAGATAGCTTCCGATAGAATTTCGAAAGCTTCTTCGTCGCTTATCTGAGCTGCCCAAGCTCCCTCGTCACCTTTTGCGGCAAATATACCCTTCTTCCTGAAAATTTCCTTTATTTTCCTGTGGACGAGCGTGTTTGCCCTCTGAGCTTCGAAGAAGCTCTCTGCTCCTACCGGTATGACGAGGAACTCCTGAATGTTGGTCGACCCTTCCGCGTGAGCGCCTCCTCCTATCACGTTTCCGAGAGGATACGGGAGCTCTTTTGCGAAAGCTCCTCCAATGTATTCGTAAAGCTTTAATCCGAGGTAGTTTGCAGCAGCCTTTGCCGCTGCTAAACTTGCCGCTATCGCGAAGTTTCCACCGATGCTGGAAAAGTTGTCCGTTCCGTCTTCTTCTCTCAATGCTCTGTCTATTTCTTTCTGGTCGAAAACGTCTAGGCCTACAAGGGCTTTCGAGACCCTTTCCTCTATTTCATCTATTTTGTAAGGATCTACAACGACGGCTTCTTCGCTACCAGTAGACGCTCCGCTTGGAGCTATGGCTCTACCGATCGAAGCCTCCGTTACGACGACGCACTCTACTGTCTCTTTCCCCCTGCTGTCGAAAACGATTCTGTAAAACACGTCCTCTATTACCAAGCTATCACCTCAGAATAAGTCGTATCTCTGAAGCCACACAAAAACGCTCCTCCTCCTCTTAACGGTTATCGGGATAACCCCCCTTTCGAACTCCTCCTTAGCGATTTCAAGGGGGTCAGTTTTATCGGTTTCGATCAGCACGGGAGCACCCATCGCTATTTGTAAAGCTCTCGCTCCAATAATTCTCGCCTTTTCGAATCTCGTATACTCGAACGGGAACAGCTTTTTCACGGATCTCCCCCCAAATTAAAAAATGGGGCCGCCGAGATTTGAACTCGGGTCACGGCGCCCCGAACGCCGCAGGAT
>CAYXDX010000014.1:0-29245 GCA_964463865.1 uncultured archaeon | reverse complement strand
CAGATACCTTCACAGCTTGAACGGACGAACGACATCAAATTTTAGCACGGGCCGGGAGGGATTTGAACCCCCGACCGCGGGATTAAGAGTCCCGCGCTCTACCTGGCTAAGCTACCGGCCCTTGTGAAACTTCATCGCTTTCCTCTGTTTATCAAGTTTTTGGTAATTAAAAGCAAAAGTATATATTTTTGGTCAGTTACAAATGTTGAGCATGATAAGTCGAATACTCTTGCCGACGGATTTCTCGGATGTCTCGATGAAAGTAATGGAATGTATGGGCGACCTAAAAGACGTGGGGGTAAAGGAAGTCGTTCTTTTACACGTCCTCGACTTGAACAAGATGATCTCCCCGGCATCCGGGATAGACCTGCCTGCGATAATAGAGGATTACGAAAAGGACGCTCGAAAAAAGCTCGAAGATCTTGGCAACAAGTTGAAAGGTATGGGCTTCCAAGTAGAAGTCCTAGACATCCTCGAAGGAGATCCCGTTTTCAAAATCGTGGACGCCTCGGAAGAAGCTAACGTGGATGTAATAGTGATAGGTTCCCACGGAAAAAGTTTGATAAAAGAGCTGCTCCTCGGAAGCGTCTCGGAGGGCGTCGTCCGGAGGGCGAAAAAGCCCGTGCTGGTCGTCAAATTCGACATAGTAGATGATGCGTGCATAAAAGTTTTCGACTACATGCCGAGGAAAATACTCTACGCATACGACTTCTCGGAGGGGTCGAAGAAGCTCAAAGAGTTCGTGAAGGCGTTCGCGAAGGCTGGTAAGGAAGTCGTAATCGTTCACGTCGTAGAGAAGGACGAAGAGCTGACCGAGGATAAGATAAAAGAGCTCGAAAGCATCAAAGAGGAGTTCGAAAGCATGGGTAAAAAAGCAGAACTGATTATAGAAGGGGGCGTGCCTTACAAAGAGATAATAAAAGCCGCCGAGGACCACGGCGCGACGATGATAGCACTCGCCTCAAGAGGTGTCGGAGCGATCAGGGAGATGCTCGGAGGCACGGTAACAAACGTTATAAGAAGAGCGATAGTTCCCGTGTTCGTATACAAATGATCCTCACGACGTCAAGAGACCCAAGCAGAAGGACGAGGAGCTTCGCGAAAGTGTTAGCCAGGTTTATGAACTGGAGATACGTCCAGAGAGGAAAGATGAGCTTGGAAGATCTCTTCGAAAATCTGACGGAAAATCTCGTGATGATTACCGAAATAAAAGCTAACCCAGCGTTTTTGAGGATTTACGACAAGAGCGGTAAGGAAATAGCTTCGATAAGGATAAACGTCGGAGAAATCAGGAAAGAAAAGATGAACGACGACTTCGTAGTATTCATTGGAAACCCTCCGTTCGACCCGCTCCTTCTCGGAGCCATGCCGAAAAACGAAGCTGCGGAAAAGTTCATCAGGAAAGTCGAGACGAAAAAGATCGTAAAGGTTTTAAAAGACGGTAGCACGCTCGACTTCCTTTACGACGGAAAGAGAGTTCTCAGAGTGAAAGTCCTCGGTGTTAGGTATGAGAGCGAGACTGACAGTAAGAGGAGGACTAACTAAGTTGATTTTTGAAGCCATCACGGTCGACAGAATCGAAGAGAGGAGATCGAAGGCAAAAATTTATTTATCGAACGATGAGTTGACATTAGAAGTCGACGCAAGAGACTTGTCGTCTCTGAGAGCTACTCTGAATATGTATCTCAGGCAGATAAAAGTCTGTGTAGACGTTTGCGAGGTGTTAGGATGAGCGAGCTGCCACCTCAGGTTCAAAACCTGGTAGCCCAGCTTCAGCAACTTCAACAGCAACTTCAAGCCGTGATAACTCAAAAGGCTCAACTTGAGGCAATGATAAGAGAAATTGACGACGCGCTGAAAGAAATGGAAAAGTCTCAAAGCGATGAAGTGTACAAAGCCGTTGGCAGCATACTCGTCAAGGTGAAAAAAGAGGAAGCGGAGAAGGAATTAAAAGAAAAGAAGGAAACTTACGAAGTCAGGATAAAAACCCTTGAAAGGCAGGAGGAGAAACTCAGAGAGAGAGTAACCGAGACTCAGAAAAAACTTCAAAGCATACTCTCTCCGCAAGCCGGCTAATTTATCCACTTAGCAATATTTTTTGCGAGCTTCAAGTTGTCTGCTCTGGTTATGTAACTGTTCAGAAACATCGCGTCGTCGCCGAAAACTAAAACTTCGCCCTTCCCGAACTTGACGAGCTTTGCCACACCTTTTTTGCTAACACCTCCGAAGACGACCACTCGCTCTTTCTTTAAGACGAAAAGGTCGCCGTCGACGAGAAAAACGCCCCTCATGTATATTTCCTTCACGCCCTCAGTCAAAACGTTCTCCTCTCCCGGAACGGCCGCAACTTCCATGACCTCGTAAGGTGTTAGAGACGCGTTTACACCGAATTTACTCAGCAAGGGTTCGAGGTTCCTTGGTGGAACGTGAATGAGAACGACCAGCTTCCCTCCGCCCTTCACAAAGTCGACGATTCTGTCTATTTCCTCCTCAGTAAAGTTACCGGTGACTCCTGCGAGAATTAGCGCTTTTGCGTTTTTGAGTTCGTCTACTCCTCCTTCGACGACGTTAGCTTCAAAGTAGCCTATCAGCTTCGAGTAATGAGACGTCGGAAAGACCGGCTTGTGCTCGACGTCCCAAACCACGAACTTCTCGCTCGTGCAGGCTGAAAGGGTGAGCAGAAGAACTACCAGTATTAAAGCGAACCTCATTAAATTTAACCGCGATTCAGATCTTAAAAATCTTAGGTTCGAAATTTAAACCGTCAAAAGCTTGGTCACGAGCTCTTCGACCTTTCTCCAGAGTTCGTCTCTGACGGTCCTGTAATCGGCTATGGTTCTCGGAACGTCTACGTTCCACTTCTCCCCGAATCCGAGGTCGTCGAACTCCACGACGAGGTCGAAGCTCTTAACGTCCTCTTTACCGACCTTTCTCCTCCTCCACACAATGTCCACGCCGACTTCCCTCAAAACCTCCCTCGCTTTTTCGTCCTCCACTTCTACGCTTTCCACCCCCGCACCTTCGGCGAGCATGTTATACGGGGATATCTTGTTGAAGATCGCTTCGGCCATCTGAACCCTCGCGTCACCACTCCTGCTAACGAACAGAACCTTCTTCGGTCTGCCGATCTTTCTGTAGATCGCTACCGACTCGGGAGCTTCGGTTTTTATCTGATACCTCCCGATTTCCACCTCTCCGTAGTCCACGAACTTCAACTTCAGGCTCACAGTTTCGTCATCTATGTCGATGATGTTGTAGTTGTGATCCGGCATTCCGAGGATCTTGAACGACCCCAGGCTTCCAGCGTGAATTATGTGCGTCCTCATCAGTCTTATGGAGTAGGGCATGTGCCTGTGCCCCGCCAAAACCAGCGCGAAGCCGAGGTTTATCAGCATTTCTACGACGTCTCCCGCGTCTATCAGCACGTTCCTCTCTCTGCCAGTGTCGGGGATCGGGACTATGTGGTGATGCAGAGCGAGAATGTTGATTTTGTCCTTTCTAACCTGCTCGGCTATCCACCTCCTCTGCTCGAACCCTACGTATCCGTCGTCTATGTCCGGCTGCGTGCTGTCAACTCCAACTATGACTACTTCGCCGTCCCTGTATACCCTCTTCCTGTCCCCAAAATACAGTTCGAAGAATTCGATACCGTTGTTTCTCGCGTCGTGGTTTCCGGGAACAACGAAGTAGTCCGGCTTGAGTTTTTCGAGCGTTTCAAAAGCTTCTCGCAGCTCGCTGTGTATACCCCAGCAGCTTAAGTCTCCGGTAACGACGACCAGATCCGGTTCGAGCTCGTTTATCTGCTTTACGGCCTTCTCGACCTTACTTCTGACGAGCTCTTCGCCGAAGTGTAAGTCTGAAATGTGAACGATCCTCATACGCCAAAAACTGTGCGAAAAAGATTAATAACTGTTAGCTTAGTCAGAGTGATGGAATTCGAGTACTATCAGATAGTCTTCAAATTCCTGCTCGGAATTCTACTCCTATCGCTGTCCCCTTTCCCGCTGCTCTTCAAAATGTGGTATCTGACGTTAGCGATAGCAATAACTGGAGCATACCTGATCGTCACATCCTACAGGCGTGGTAAGGAACTGCAAGAGCTCTCCTGAACAGTTCGTAGTTGAAAAGTATCTGACACGAGTGTTCGAGATAGCTTGCAAGCTTAAAAGCCTCGTCGAAGGAGTCGGAAGCTACGTAAATTCCGTGACCTCTCACGAGCGCTATTCCTTTCTCTTTTACGCTCCTCGCTATCTTTTCAGCGAGCGCCTCCGAGCCAAATTTACCCTCAACGACCTTCAACCTGCCGATGAAAAGCTTGCCCTCCAAATCCAGCGGAGACACTTCGTCGAAGAACAGCGAGAGCGTTACTCCGTAAACACCGTGGCAGTGAAGAACTACTCTGTGATCCGTCTCCTCGTAAATCCTGGAGTGGACGTAGAGGTCTGAAGACGCTTCTCTGCTCGATTTTCCGAGCTCAACTTCGACGAAGTCCTCGCGAGTCAGTTCGTCGAGAATCGCTCCGGTTTTCGTTATAACTATTTTTGACCCCATCCTAAAGCTCAGATTCCCGCTCGCACCGTCTATCAGCCCGTAGCTGGCGAGTTTTTTCCCTATTCTGATGGCGTCTTCGATCATGGGAAAGTATAAATCCTTTGAGTTTTTCTCAATTTCGTGGGCTACCTGATAGCTATCGAAGGGATAGATGGAGCAGGAAAGACGACGATATCGAATTTCCTGAGAGACGAATTGCTCAAAATGGGTATACCAGCTATCGTTTTAAAAGAGCCTACTGACGGAAAATACGGAAAAATGATAAAGGAAGCGAAAGAAAGGTTCAGTCCGGAAAAAGAGCTCGAACTTTTTATCCTCGACAGAATGGAAGACGTCGAAAAAAACATACTCCCCGCGCTGAATAGGGGAATTACGGTCGTCATGGACAGATACTACTATTCGAGCGCTGCGTATCAAGGCGCGAGAGGGTTAGATCCGGAAGAGATCCTCCAGAGGAACGAGAGCATAGCTCCTGTTCCCGACCTGACGATAATCCTTGACGTCGAGCCAGAAGTTGCTCTGAAGAGAATAGAGAATAGAAAGAGCTTAACCGTGTTCGAAGACGCAGATTATTTGAAAAAGGTGAGGGAGATATTCCTGTCGATTAAAAGACCGGAGATAAGGGTAGTCGACGCTTCCAGAAGCTTGGACGAGGTCAAAGACGAGGTGCTTTTCCACGTCTTAAACCTTCTCTCGTCCAGAGGATCCTTTCTGGAGTTAAGATTACGTCGCACCTGACGTCGTGCTCTTCAGCCAGGTAAGACAGGTCTTCGTAAATCTGAACTTCGTGACAAACAACGACGTAAAGCGGATCATCAAACAGCCCGTGCCTCTTCAGGAAGTGGTATTCCTTGTCCCCGTATCCCGTCCCCTTCCCGATCCTGTTCCCGTTCAGGTCGACGGCAACGCAACCCTGAACGAACACGTCGATTTTACCTACTAAGTCCCTGAGAGTTTCCGGCGATACTTCGGTTCCGTATTTCAGCATTCTCGTTATCGTAGCGTTTTTTGGGTTACCCTTCAGGACGACGATGCCTCTAAAGTGAGGTTTCGGGGCGACGAGAAACTTACCGTCTTCGAGAACGACTTCTCTCAACCTCAAGAGCGGCGAATCCGGTGCTACGAATACCGCCTTAGCTTTTTTATACTCCTCCAGCTCCCTTACTTTCTCGCACGCCTTTCTCGATCCTTTGAAGTTCGGAATCCTCCCTCTAACCGGGAATGGAAAGTCCGCGAACTTCTCTATCTTCTTCCAGACTTCTTCCCTAATCTGCCTTTTGCTCTTCATCCAAGAGTATCCTCAGCAGATTCTTATCGGGCAGTATCCCGACGACTCTGCCGTTTGCGTCTATCACCGGTATGAAGTCCAGGTCGTTCCTCACCATCTCCTTAGCAGCCTTGCTGACGGAGGTTTGCGGATAGACGAAGACCGCTTTTTTCATGAACTTCTTAGCCGGCTCCTTCGGAAGTTTAAGAACGCTAACTTCGAAATACTTCACGGTGTAGTCCCTGATGGACTCCCACGACCACGCGTCGTCGAAGTCGCTCGATGACGAATACTGAGTAGACTCTATGAACTCCTCTATGAGAGTCTCCGTTAGGAGGATTTTTTCGTCGATTATACCGACTATGGAAGCATCGTCGTCGAGAACCGGACAGAACTCTACGTTTGCCAGTCTCATTATTTCGCCAGCGACGTTAAGAGGTGTGTCCTGCCAGACGCAAACCGCGTTGGGCTGAATGTAATCTTTGACGGGCTTTTCCACGTTCATTTCGCTTATCTTCTCCACGATGTCCCTGACCGTGATTATTCCGACGAGTTTTCCGTCCTCTACAACCGGAAGTCTTCTAAAGTGCGTGTCGAGAAGTATTCTTGCGACTTCTCTTAATTCGGTATCCGGAGTGACCGTGACGGGATTCGGCGTCATGAGGAAAGCTACCTGATCCTCGTCAACTTTCCTCAGGAGGTCCTTTCTCGTTATTATTCCGGTAAGCTTGCCTTCTTTCACGACGGGGACTGCTGAAATACCGTGCTTTTTGAAGAGCTCGATAACCTTATCTCTCGTATTCGGTAGCTCAACGTAAATGACGTCTTTCGTCATCACGTCTTTCGCTTTCATACCGATAGCGGGAGAAATCTGAAAATATATAAATGTTTCATTCAAAGGAAATCTCGGATATCATCACGATGTCGCAGCTTTCCAGCCTCCTTACGACGCTTCTAATTAAGTCTCTGCTCTCCCTAATTTTATCGATTCTCGCGACCACGAATTTATCGCCTCTGGCCGCAGCTCTGTAAACGACGTCTTCCGGTAAGAAGCACGAGACGAACTTTGCCTCGTCAAGGATTGACGGCGTCGATATCATGACGTTGTCCGTTCCAAGAAACCAGTTTTCGTATTCCGATAACACTTTGAGGTTTTCGAGGTTGAAAACTCCAAAAAATGCGTTCGACCTCGGACAGGAAACGATCATTATTCCTTCGTCCATCGCGGCGCGTATCTGCTTTCTGTCCGCCATGTTCATGTGGACGATTACGTCCGGTTCGAGAGCCAGCGCATCTTCCACGTCTTCGCCGTCTTTCTCCCCCGCGTGAATTGCGAAAATTATGTTTCTCTTCTTCGCTATCTCCCTACACTCTTCAAGAAAGTTCAAATCGTGATCTCTCGTGCTGCTGAAACAGAATCCGTAAGCCTCTTTGCTTAGAACCTCCGCTTCTTCGACGCTCGTAGGTCTTGCGAGCCCCTTTACTATCCCCCTCCTGTCAGCGCTTTTCAAAATTCTGTATCCCTCCACACCACCTTCCCTGAAGTCGATAATTTCGGTTGTTCCGCTTTTGTAGGCGAGCTCAATCGATTCCGCCATCGATTTAATCATCTCGTCTCTTCCGACAGAGCTCAAAACCCTGAACTTAAATCCGCCGGGACCGACGAGCTCCTCCAACGACATCTTAGGAGGTTCCTTAACGACGGAGTCACCAAGGTGAGTGTGAGCGTTAACGAAACTCCTGAAAATGACGTAGTCTGGTCTGACGTTTCTCGCCTCGAAGAAGACTCCATCCTCGCTGAACACGATTTCACCAGTCTCGCCGTTTTCCGCGAAGACGCACCTCATGGGAAAAGCTTTAAAAGTTGGACAGTTAAAAACTTTTCATATGGCGAAGAAGGAAAAGGCCCCACCCCTGATGTCCTCGGCGGGAATAATGAGGTATTTCGAAGAAGAGAAGACCCAGATAAAGATAAGTCCCAAGAGCGTGGTCGCGTTCGGATTCGTCATCGGGATCCTCGCGATAGTTTTGAACGCGTATTATGGACTCTGGCCGGGTTAACCTCGAAATAATTTTTGCAGGTCGATCTAACGTCGGAAAATCCACGCTTTTTTACCAGCTCTTTGGTGTGAGGGTGAGGAGAGGCAAAAAACCCGGAACCACGATAAGACCCAACCACCTCCAATACAGAGACTTGCTCATCACGGATCTGCCAGGATTCGGATACGTCTGGAAGGGTAGAGATCTCTCGGAGAAAGTCAAAGATTTCGTCGTCAGATACATAGAGGAGAACGCCGATAGAATAAAGTTTGCAGTCGAGGTTATAGACGCTAAAGCGTTCTGCGAAATAGCCGAGAGATGGGACAGCAGAGGGTACATCCCGGTAGAGGTCGAGATGTTCGACTTCCTGAACGAACTCGGAATCAAGACGGTCGTCGCGGCTAACAAATTCGACAAGGTCGACGACCCGTCGATCCTTGACGAAATAAGAAAGTGGATAAAGGGCGAAATAATACCGACCTCCGCTAAAAGAGGAGAGGTCGACGGAATTAGAAGGTGGCTGAAAGAGAGGCTGATGGAGATCGGCAGACACGACCTCATGAAGGTTTTCAGAAAGTGAATTTAAGAATTAAGCAGAAGAAATTTATACTTCTTCCGCCAAAAAATTATTTAGTGATCCGGTATGAGGAGATTCGACTGGAAAAGCTACAAGAAGAAGGGTGAAAAGAAGCTGAACGAGAAGGACGAGAAGCTTTTGGAAAAGAACGTTGAAGATCTGAAGAGAGTCGAGGAGGAGGCCAAGGAGGAGATCCATGAAGTCGCAAAAGAGCTCCTCCCAGAAGATTAAAGTCGTTTTTAAATTTCTTGGAGGTTTTCCCGAAAAGGAGAGAGTGGTCGAGGTCGAGGCTGGTGCGAAATATAATGAAGTTCTCGAATCTCTCGGAATAAACCCCGAGACTGTCGTTATCGTTAAAGATGATACACCAGTTCCAGTAGATTCAGAAGTAAAGGAGGGAGAGGTTAAAGTTCTCAGAGTTATTTCCGGTGGAGGGCGAAAAACAAACTATATAAACTTTGTTGCCCATAAATACTAAACATGAAAAAAAACGATTACCTGCTAATTTCTGACTATTTTTCGGACGGCTTATCCCTATCACTATCTCTCGCAAAGGAGTTCGAGGACAGAATTTTTCTTGTTTCCTCTGAACACATAACGCTCGTAAAAAAACTCGTTGAGACTTACGACCTCGCCGAAAAGATCAGCATTTTTTCAACCCGCCCCTGGGAAGAGGGTATCTACGTCATAAACATACTGAACCTGAACGACATAAGCATAGCGATATCGAAGACGATCGAGAAGAACACGGGAGTTTTCATATTCACGATCATTCCCGAACTCCTGATGATTCACGGGCTGGAAAAGACCTACATGTTCCTCCACAACACGATGGTGAAAATCAGAGCCGTGAACGGAGCAACGTTAGCTCTGTTGAACTCGTTTACGGCAACGAAAAGGGAGGAGAAAATTCTGCAGAGACTGTTTGCAAACACCATATTTTTGAAGAGGGAAGGAGGAAAGAGGATAGTCTACTTCGAATATCCGGCAGACGTTAGAGAAGAGATCTCGTTCGAGATCCTAAAAGTGGACGTAACGCCGCTGCTGGAGAGTTTGGAGAAGGTTTAAATATTCAGCGACCGCTCTTAAAACATGCCCGGAATCGTCCCTCACAGGCACTGCGTCGTTTGTGGTAAGGCGATCGAACCGGAAGAGGTATTCTGCAGCGACAGGTGTGAAAGGAAATACAACGACGAAAAGAGAAAGCAGAGAAACTTCCTGATATTCATGTTCCTCCTTCTGTTCGGATTCCTGCTCCTGACGATACTGTTCGCGCCTAAGTCGTAACGTCCAACCGATCTATCTTTTCGAAAACTCCCACAACCTTGCAAAAAGTCGTCCTTTCCCTAACTTCAGACAGCTCCTCGTCGTTCAGCTTTTTCTCAGCCTCAACGAAGAACACGTAATCTCCAAGCTTAACACCGGACGGTCTGCTTTCGAGCTTTCTCAGGTTTATGTTTCTCCTCTTAAAAACTTCAAGAACGTCGAAAAGCGCCCCAGGTCTGTCCTCTACTCCAAAGAACAGAGCCGTTACGTTCCCTCTCTTCTCTCCGCCTCTCTTCCTGATGACGTAAAACCTCGTCACGTTGTTTCCGGAGTCCTGAATGTCCCTTCTGATTACGTGAAGTCCGTAAATTCTCGCAGCCACGTCGGAAGTTATCGCTGCCGAGCTATCATCGAGCATGCTCACAGCATCGCTCGTGCTTCGCGTATACCTTATCTCCGCGTGGGGGAGGTAGTTCGCTATGAAGTTCGAGCACTGGGATATCGCTTGAGGATGCGAAAACACGACTTTTACGTCCTTCAGGCTCATCTTCCTCTTCGCGACGAGGTTCAGTCTAACTTCGAGTTCGAGCTCTCCGAAAACTTCAACGTCGTGCCTTAGAAGTGCGTCGAGGCTGGCTATCACCGTCCCGTTAACCGAGTTCTCTATTGGGATTACTCCGTAGTCAACCTTACCGCACTCAACCGCTTTAACGACCTCCTCGACGTTGGAACAGTATACGAGCGGTAACCTCGACGCCGTTAGTTTCAACGCCGCCTCCTCGGAAAAGCTTCCTGCCGGCCCCAGGACAGCAATTCTCCTCTTTATTCCCGCCACTCTGTACTCCTCGACCTTCGTAAGGTTCATTATTTCACCGAATATCTTTCCCACGAACTCAGGATCGAGCTCAGTCTTTTCTGTCAGCTCTCTTATCTTTTCGTCCTCCACTTCGGAGATTTCTACAGGCTCGTTCTTTTCCACCTTTCTCAACGCCACGCTCCTTCCAGCCTCTACCCTGCACTCGAGCAACCTTAGAATTAGGAAGTCTATCGTCCTGATGAACCCTCTCAGCTCCTCAAGAGTGTCCGGCTTCCTCGCGAGCTTCGACGCTTCAAGGATCAGAGACGAGTTCTCGAAGTATCTGTAAGTTTTCTTAAGGCTCTCGAAAACTCTCTCCAGCTCGTCGCCCTCTTTCAAAATTTCGTTGAGGTTTCTCAGATGCTCCACGAACATTTCCCTTTCGCGCGCACCGTTCTCAAATATGAGCTTGTACAACCTCCAGTCCTGGTTTAAAATCCTCGAAGATAGAGACACGATCGTCGCGAAGATTGGAGTTGCAAGTCTCATCCTGTCTTCGGTCAGCCAGTCCTTCAAGTAACTCGCGAGTCCGAGTAAGAGGAAGTGCGTTACACCCTGAATTTTCGCCATCATTTCGTCGTGCTCCTCCGGAGTTGCGAAGCTAACGATTACACCGGCACTTTTGAACTCGTCGATTATCTTCTTCGCTCTCACGTCGTCCGGAAAATTCGTCACGATCACGCTGGAAAAACCGACCTCGCTGTCTGGTCCGAACATCGGATGGATGCTCATCCACTTCATCCCGACTCTCTCGAAAATCTCCAGAAACGGTCTTTTAACCGAAGAGATGTCGACTATCAGCGCGTCTTTCGTGTAATTCCTGATCGTTTCGAGAGACTTCGCGATCTCTTCCATCGGGACGCAGAGAAATATTACGTCGAATTCGTTAAGCCGCTCCAACTCTACCTCCCTTTTTTCCGGCTTCACATCGAATCCTTTAACTAAGTATCCCCTCCTCTGGAAGAAGTCCTTAAAGACTTTACCCATCCCGCCCAATCCGTAGATGCAGATTTTCATCTCAATCCGAGCTCCTTCAGAATTTTGACAGCTTTAAAAACGTCGAACTGCCCAGGAGCCACGGATCTGCCGGCGCTACAATACACGAACGGAGAGCCAAGGAGGACTGACAAAATTCTCGTAAAAGCGAACTCCTCACCCATGAGAAAAGCTACGACGTTGTCGTATTCCGCGAGAATTTTCGTTATCTTCACAACGTCTCTTTTATCTCTTCCCATCGTCGCAATTTTCAACACATCCCCTCTCCCGCTCTCCACGAAGTCTCTGAGTTCCTCGTATGAAGGCGTTTTCTTGAAGTCGTGAAACGACTCGATGGTCGAGCATTCCACGTCCTTAAAGACTTCGTCGCCGACCCAGTGCTCCAGATCCACGTAGTCAGAGTATTTACTGTAGTTTCTGAGCATATGCAGTCTTTCGTCTTCACTTCCGTCGAACTCTCCGCCCTCGTCAACTCTCCGAATAGTAACTATGCTCAACTTTTTCAGCCTGACTCTGTCGAACTCGGGAGGTTTTCTGAAAAGGTCTATTCTGAACTCTATGCCGTCCGCCACGCCGATTACTCTCGAAACCTCTGCAAAACTGCGAACGCTCGCGATTACCTTACCTCTCAATTATGAACTCCTCCACCTCCACGCCAAAATGCCTCGCTTTTTCTCCGATCCAGACGAGAACTTCGTCTCCTTCTTTCAACTCCGAAACGCTTACGTGCGATCCGTCTTTGGATACGAGCTTTATTGTTTCCGCGTTCTGTAAAATTACGCTTCCCACGATTCCGTTAAACTCCGCCTCTACGAGAACCATCGGTCTTTTCTCGATTTTGACCCTTCCGACGTAGCTCTCTCTTGTGCTTCCGTCGAACTTCACTATCTCTACCCTGTCTCCAGCTTTGAGCTCGGAAAGGTACTTCGTCTTATCTCCCACTTTGACGTAAGCGTTCACGCTTCCGGCGTTTACCCTGAAAGGTCTCGAGGAAACATATTCGCTGTCCTCACTCTCGCTCGCGACGAGGAACAGAAAGCCCGCTTTGTTTCCAACGAGCATACCTTCCCCCCTGCTCATCAGCGTTATCGTGTCGACGCAGACCCTGTCTCCAACTCCGAGAGGAACAATTCTTCTAACCACCGCCTCGACGAGGTTAACTTTGCCCGCACCTCTGAGCAGATCGACGAATTTCGCCAGCTCGTCCCTGCTTCTCGCCTCCACGAGTATCCCGTCCGCACCCCTTTCGAGCGTGTGCAGAACCGTCTTAGCTTCATCCAAATTTCTTACGAGGACTATGACCTTACCCTTCCTTTTCATCGCAACTATGTTCTCGAGGGGTATGATCTTCCAGTTTTCAAAGTCGAGAAAAACCCTTCCTTTAACTTCAGCCAACTCTATAGCCTTTTCCTGATCCTCGCCGCTTCTAACTTCGAACACTTCGTCCGAGCCAACCTCTATCCTTCCGATCTTTTTTGCAAGGTCTTCGAAGTCCTTCTTCAGCAAAACGCCAGTGAATCCGAGCTCGACGGCGTTTATAACGTTCTCCTTTACTTCGTCCCAGCTGTCGCCCTTGTCGAGCAACCAGACCTCCTTCATCTCTTCACACCTATCAGAGCTTCTTTAAACGCAGACTTTATCGCCAAAACTACGCCTCTCGGATCGTCAGCCTGGAACACGTTTCTTCCGACCGCTACGCCCTTCGCTCCGGCAACGATGGCATCCCTTACGTCCCTCAGTAAATCGTCGAAACTCTTTTTGCTGCCTCCCGCTATCAAAACCGGGACGTCGACGAACTCGACGACTTTTTCGAACGTTTCCCTACTTCCCGTGTAGCTCGTCTTTATTATGTCTGCTCCAAGTTCGTAAGCAACTCTTGCGGCGTGAACGACGTTAGCCGGGTCTCTTTCGTCAACTTTATCTCCCCTCGGGTAGCTCATCACGAGTAACGGCATTCCAAAGGAGTCGGCTTCCTCGCTTACAATTCCCACTTCCCTGAGCTGCTCGGCTTCAGTAGAGCTTCCAACGTTGATGTGAACGCTGACAGCATCAGCGCCGAGTTCGATGGCTTTCTCCACGCTCGTCACGACGGTCTTGGCGTTTGGATCCGGAGAAAGAGACGTCGACGCCGATAGATGGACTATCAAAGCCGACTCCATTTCCTCGACAAACTTGGAGTGCTTCACGACTCCCTTGTGTAAAACGAACGCGTCCACGATTCCGTCAAGTTTCTCCAACATCAGGTCTATTTTTTCGATACCTCTTTCTGGTTTAGTTATTCCGTGGTCCATCGGAACTATTAAGCTCAAACCGTTTCTGAATATCCTTTTCAACCGTCTCCTCTTCCCTACCAAATTTATTCACCTCTTTTATTTTTAATTTCTATATTTTTGGAAAGCAAGAACATGAAAACGGAACCCATCGCCACCACCTCCAGAATCTTCAGTAACCAAAGCCGAAGCTATAATCAAAGCTAAACCAGTAAAAAAGTCCGAACGTCGTTGTGCCAAGAGGCTTTGTCAACATTCAGCAAACCTTCTAAAGTTCAAGATATAAACTTTTCGATTTCGATTACCGCTACCGAACCGCTGTAGGTTGTTTTGGAAAGTTTACGACAAAAGGTCAAAAAGGAGACGACAATTTAATCAAGAAACAAACAATAGTCAAAGGACTCTATTAGTTAATCCACTCTATCTAACCAGAATTTCAAAAAAGTTTATTCAAGAAAACAACAAGATAAGGTCTCTGGCAATTGTTTTGTGTGGGCAAGCTTTTAAAAGCTACGGGCTTCAAAGCTTTTCACAAGGTTGATAAAAATGCTGTCCATAGATGTAAAGGTATACTTAACGTTGAAAGAAAGAGAACAAGGTGCGTAGCGATAGACGAAACTGTCATAAAGGCTGGGAAAATTCTACTACGTCTGGGTTGCTGTGGGAGTTATAAGAACGTGAGAAAAAATTGCTGTAGAATCCCAGTTTTTTAGGTTGAAGATATTCTACAAAAGATTTCCGGATAATTCGTCTATTCTATGTTCTGTTGTTTGGAGTGCGCACAAACCAAAAATGTTAGAGATACTGATGATGTATAAATTGACATCTATAATTGACATCTATTCTGTCAGCAAGAGATAACACAACTGTCAAATGTAGAGACTTTAGAAATACCTTATCTCGAAGAAACAAACGTCGTATCCAGTTCCCCAGCACTTCACTTCCCTTACAACAGCTCTCTTTCCGAACTTCTTTTCCAAGATGCTCTCAAGAATGCCCTCATCAGTTTTACAGTAAGTTTTTCCGATATCCGGCAATCCCTTGCACGAGTAGCACTCTTCTACAACAAAAGATTCTTTTGTAGCTTCAACGACTTTTCCCATTCCGAGTTTTTCCCATAGATCGGCTATGCTATCTTCAACTTTTTCATCGTCAACGAATCTTTCAAGCCTCAAACCGATGTTTTTTCCGACTTTTTTTAATAAAAAAGCGTTTCCACTAACAATACTCGTGACGGTTAAACTTCTTGTAAGCACTCTGAGAAAATCCGCCTTATTGGGCTTTAACTCTTCAAGCACAACTTTTTCTGCTTCAGAAATGAAACTCGGATCGCTGAGAGTGGAAACGTAAAATTTCTTTATGAAGTTTCCTTTCTTCTCCTCTCTGAAGACTTTGATGAGTTTAAAATCTTGAAGGATCTTCAAATGGTGGGAAATCGTAGCTTTACTCAAACCAAGAGCTTTAGCGAGGTCACTAGTAGTCATTGGTTTTTCAATTAAGAGCTCCACGATTTTTCTCCTCGTGGAATCTTCAAGGGCTTTCGCGATGTCAATTTCCATCACTCAAAACTTCTTTAACGACAGATATAAACTAATCGGTTAGACGAACTCGAACCGTAACTGTTATATATTCGATTATTTCGAACGTTAGATATAATCTAACAAGGGTGGTGGTATGGACTGGCTGGAGTATCCTGCCGCTGCTGACAGGGTTCTATCGATGATTGGTGTGGAAACACACTGGGTAATTCTTCAGTACGTTCTCGGCTTGTCGTTGTTGGCTGCGGTAGCGAATGCGATATGGCACAAAACAGGCAAAGAAGAATGGCTTAAAGTGTCAAGGACGCTCGCTAAGGCTTTCGTTATAGTATTCGCTGTCGGAGCGGCATCTGGAACTGCATCAGAATTCGGGCTCGTTTTACTATGGCCGAATCTGATAGAGGCTGCCGGGAAGTACATATACTTCCCTCTCTACGCAGAAATTTTTGCCTTTTTAATGGAGGTAGTCTTCATCTACATGTTCTACTACGCTTGGAAAAAGCTTCCAAAGAGAGTACACGTGGTCGTGGGGTTCTTGGCGTTCTTCGGAGCGTTGTTCTCAGCAGCAATGATAATAAGCGTGAACAGCTACATGCAAGCTCCGACAGGAATTTTACCAGCCTACGAGGATGGGAAGTACCTCTACGACGAAGGTTATCCTAAGTTGACACTATTTGTACCCAAGGAAGTGGCTAAAGCTCTGGATGTCGAAAAGTTAAGTAGCGTAAAAGTGGAGTTGCTTGGGGAAGGTGAAGATAGCGTAATAGTTGCAGTTCCAGTCAGCTTGGTCAGACAGCTGATCTCAGATGCTTACAGCGGAAAAACAGTCGAAGAAAGTGTTCTCTTTGATGTTTTAAACGAGGATGCTCGAAGCACGCTTGGTGATCTAAAAGTCGTGGATGTGATTGATGCTATAGTTGTCAACACCGTGAAGAGTGTAGGAGTTTATTCTGTCACGTTTCAGTCTCCGGTCTTTCTGGCTTCCTTCATGCACACCTTTTTAGCAGCTCTAACAGTTTCAGCATTTACGGCTGCTGCGGGATACGCTCTTTCGCTGAGAATTAAGAAGCGTGAACATGCAAAGCTCGGCTTTAAATTCGCAGCTTTCACAGCTCTACTCGCTTTAGTCCTTCAAGGCACAGTAACTGGGCACGAAATGGGTGTCGCTGTGGCTAAGTGGAATCCGGAGAAGTTTGCTGCAATAGAATCTGGGACTCCAGAGTTCCTGAGAAAAGTCGTTGCGTTTCTAGCTTACGGGGACTTCAAAGCAGAAATACCGTCGTATTCGTCAATTCCAGACGAACTAAAACCGCCAAAGATCATTCACTCGCTCTATTACCTGAAAATATCTCTCGCAATTTTCCTTGGAGTTTCCGCCGTTTACTTGGTCTACACTTCTGCGAGGGAAAGAAGAATACCTACGATCTTCGCTTTATCTCTCCCAGTCATTGCCCAGATGGTAAGCTTTCTTGGGTGGGCTGTCAGAGAGATTGGAAGAAAACCTTGGACTATCTACGGAATCATGGATGTTCAAACTGCTCACACGATAAATCCCCCGTCTCCGGAAATTACTGCTTTGATAGCCATCTACCTCGTGGCAATTCTCGCTGCTCTCGTGTTTTCCGTTTACAGATTCCTCTGGAAGGAGGTGTGAAAGTTGATAGGAGTCGTATTGCTCTTGCTCGCCTTAACCTTCGGATTGCACATCGTCTTGGTAAACCTCGGAATCGGTTTAGCCACGACTATCCCACTTTTGAAGAGAAAGAGAGAGGAAAAGTTCGTCAGAGTTTCAAAAGAGTTGATGAAATTCTACATTTCGATTTACGCATTAGCCGGAGTTTTCGGAACAGCCTTTACGGTGTTTCTCCTAAGCTTCTACCCAAAGTTCATAGGGCTCGCTGGACACATAGCGTTTACACCATTCGCGATAGCGATTTTAGCGATAGTCTTACACTTCTTCGCAATAACGGCTTACTGGTACGGATGGGAGAGGTGGGGTAAGAGAACTCACGACCTCTTTGGAATCTTGATGGTAGTTAGCGTTTATTTGATTCCACTCGGATTCAGAGCTGTGTCAGCATTTTTAAACGTGCCAGCGGGACTAAAAATAGAGCCGAAATTACATTTGGATGTTTTAGAAGCTTTGAGCAATCAAACGTTCTTGCCCATTTACTTGAAAAGCGTTTTTGCAGCACTTTCAGCGAGCTTCTTCGCTTTCTCATCCGGATACATGTATAGGTTTTTGAAAAGGAGGGATAAGAACTCACTTGAAATTTCAAACTACTTCATGCCATACGCGACGGTAACTCTAACACTGACTATAATTCTTGGAGGAATTTACGCTTTCTCACTCTACAACAGCGTACCGTACAAGTTTAACAACGCTTTTGGAAGGGACGTTTGGTTGTTCATCGTGAAGATGGCAGCAGTTTCTATACAGCTCCTCGCAGCGTACATATTCTTCACTCAGATAAAAAGAGGAGACCTTAGGAGGGCTAAGGTGATCGTGTTTTCTGGACCCGCAGCACTGATAGGAGTGTTCGCTGGAGAGATGCTGAACTCCTTCAGCCAGTATCCCTACTTCGTAGCTAAGCTTGGAGATGTAAGCTTTGCCTCAGCTCTTCCAGAAAGCGTACGAGAAACTTTGCTGGCAGCTCTTAAAATGGACGCTCTAAATCCTCTGACGACGCTACCGAGTTTATACATGGTTACAGCCGTCTTCTTAGTTCCACTCCTCATAGCAGCGGCTTTCTTCGTATACTTGATCCTCTTTGCAGAGGAGAGGTACGAGATTCCAGAATAGTTCCCACATTTTTTTGGTGATCATCATGAAAGAGTATTTCGAGATCGTGAAGCCGAAGCAGACGATTCTCCTAACAGCCACCGCGCTCGTAAGCTACTTCGTCGCTTGCGAAGGAAGGATCGAATACGAAAAGTTGCTGATTTCAATAATCTCTATTTTCCTCGCAATAGCTGGGACGACAGCAATAAACATGGTGTTCGATGCGGACATCGACAAAGTCATGAGCAGGACTCTAAGAAGACCGATTCCTTCTGGGAAAATAAGCGAGAGGAATGCTCTCATCTACGGAACGACATTATTTCTTACTGGAGTTATCTTGTCCTTAAGAGTTAACCTCTCGCTAATGCTTCTCTTATTTTTAGGCTTCTTCTTCGACATAATAATCTACACAGTTTGGCTTAAGAGGAGAAGTCCATACTCGATACTCCTTGGTGGAATTGCAGGGGCGGTTCCGTCGTTAGCCGGTTGGGTAGCTGCTGGAAAAATCAGTTTAGAAGCTATTTTAATATCACTTATAGTTCTCCTCTGGATACCAGCTCACATCTGGTATCTCGCCTACGTTTACGAGGAAGATTATAGAAGGGCAGGAATCCCTACACTCCCTCTTGTCATCGGGATGCGGAGAACATCCTGGTTGATAGTGATTTCCACCGCTCTCATGATGGTTACGCTGTCTTTCCTTTCTAGTTCTTTATCTGCGAACCAAACAATTTTGAGTATAGCTACAATCTTCGTTCTGATTTTGCTGTTGAAAAGCATATCATTTGCTTTCAAACCGGACAGGAAGAGAGCAGCAAGTTTGTACAAGTTCGCAAGTTTAACCATAAGCGTAGTTTACTTGACGATTTTTTTGGCTGTTATCGTTTAAATGCAAGCTAAAATCAACTCAAATCTTTACAGCGTCCACTATACATGTGTAGACGAGTATTCAATGGGAGCACTCGAGCTTAAATCGAGCATAAAAGATATGACTTTCCAGTATGAATTTTTAAAAGATCTTAACAGTATCTTTTTCGTTGAGATACCTGGACGTAAGTAGCTATGCCAAAGGTTCTTATCCCAGTTAGCGCTTTTCCCTTTCAAACAGCTTAAACTTTAACTTTTCTATTAATTATCTATCAAAGTTGAAATGTATTTTGAGTGAAGGGTGCAAAGCTTACAAGTCTGCTTAGCGAGTAGTAAAGTTTAAGTAACATAATGTAAAGGATGTTTAACATGGATGAAAGTACTCTCAGGAAGTTAAATTTATTAGTCACAGCAATGGTAGGAATAGTCGTTGGACTGGCAATTCTTCAGGAAAACTACTTAACACCGATTATTGCCGTAATAGTGGGATTAGCCATAATACGTTTTATTAATAATGAAGCGAGAACGGAGGGGATAGTATTAAAAGACGAAAGATTGGAGCTAATAACGAGTAAAGCCTCAGATAAAACACTTCGAGTAGTGGCAATAACTCTGCTAATCTTCGGTTTCGCTTTTAAAGTTTTGAACAACGCATTAGGAGACACTTTGCTATACACCAGCTGCTTGATGTTAATCGTCTATCTGGTCTTCTATCGCTATTACGCTTCAAAGTTTGGTGGAGTATGAAGAACAGACTCAAAGTTTATCGGGCGATGTATGATTTAACACAAGAAGAACTTGCGAAGAAGTTGGGAGTTTCCAGGCAGACCATAATAGCAATTGAAAAAGGGAAATATGACCCGTCACTTAGACTTGCTTTCAAAATTGCGAGATTCTTTGGGGTAAAAATCGAAGATATTTTCATTTACGATGGAAAAGAGCAGGATGACGAGTGAGAGTATATGTCCAAGCTAATGTGGGTTTTACTCTTGGCACTGTTTTGCACAGTAGTTGGGACGATATATATAATAATTTGAAGGTAAAATTAAAGTGAAGGATGAAAACGTCAGCGGAGTGGAAATGGTAATCAATCCAAATGGATCTTTAAAAGTGCATCCTAAGTACGGAAAAGCTACAATTGTTGAGGTGTTCTTCCCGAAAAATTTCTCAAAATGCGTCGAGGCAGATACAGCGGAAAAAATGGCACTTAACATTCTTTTAAACGATAGTGGAGCAAAGAAGACACTTTTAAAACTCATTGAAGTCTATGGAGATTTGGTTGTAGCCTTCTATAAAAGACAGGGTTTTGAATCTGACAACAAACACAAGGTTTGTACAGGAGAACTTGAAATTTATCCAAAGGGCTTCTTTCTGAGAGATTTCATTATAAAAACTAACGTGGATCTTGTGAATAAGAAACTGTATTTAGTTCCTGTTTTGTGTGATGAAGTTGTAGGCAATTTCTGTATTCGTAGTATAAATTTTGAGTTTAGAAAACCGACAGATAAAGAAAGAGAGTTTGTAAAGGGAATTTTGAAAGGGAAGTGATACGATTGGGGCAAGATGAGCATAGCTGTTAAGCAACTTTATGTAAAACTTCCCAGACCCGTAAACTTTACCTTCTCAAAACATTATCCAAAAAAATTTTGATGAGGCTAAAAAGAGCTTATAGAGGAGGTCTACATCTCTGAGAAGGGATAAATACCGAACGAGATCAGACTACTCGGAATAGCAACTTACGTCCAGACTTCCTCGACGAGAATAACAGCAAGAATTCTCTCAGAAATTTGTCCAACTTCGCGCAGTAGTCTGGAAGTGAGTGAAGGAGCCCGAAGAAGAGCGGAGAAATCTCATTATAGTAGTTCTACATTTTCGCAGCCATAGTAAGTTTATAACTCGAGACCTGACGGCTCAGGTTAAAATTTCGAAAAACATTAATATCGCGTTAAATTTTTAACAATTATTAATTAATTTTATTAAAGCAAATAATTTAAATCCACATCCGTCGAACGGAGACCATGGACGTAGGCAGAGAGGCGGAAAAGAACCTCGAAGAGGGTGGAATCGGAGACGTCCTCACGCAAAAACACGAAGACCACCACAAATACACCAAGAGACAGAAAGTCTCCCTCTTTCTCGGAATACTTCTATTCCTGGCGATACTCCTCCTGCCAGTTCCTTCGACGTTTGTAGAGTCTGCCCTGAAGAACGCGAAGCTGTCGGAAGACATTCTTTCTGAAGCCCAGAAACTCGGCTACGCGGAAGTCGTGGACGGCAAAATCAAGAGAGTTCTAAACCTCGAGGCCATGCTGTCGCTCGTTAAGGAAAAGAGTCCCAAAAATTACGAGGCGATAATGAAGAAGGCAAAGGACATGAAGAGCGTAACGGCGCTGACAGTTCTGATGGCCGTGTGGTGGATCGGAGAGGCGATACCGCTTCCGGCAACAGCTCTGCTTCCGCTCGTCGTTCTGCCAGTTCTCGGAGTCAGCAAAATAAACGAAGTCGCACCTAACTACGCCTCGAAGGTAATCTTCCTGTTCATGGGAGGTTTCATGATCGCCGCAGCGATGATGAAGTGGAACCTACACAGGAGACTTGCTCTCATAATTGTGAACGCGATAGGGACGAGTCCTAAAAAGATAGTCCTGGGCTTCATGGTCGCCACCGCTTTTCTCAGCATGTGGATTTCGAACACGGCGACGACGATGATGATGATGCCGATAGGCCTGTCGATAATACTTCACGTCGTGGCAGTCGGAGAGGAGCTGAAGAAGAGCGGAAAGCTGAAGAACGTTGATTTCAGAGCTGGAAGGTTTAAGTTCGGAACCGCTCTAATGCTCGGAATCGCGTACGCTGCGTCGATCGGAGGAGTCGCGACTATCATAGGAACGCCGCCGAACGCCGTCTTCGTGGGAACTCTACCGAAACTCTTCCCCAACGCTCCGGAAGTGACATTCACGGACTGGCTCGCGATCGGTTTTCCGATAGCCTGGATAATGCTCTTCATAACGTGGTTCGTCCTCGTCTACGTCCTGAACAGGCCTGAGATAGACGAAATACCTGGAGGTAAGGAGCTCATCAGAAAGGAACTCGAAAAACTCGGACCCTGGAGCAGAGGAGAGAAAATTGTCTTAGCAGTCTTCGTTCTAACGGCTCTGGCCTGGATAAACAGCAAGCCGAAAAACATAGCCGGATTCGTCATTCCGGGGATTTCCAGCTACCTGCCGTTCGTCAACGATTACGTTATAGCCATGCTCTCTGCAATAGCGCTCTTCTTAATACCGGTGAACCTGAAAGAGGGTGAGTTCGCGCTCGACTGGGACCACGCCAAGGACATACCGTGGGGAATACTGCTGCTCTTCGGTGGTGGCATCGCGCTCAGCAAAGCTTTCACGACCTCCGGATTGGCTAACTGGATAGCAGAGCAGCTCCTATTCCTGAAAGGTGCTCCGACGATCCTCGTCGTCTTCGCCGTGGTTACGCTCGTTATATTCCTGACGGAGATGACGTCCAACACGGCCATAGCCACCCTGATGATGCCCATAATGGCCGGGTTCGCCTTAGCGATGGGCGAAGACCCGAGAGCGTTCATGATACCAGCGACGATTGCCGCGAGCTTCGCCTTCATGCTTCCGGTAGCGACGCCGCCGAACGCGATAGTGTTTGGAACAGGCTACGTAACGGTTCCACAGATGGCGAGAAACGGTTTCCTGCTGAACGTAATAGGAATACTCCTCGTCACCCTGCTCTGCTACGCCCTGCTGCCAGCGATCTTCGGAGTTCAGTGGGGAGTTACGCCAAGCTGGATCAACCCGTAAAAAACTTTTTCAGAAATTTTTTAAGCACCCCTCTTCTTTTTTCCTAAGTGAGCGTTCGGGTCACTCTGAGCAGAGATCTAACGCTTTTTGACATAACGATGATTGGCATAGCCGGAATGATTGGCGCCGGTATCTTCGCGCTGACCGGCATCGCGACCGGAATAGCCGGGCCGGCAATTCTCATAGTTTTTCTCCTGAACGGAATTATAGCGACGTTCACCGGACTCGCTTACGCCGAGCTCGGATCGGCGATTCCCGAGGCTGGAGGCAGCTACATATGGGTCAGAGAAGCTCTCGGAGACTACATGGGATTTCTCACGGGATGGAGCGACTGGGCGGCTCACACCATAGCCTGTTCGCTTTACGCGGTAACGTTCGGCGCCTTCTTTTCGGAGGTTTTCGTCAAGTTTTACGACGTCCCTCAACCCCTCGTGGCCAAGATTTCAGCTGCTACCATCGTTACGATACTCGCCTACGTAAACTACAGAGGAGTTAAAGAGAGCGGCAGGGTAGGAGGGGCAGTGACGCTAATAAAAGTCCTCGTTTTGGTCGTTTTCGCGTCTTTCGGGATTTACCACACGTTGAAAAGGTCGGACTGGATATCCGCCTTCACGACGCCTTCGTTCGCTCCCAACGGCGTAACGGGTATTCTCGCCGCGATGGGTCTGACGTTCATAGCCTTCGAGGGCTACGAGATAATCGTCCAGAGCGGAGAAGAAGTGAAGAATCCGGAGAGGAACATACCGAAAGCGATACTGATTTCGCTGTGGGTCGTCGTCGCGATATACATTTCCGTAGCCTTCGCGCTAATAGGAGCCGTTCAGACAGAAGAACCGAGCTGGATGTATATAGGAAAGCTCGCGGAGTTCAGCCTGATCAGAGTGGCAAACCAGATAATGCCGTTGGGTTCGATCGTGATAATAGCCGGAGGTCTCGTGTCCACGATAAGCGCGATGAACGCGACTATTTATTCGTCATCGAGAGTCGTCTTCGCGCTCAGCAGGTTCGGATACCTTCCGGAAAAGCTCTCGCAGATTAACGAGAAGACCAAAACTCCGCACTACGCGATATTTTTCAGCTACCTGATAATTCTGCTGATGTCATTCACGCCGATAGAGTTCGTAGCGTCAGCAGCCGACGTGATGTTCCTCTTCCTGTTCATACTCGTAAACTTCGTCCTCGTCGTTTTAAGGCTCAGGAGACCTGACTTAAACAGGTCGTTTAAAGTTCCCTTCGCTCCCTACGTTCCGTTCGCCGCCATAATCACTCAGCTCGTAATAGGGTATTACCTCGTAAGCGAGGTCGAGCACGGAGCTTACGTCGTAGCTCTAGCATTTCTTTGGCTGCTCTTCGGAACCGTAACGTATTTCGCCTACTCCGAGAAGGAAAAGGACAAGAGAGTCAAGAGGGAGATCAGAACCGTCTACGAAGAGCTGCCGCTCGAAGAGGGTTACAGAATTCTCGTTCCGGTAGCCAACCCGACGGTAGCGACGAAACTCGGAAAGTTGGCGGAAATAATTGCGAAGAGTAAGAAGGGGCAGATAATCTTCCTTCACGTCCTGACGCTTCCGGATCAAACTCCACTCTACGCGGCAGACGAATACGTAGAGCAGGCTAAGGGCTTCGTCAAGGAGGTTATCGACAGCGTTTCTGTCCCAGCTGGAGGAATCGTGAAGGTCGGAAGAAAAATCTCAGAGGCCGTGATAAACGCAGTAGACGAGTTAAAACCGGACCTCGTAATTCTCGGGTGGCGTGGCAGAACGTTCAGGAAAGACTTCATACTCGGAAGCACTATCGACCCAATTCTGCTGAAAGCGAAGTCAGATGTAGCGGTCGTCAAGTTCGGAGTGGGGTTCGGAAAGTTCGAGAGGGTGCTCCTGCCAACAGCCGGCGGACCTCACGCTAAGCTTGCCGCAGAGCTTGCAAAAGCGATAGGAAGCGAGGTTACGCTGATGTTCGTAGGAAAGTCCGAAGAAGACAGGAAGAGAGCTGAGAAAGTCTTCGAAGAGGCCGAAAAGATTCTCGGTGACAAAGTCGTCAAAAAGGTATTCAGAGTGTCCAAAGACGTTGTAGGAGAGATATCTAAGGAGGCAGAAAAGCACGACGTCGTGCTCATGGGCTCTACCGCTGAGCCTTTCCTCAAGAACTTCCTGATGGGCGTATTTCCGGAAAAAGTCGTTAAAAGAACGACGAAAACCGTAATAATGACGAGAAAGTTCGTCAGAATAATTGAAGCTGTCAAGAAATAAAGAGCCTGAATGACCGAAAAAGTTAAAATTTTTTGTGCTGACGCCGTAATTATCATGTCAACATTCGAAAGCGAGCTGATCGAAAAAATCTGGAGAGAGTGGGTCGAAACTTCTTCTCCGGAAAACGAGGAGCTGAGAAAAATTTTCGAAAAGAGGTCAAAAGAGTTTTTGAGCTTGATAGTAAAATGTGCCGAGAGCGGAGAGAAAGAGGAACTACGAAAGTTCATAGACGAGACGTTCAGAGAGGCTGCGTCGGTGAAAATAATTACGATCGAAGAGTTAATAGAGAGGATAAGAAAGCTGAGAGAACTCGTATTGAAGCACGCAACTCCGAACTCCGTCGCCAAGATGATCGACGTCATAGCCGAGACGGAGGAGGAGCTAATCAGAAAAATCACGAGCGCGTTCAAAGAGCGTGAGGAGAGAACGAAGGAAGTGTTTGCAGCTATCGGAGAAATAGCTGCTTTTAAAGGCTCGTTTTACGACGCGAGCGAGGTCGTGCTGGAGGAGATACTCAAGATCTCAAGAAGTGACTACGGGTTTTTTGGAGTCGTAGAGGGTGGAATTCTGAAAGTCTTCGTTTACTCCAAGAAAGTCATGAAAGACTGCGGCATAGAAGAGCAGTTCAAGTTTCCGGTTAAAGAGGGAAAGCTGTGGGCCGAAGCGATAACGAGCAAGAAGCCTTTAGTCATTAACGAGTTCGTCGGCAAGTTACCGGAAGGTCACGTCAAGTTGGAGAACTTCCTCGCGATACCGGTCGTCAGAAACGGAGAGGTTAAAGCTCTCCTTGGGGTCGCGAACAAAAAAGGCGGATACGACGAAAGGGACGTCAGGATTTTGAAGATTTTTGCCGATCAGCTGTTCTCGATTTTCGAAAAAGAGGAGCTAAGGAGCTTATACACGACGCTCGTCGAAACTGTAAAGGCGGGCATAATTCTTGTAGATGAAGATGGCAGAGTGTTATTTGCGAACAGAGAAGTTGAAAACATGCTCGAAATTCCGAAAGAAGAAATAGTAGGCAAATACTTCTACGAGTTCCTGCCGGAAGACGAGAAAGACAAGCTGATGAATTACCACAGGTTGAGAAGAAGTGAGCCAGAAAAAGCTCCGAAAACTTACGAAACGAGAATAACCATTCGCGGAAAGGACAAATACCTCCTCGTAAACGTCGAGGTTCTTCCGGACGGAAGGACGATAGCGGTGATGACGGACATAACGAAGGAAGTGAAAAGAGAAAAAGAGCTCGAAATGGCACTGAAGGTCCTGAAGACCATGCACGAGCTCGACAGAAAGATAATCGAAGGTGTCCCGCTGAAGGAGATCGTCAAGTTAACGCTTTTCGAACTTACGAAAATCATGGGAAGCGAGTTCGACCTCGCGGGAGTTTTCGAGTTTAACGAGAAAACAGGAGAATTTATTCCGCTGTATTCAGAAAAGGGATCGTTCGGATTCAGGATAGACGAGTTAAGAGACGGAGATAAGCTCGAAAAAGGGGAGGTTGTGATAGTTGACGACATTTCTTCGTTAAAAGACCCCACGGATCTCGAAAAAAGAATGATGAAGGTCGGCGTTAGGAGTTACATTGCCGCTCCTTTGATAGTCCGAAACAGGCTTCACGGAGTCCTGTTCCTGTCTTCAAGAGAAAAACATAAATTCAGAGACGTAAAAAGAACGATACAAGAAATCTCGGATCAGATCGCGATAGCTATTCACGAAGCGAAACTTTTTGAAATGCGACTGAGAGCGATAAGGCAGATAGAAGAGAACATTGAGCGCTTCGCAATACTCGTTGACAAGATAAAGAACCCGCTTGCCGTGATACTTTCGTTAGCGGAACACCTTGAGAAAGACGTCGCAAAAGAACTCGCGAACCAGGTTGACAGAATAATGACCGTTGTGCGAAAACTGGACGAAGGATGGCTAAAATCCGAGGAGGTGAGAACATTCCTGAGGAGGAGCTGGGAAAGAGAGAACTTGAGATCCTGAAGAGCATTCTCGACGCGATGCCCTTTTACGCCGCGGTTATTGACGAAGACCACACGATAGTCGTCGCGAACAGGGTTCTCGAAGAAGACTTTCCGGGCGCGGTCGGTAAGAAGTGCTACGAAATTCTGCACAGAAGCGACAAACCAATACAGAACTGTCCGCTCGTCGAATCAATCGAAAGAAACTTCGCGCCGGTGGAAAAGGAGATCTACGAGAAGTCTCAGGAGAAGTGGTTCCTGTCGTCGATATATCCGCTAAAGTTCACGATCGACGGTAAGAGACTCTTCCTACACTTTGCGAGAGACGTGACGGGAAGAAAAATGACGGAAGAGTTCGAAGAGGAGAGAATGAAGTTCTTCGAGAGGATCAACGAGCTCCTGAAGTTCGTGAACAAGATAGTCAGACACGACGTCCTCAACCAGTTCAACGTGATACTCTCGGCGATAGACGTCTACAAGGAGACTGGAGAGGAGAAGTTCCTCGAAATCATCGAAGATGCAGCAAACAAAGGTGTGGAGATACTGAAAAAGACGAGGGACTTCGACAACCTGTTCAAGATAAGGGAGCTCAGGATAGGTGAAATAGTAAAAGAGGCCGCTAAGGGTTACGACGTCGAGGTGGAGATTACCGGAGACTGCGAAGCTCTCGTCAGCGAGGCTTTGATACTCGTTTTCGAAAACCTCATCTCGAACTCGGTGAAGCACGGAAAAGCGACGAAAGTGAGCGTTGACATCAAAAGCGAGGGCGAGTGGTGTGTGGTCAGAGTTGCAGACAACGGAACTGGAATTCCCGAGGAGATAAGGGAGAGAATTTTCGACGAGGGGTTCAGCCACGGAGAGAGAGCAGGATCGGGCATGGGACTGTTCATAGCTAAGAGAGTAGTCGAGCTCTGCGGTGGGAGCATAGAGCTCGAAGACAGCCCCGGAGGGGCTACGTTTATTATAAAGCTCAGAAAAGTCTCAGCTTAAATAATGATTAAGATTAATATTACCAATTTATGTAATCCACTTCAATATAATTATATTTAAATACCCAGATGTTCAAATGTTTTAAGATAAAATAAGAACTTAGCCGCTAAAATACAAGTCAAAGGTGGTTCTTGTGAGAGAAGCGGCAGAATTCGACAACGATTTTCACCTCCACATTCCCGGAGTCATTCTTCTCGATTCCCACATGAAGGTTTTGGAGTGGGACGAGTCCGTCGAGGTTCTGAGCGGCATAAAAAAAGAAGAGACCATAGGCGAGGACTTCAGCAAGATAATAGAAAAAGTTCTCGGCGAAAAGATCGCAGAGGAGTTTCGGGAGTTCTTCGTCAAAGAGGAGAAAGCCGCGAGTATCGTAAGCGTCGAGCTTCCAACGGGAAAGAAGCACATAGCATTCATAAGCACACCAGTAAAACTTCAGGGAAGACGCTTCCACATAATCTTCCTCGAAGACCTCACCGAGGAGTTCGAGAAGGAGTGGAAATACAGGCTGATACTCGAGAACATCAGAGACGTCATCGCGCTGGTAGACTTCGAAGGAAAGATTCTCTACGTATCCCCGTCGGTAGAGGTCGTTTTTGGGTTCAAGCAGGAAGAGAGAGTCGGGAGGTCGATTTTCGAAAACATACACCCTGAAGATGTGGAAAAAGTTCAGAGGGTTTTCAGGAGAATACTGAGAGAGGGCGTCGTGGATAAAGTCGTCTGCCGGTATAGGAGGAAGGACGGAAAATACATATGGGTCGAGGCCGTGGGCAAGCCGATTTTCAACAAAAACGCCGGAGTGATATCGGTAAGAGACGTAACGGAGGTCGTCACGCTCGAAGGTCTTCTGAGGACGATAAACTGCGTCAGCAAGGTCATCATGCACTCGAAGAGCAAAGACGAGCTTCTTGAGAAAGCCTGCTTGGAGATGGCAAAGTTCTTTCCAGCCGTGAACGTGTGGCTGAAAGAAGAGGACTGGCAGCTCGTCAAGTCCTGCGGAGCGTTCAAAGAGGAGTGCGGAATAGTTCACGAGGTAATGCAGAAGATGAAGCCTGTAATAAAAACGTGTGAAAGCTGCGGAAGGAGGAAAGCTGCATTTCCCATGATCACCGATGGTGAACTCAAGGGTGTCCTCGTCGCTTACCTCAACTCCGTTCACGAACTCGACAGAGAGGAGGTCGAAATGCTCGACGTCTTAGCTAACGACATAGCCTTCG
>CAYXDX010000013.1:0-29826 GCA_964463865.1 uncultured archaeon | reverse complement strand
ATTTTTAACGCTGACGAGGGCCATGTCCTCTTCGGTTGTTCCGAACTCCTTCATGTGCACTCTCGCGATCAGGGCGTAGAGCGCCGGAAGGGTGGCTCCGACGAAGCCTTCCCACTCTCTGTCTGCCGAAGACGAGAGAATATCCATGGCGAGCTCTGAGCCGACGTCGGTCACCTTCTCAGCTCCCGCGGCTATGACGACATCGTATAACCCGGAGGCTATCGCAAGGTAAGCTTCCCTGAACGCGACGCCGCCGCTCGCGTCCGCCGCTTCGACTCTCACAGATGGGATCCCGAGGTCTGCGAGTCCGGAGTAATCAGCTATCAGCGCTCCTATGTGCTCTTGAGCGAGGTATCTGCCTCCACTCATGTTACCCACGTATATCGCTTCTATCTCTTCCCCGCTTATGTTCGCGTCTTCGAGAGCTTCGATTCCGGCTTCTATGACGAGGTCTCTGAAGCTCTTTTCCCACAACTCTCCGAACCTGCTCTGGCCGACTCCTATTATCGCAACCTTCCTCATGCTCACACCATCCTTATTTTCCTTCTCAACTTCGCGTAAATTCCGTAATCGACGTATTCGGCTCTCTCGATCTTTTCCCACACTTTTGGAGACCTCGGGTAGCTCTCGATGTTCTCGGTAACTTCAATTACGAAAGCGTCGCTTCCCGCACCGCTGCCGAATGAAGTGAGGAGTATTCTGTCTCCCGGTTTCGCCTCGTCCAGAACTGCGCAGAATCCTATTAACGACGAACCAGAATATGTGTTTCCGATTTTTCTGACGACGAGCCCTTGTTCTATCTGATCCATGCTGAATCCGAGCATCCTCGCCACTCTGATCGGAAACTTTCCGTTCGGCATGTGGAAAACTGCATACGTGAAATCTTCCGGTCTGAGGTCGTTTCTCTCCATTATCGTCTTCGCGGCCGTGTAAACGTGTCTGAAGTAAGCTGGCTCGCCGGTAAACCTGCCTCCGTGACTCGGATACGGCATACCCTCTCTCCTCCAGAAGTCCGGCGTGTCGGTTGTGAAGCTCAGCGTATCCTTGATTTCGGCTATCGTATTGTCATTTCCTATAATAAACGCGGCACCTCCAGCGGCGGCTGAGTATTCTAAGGCGTCTCCTGGAGAGCTCTGACTCGTGTCCGCTCCTATGGCGAGACCGAATTTGATCATTCCAGCTTTTACCATCGCCAAGCAAATCTGTATCCCCGCAGTTCCGGCTTTACACGCGAACTCTAAATCCGCGGCGTGGAAGAACCTGTTAACTCCGAGTGCTTCGCCAACTATCGTTGCTGTGGGCTTTACTGCATATGGATGACTCTCAGACCCGACGAAAACAGCTCCGATCTCCTCCGGATCTACTTTAGACCTCTTTAAAGCTTCTCTCGACGCTTCCACGGATATGGTGGTCGTGTCTTCGTCTATTTCTGGAACGCTTTTTTCTAAAACTCCGAGACCTGATTTAATGGAATCGGCATTCTCCCCCCATATTCTTGCGATCTCTTCAACTTTAATTCTGTATCTCGGAATGTAAGTTCCGTAAGATACGATACCGACCATTTACGCACCTCCGAGACTTTTAAGCCTGTTAACTATCAGACTGACCGGCATTTCCGTCAGAATCGTGTCTATTTTTTCTATCTCCGCAATTTTTCTCGCGATTTCGTCGAGCCTGTTGCTGTTTATTCCTTGCAGAATCACTATCGACGGCTTCAGGTTTCCTACCTTTATTGCCACCATCGGAGACCTGCCGGTCGTTACGCCCGTGAATACGAGAGCTCTCTCGCTCGTAAGTCCAAAAAGTCTGTAGAAGTCGTAAGAACTCATCGTAAGTATCGCCTTTATGCTGTCCACGACCGTGTATCCGTTTGCGTGCCTTCCGAAGCTTAAAACGAGCTCACCGTCTACAGCTTCGGCGATCTCTTCAGACGAAACGCTCCTTGAGTATTCGTCTATGTCAATTATCGCGTCGATTTTAACGCCAAGAAGGTCTTTATATTTGTTCAAAGTCCTCCAGCCTCTCTCTTTGTCTATTTCTATCATCGTGGTGACGAGCCTTTTGATGAAACCGACTCCCGGAGACTTCCTTCTGTCGCTTTCGTAGTCGCTTATTACCGAAGCGGTTATTCCGAGTTTTTCGGCAAGTTCTCTCTGCGAAATACCAAAAATGTTCCTCCACTTCTTTATGCAGTTTCCGGGATTTTCCGAAAGAACTATGTCGCCAGCAATGTGTTCGGCGAATTTTCTTGCGATTTCATCCATAATTTTATTTTAATTCGCGGGTATTTAAATTTAACTTTTAACGTTCTTATCTTCGTTGATTAACGATTTATAAAAGGAGTATATCTCCTCTCCGAGCTCCGAGAGTTTGTCCATTCCAGAACTGTAATTACCTTTGTAGAACTCGGCCATAACTTCTCCGAGTCTTCTCAGCAGTTCATCTAAAAATTCAAAGCTCAGATAAAATTCTTTTTCGTCTTTCGATTCTCTCAAATACTTCCTCAGCCAGCTGGACACAGAAAGATTTTTAACTCCAGTTACTCATAATTTTTTTGCCTGCAGATTTTGAAAAATTTTGCAGGGGTGACGATTATGAAGATCTGGCTGATAGGTGCTTATGGTATTGTTTCGACGACTGCGATGGCAGGATCAAAGGCGATAGAGAAGGGTATCGTCGATAAAACCGGCCTCGTATCGGAACTACCTCCGTTTGAAGGCCTAGACAAATACGCTCCTCTCAAAATAGAGTTCGGCGGACACGAAATACGACCGAAGAAGAATGCTTACGAAGCCCTCGTGGAGCATTGGGAGATAAACAGGCACTTCGACAGGGAAATACTTGAGAAAGTCAGAGACGACCTGGAAAAGATAGTGGCCAAGAAAGGAACGGCTCTCAACTGTGGAGAGGGTGTGAGAGCTTTAGGAAAGCTTGAAACTCTTGAGGACGAGAACAAAACTCTCGGAGAAATCGTGGACGCGCTTAAGAAAGACATGAAGGAGTTCGCAGACGACGAGACGGTGGTGATAAACACGGCATCGACCGAGCCAGTTATAAACTACAACGAAAAGTTCCACGGGTCTCTCGACGGGTTCGAAAAGATGATCGAAGACGACGTCAAGGAATACGCTACCGCGAGCATGCTCTACGCTTACGCAGCACTCGTGAACGGCTTACCTTACGGCAACTTCACGCCGAGCGTCGGAACGAACATCCCAGCTCTAAAAGAGCTGGCGATAGAGAAGAAAGTTCCGCACGCTGGCAACGACGGAAAGACTGGAGAAACGCTCGTGAAGACCACGCTTGCGCCAATGTTCGCGTACAGGAACCTTGAGGTAGTTGGGTGGATGAGCTACAACATACTCGGAGACCTCGACGGACTCGTTCTGAGCTTCAAGGAGAACAAGGAGAGCAAGGTCGTCAGCAAAGACAAGGTTCTCGAGAAGATATTCGGATATTCGCCGTTCAGCATAACGCAGATCGAATACTTCCCGTCGCTTGCCGACAACAAGACAGCCTTCGACTTCATACACTTCAAGGGGTTCCTCGGAAAGCTGATGAAGTTCTACTTCATATGGGACGCGATAGACGCGATAGTGGCTGCGCCGCTCGTAATAGACATAGCGAGGTTCCTCCTGTTCGCGAAGAAGAAGGGTATGAGCGGAGTTATCAAAGAGCTCGGATTCTTCTTCAAGAGTCCGATGGACACGAACGAGGTGAACACGCACAAACAGTTCGAGACGCTCGTCAAGTGGTTCCAGGACAACAAGTGAGATTGGCAAGATGATGACCCAATCTATATTTACTCTCTTTAAGGCTAAAAACTTTTTCAGGCTCGTTGGAGTGAAGGTCGGGAAACGCTGCTTTCGGCTTTACGATCGACACGCTTTCCAGAGTCGATCGAGATCGGGAATCGAAATGTGCTTTCAAACGTTTTGGTTACGGAAAAACGCGGCGTTGGGCAATCCATAGCTAAAGGGCAGAACGCGAAAACGAGCTTGGCAGATGAAACGAAACTCACGAACTTCGACCGAGTTGGGAGAAAACCTCGACAGTGTGGGGCAAGGTATATATATTATTTAAAAAGCTTTTGATTGGGGGTAAGCATGAAAGATTACAAAATAAAAATCGAAAATGTTGTGGCTTCGACGCAAATCGGCGAGAACATCGACCTGAACAAGATTGCGAGGGAAATTAAAGATGCCGAGTATAAACCGAAGCAGTTTCCCGGGCTCGTTTTGAGGACGAAAGATCCTAAGGCTGCGGCTCTCGTTTTCAGAAGTGGCAAGGTTGTCTGCACTGGATCCAAGAGCGTCGAAGATGCGAGGAGAGCGGTGAAGCAGGTCGTAAAGATAATCAAGTCGCTCGGCATAGACGTTTACGACGAGCCGGAAGTGAAAGTTCAGAACATCGTCGCCTCGGCAGACCTTGGAGTGGACCTAAACCTGAACGCGATAGCCGTCGGACTCGGGCTCGAAAACATAGAATACGAACCCGAGCAGTTTCCAGGACTCGTTTACAGGCTTAAGGATCCAAGAGTTGTAGTTTTAATCTTCGGTTCCGGAAAAATGGTCATCACCGGTGGAAAGAAGCCTGAAGACGCGCAGAGGGCAGTGGAAAAAATATCCGAAGAGCTTCAGGCTCTCGGTTTGATGTAATTTTCTCAGCTTTCACTTTTTTGTAGCCAGACCATGTAGTATCCCGGTCTGATTTCATACCTTCCTTCGACCATGTAGCCCTTGGTTATAACGTCGCCTATTGCCCTTTCCGAAGTAACGACGACGTCGTAACCTTCGTAAAATCTGCTTGAAAACGGGATGCTGTCGTGTCTTAGATACCAGGGCAGCGGCCAGTAGTCGTTGGATGGCTCGTAAACTAACAGACTACCGTTGAACTCCTGAATCCTCTTGGCCAGCTCTACTGCCGAGGGCTGAACTTGTATGTATATGAGGTCGTGGTCCGTGTTGTTGTAGTCCACGAACGTTACGTAGAACGCTAAAGCCACGTTGACGGTGAAAATCGCGAGCGTAACTACTTTTTTGAGCTTATCTTCGGAAAAGACGAGTTTTGAAGAGTATATTGACGAAAAGAACGCCATCGGCAATACGAGGTGGACCGTCAGCCAGGGGACTTTGTGGCTCAAAACGTGGTAGGCTAAAAAAGACGTGAACAGCCAGTACGCCGCGAAAAGCTCGATGTCGTTCGTGAGCTTCTTTCTAATTCTCTCTACGAAATCGCTAACTGAAGCGAAGAACAGCCCGAGAACGAAGAATTCGTATTTGGCGAGAATTACTGCGTAATAGTAAATCGGCTTCCAGTGATCTTTTTTCTCGTGCATTTCGACCCAGTGCTCGATCGATACCGTGAACGCTCTTACGACTCCGTAGTAGTCGGTAAACGCTGCCGTGTAGTAGAACGTTACTACGGCCATGAATACGGCGAGAGATACGATTATAGCTTTAAAATCGACGTCTCGCCAGAAAACGAATTTTCTCTTCAGGAGGATGAACGAAAGGAGAGTGCCGAGGTATATGAAACCGTTCTCCTTCGAGCAAATCATTATAGCCAAAAAGAGCGAAGAAATTGCCGCGTATTTAAGCTTCCGACTCTCCGAGTATCTGAAGTAAAAATAAACGGCTGCCAAGAATGATGCGATAACGATTATGTCGTTTCTGAAGTATCGGGAGTAGTAGAGTATCGATGGAGAGAACAGCAAAACCGCTGCGAGAATTACCCAGGAATTGCCGATGAACCTCCTAAACAGATACGCTACGTATATGCCGAATATCGAGAAAATCGCTACAAGGGATCTTGCAACGAGTTCGGAATCGCCGAAAAGCTTGAAGAGAAATCCCGTCGTTATGTAGATAAAAGGTCCGTGAAAAGCTGGATCGTACCTATAATATCCGCTTTTCATGAACACGTAGCTCAGATAAGCGTGAATACTCTCGTCGTGGTCCATTGGCCTGTCGGTTAGAGCGTAAAACCTCGTCACAATTGCGGCCAGAATAATCAGTGCGAGAAGTTTTCTCATAAATCTCGAAAAGTGGCTAGTTAATAAATTTTTTCGAGAACGACGTAGCTGTTATATCCGCAGTGGAGTTTGGTGAATCCGTCAGTTTTGGCGTAGGCGTTGTATATCTCTACCACGTCTCCCACGTCAGCCTCGTCGTAGATCTTCGTCCACCTGTCCCACAGGACGATGTCTATCCGGTCTTTCTTATCGCTTATTGTGATTTCAGCCCACCTATCCTCTTTTTCTCCGATGCCGATGACGAATCCTCTCACGTTTACGAACCTTCCCGGGATGACTCTCTCTATCGGCTCGAAAACGTCCTCTTTTACGACCTCCCAGCTCGATATACGCCCTTCCGACACTTTGACCCTGACGTAGCTACCTCTTTTAGCGTCTATAGTCCCCCTGAGCCTGATCAACCTGCCGGAAAATATGGCCGTGAACTCGCCAGTCGAAATGACGTAACCCTCGAATTCGTCGCTCCTCTTCTTCACTATTTCCACGTCCTCGCCGCTGTTTACGGTGAAGAAGCCGTTCTTGTTTATAGCCGAAAACCTCACCTCGTCGCCTTCAGATAAATCCCCGGAGGAAACAACTTCTGCGGCCTCGTCCCACAGGTAAACGTAAGCGTAGTCCGTGTCGTCTTTTACGAGAACTCTGAAAAACGTCTTCCCGTTTTTCGCGACCTTGGACTCGACCCTCTCGACGACCCCTCTAAAAACTACTTTTCCCGGCTTGTTCTTCGCGTCCGATATTTTAAATTCGACTCTCTCTCCTGTCGAGTATCTCGCGAGGAGCTCGGCTGTTTCGTCGTCTATCAGGTCTTCGAACCACTCCTTAATCTCTTTCAGCCGCTCTTCCATTCTCTCACCGCGTGGACAAATAAAGCAGCAGCGATGAAGCGAGAGCGATCAGCAACAGGATCAATCCTTCCCTCTTCATAGGTCCCAGAACTTTCTCGTCCGTATATAGTTCTTTTCCGTTTCGAGCAGCTTTTTGAAGAACTCTCTCTCGTCCGGGTAAAATCCGGACAAGACCCTCGCGGCCGTGTCTACTCCAATACCGTAGGTGCACAGAGCGTAAGCGGCTCTTTTTCCGTGAACTCTGTAAAGTTCTGCCATTCTGTAGAGTTCTTCTTTTTTGAACTCGTTTGGGTCTCGCCTTCCACTGAACACCGCTATCATCGACCCCTTACACCTCGGACAGACTTTTTCGTTCAGTAGTGCGAGCTTTTTCCTCATCTTCATAGAGCAGTTGACACAGTAGATCACCACATCTTCGTCTTCGAGCCTCCGAATGAAGTGGTCGAGTATCGCCTCTTCTCTGTTTCCGGAAATTATGTCGAAGCTTAATCCCTGATTGGCCTCACCTATGGGCGTCCTCTCGCTGTAGATGTGTATTTCGTATCTGTTTATGTTTCTCACGAAATCGTGCGCTCTCTTAACGTCGAGCCTTTCGGTGAACATCTCTCTGACAGCCTCTTTAAACACCGGCGTGTTCGCGAGTTTTCTGACGAGGTTCTGGACGTTTATTCTGCTCGTCTCCACTTCTTTACTCAGGTAACCCATTTTTCTCGCGACGTTTACGAACTTCCACTGGAAAAGTTTGGTTTCGCTTATCGCTCTAACGACGAGCTCTCTGAACTGCTCGAAGCTTAGAACGGAGAGCTCTTCGAGTATTCTTATCAGATCTTCGCTGCTTGCTGGATACAGCTTGATTCTGTACGGATCGAACTCTATGGAAACGTTTCTTCCGCTTCTCGCCGACAGGAGCAGAGCGAGAACTCTTCCGAGAACTTCGTTGACTCTGTGACCGAGACACGCGTTCACGACAACTTCCTTTTCTCCTTCTACTACTACTTCGCTCCCTCCCGGCACAGCAAACTTTTCCGCGTGCTTTCTCAGAACTTCCAAGACGAGCTTCGCGGCTTCCTCGTTCATGTTGAACTTCTCCACGAGATAACGTTCGCCTCTCGCGAGTGCGAGCTTTCTTATTATGCCCACCCTGTCGGCGACTTCAAAGGGGACAGGAATCTCTTCTCCGACCCAACTCGGGACGCTCGCTTCCGAGGTTGCGGGGGCGACTTTCACTTCATCGTCAACGCTTAAAACTCTCCAGACGTCTCCTTTCATCGTGAAAAGCTCTCCTGAAAACGTTTGAAGGAACTTCTCGTCGAGCACACCGATAACTTTCCCGCTTACGACGTCTCTGACCGGATAGTGCTTTTCGTCCGGTATCATCGATATGTTCTCGTAGAAGTAAACTCTCGTCTTTTTCGTCGAGCGCACGAGGTCTCCGTCGAACCTCACGACGTTTATGCTGTCGAGAAAATTGAGAACCTCGTAAAACTCTTCCTCGCTAAGGTTTCTAAACGGATAAGACCTCTTTATCAACGAGTAAATGAATTTCGGGTCTATACTTCTTTTTTCGAGCACTATTCCCGCTATTTGATTTGCTAAAACGTCGAGGCTGTTTTCGTGTATTCTAACCTCTTCGAGCTCTCCGGATATGGCTCCGCTCACTATTGCTGCGGACTCGAGAATTTCGTCGAAACTGCTCGAGATTATGTAGCAAACGCTGATTCGGTCTATCCTGTGACCGCTCCTTCCGGCTCTCTGGATCAGCCTAACGACCTCTCTCGGGCTGTTGTATTGTATTACGACGTTGACGTGACCGATGTCTATGCCGAGCTCCATCGAGGATGTGCATACGAGAGCCTTCACCTCTCTCCTCAAGAACCTCCTCTCGTTCTCTATTCTGACTTCTTTCGAAAGAGAACCGTGGTGGACCTCGATGGGTATCAGTTTTTTAAGCTTCGAGGCCAGAAACTCTGCTGTCTGCCTCGTGTTGACGAAAATAAGGGCGGAACCGTATTTCTCTATTATTTCCTTCATGCACCTCAGTTCTGCCGCGAAAATTTCTTCTACGAGTAGCTCTCTTGCGAGCTCCCTATCCTCCTCTTTGACCTCGGGTTTTACTATCCTGAACACGTATTCTTTTTTCAGAGAAGAAACGAGAGCTCCGTCGCACTTCAAAAATTTCTTAACCTTTTCCACGTCACCGACGGTAGCCGAGAGTGCTATTAACTGGAATTTCGAGTATTCTCTCAACCTTTCCAGCGCGACCGTCAGTTGAACACCCCTCTCGCTCTCTGCCAGCTCGTGAACTTCGTCAACGACGACGAATTTAACGTTAGAGAGCGCCTTTCTCAGATATCGTCCCAGAAAGAGTATTTGGAAAGTTTCGGGAGTGGTTATCAGTATTTGAGGCGGTTTTTTCGACTGCCTTTCTCTCTCGCTTTTGCTCGTATCTCCGTGCCTGACTGCTACGGTGAGACCGAGCTCCTCACAGATAACGCTTATTCTTCTTAGCAGGTCTCTGTTAAGCGCTCTGAGTGGTGTTACGTATATCAGCGCAATACCTTCGTAGTTTTTATCATAGATCTCTTCGAGTATCGGAATTAGAGCAGCTTCCGTCTTTCCGCTTCCGGTTGGTGCTACTATCAGCAGGTTTTTGCCTTCCTTGATTACCCTGTAAGCTTCTTTTTGAAGTTCGTTTAGCTCCTCGATTCCAGCCTTTCTTAGCGCGACTTCGATCACAAGAAAAGTTGGTTTGTTTTTCAAAAAATAAATTTATCGCCACTCACCACAACTCTCGGGGGGTCGGCGATTCAAGGAGGAAGTAAGAAATCGGTCTCGGCGGTGCTCGTAGCTTACAGGGATCACGGGTTCGTAGAGGAGAACGTGAGAAAGCTCTTGGACATGGGATTCGAGGTTATTATCGCTGCGGACGAGCCAAACGAAAGGTTGAAGGAGATAATCAGGAAATACGAATTGAAAGCGACGTTGAGCGAAAAGAGGAGGGGGAAGTGGAAAGCTCTGAACGACGCTCTTGAACTCGTTAGCGGAGACTACGTGTTGTTCTTGGATTCAGATACGAAGCTTGTGGAAATCGGCTGCTACGAGCGATACGACGCGCTGGAGGTAGAGAAAGTCGTAAATTCTACGACGCTCGTCGAGAAGCTCGTCGGCATCGATTATCTGAACATGCTGTTAGCGACGAAACTCGCGTCAAGGCTGGAAGCGTGTTTGACCGTCAACGGCGCAGCTTTCATCGTTAAAAGAGAAGTTCTGGAAAAGCTGGGAGGGTTCAGGAGGAGGATCAACGAGGACACAGACCTCGGCGTGAGGCTCAGTTTGAGCGGCTACAAAATCGGGGTGGGTGGGAGAGCGATAACGAAAGCGCCGTCAAACTTTAAAGACTGGCTCGCTCAGAGGGAGAGGTGGAGCATCGGCGGTGCCGAGGTCTTCATCGAGCACATCGGTAAGATTTTGAGGAAGCCGAAGGTTCTGATCCCCTACCTCTTTCTCTCGTATCCGGCTGCCGTTGGCATAGCGGTTAGCTTAGCTTTACCGGACAGCTTAATCCTGAAGGCTCTGTACTTCCTTCTCCCCCTCTTGCTGTTCGTCCCCCACAAGTTTCTGTCGTTCGTCATGCTCGCGATTTTCGAGATACACGTGATCAAAAACCTAATAGCCATTTTAACGTCTTTTCTGATCTGGGCCGGGATAATTTTGACGTTTTCGAAAAAGGTCGATTACAGAATAGAATACAAGCTTCTGCCCATATACTTCTTCTTTTACTCTCCTCTGTGGGTGATGCTGTGCATAACGGCGTTCTTTAAAGTTCTCTTCTACCGCGCGACCGGTAAAAAGCTGAAAGTTAAAAACTGGGTGGTCTGATTACTTTATCCAGACCCTCTTGCCCTCTTTTATGTATATTATTCTCGAACCGTTCTTGCTCAGTATGTCTCCTATCCTCTCGAAGTGCTTCGCCGCTATTATCGTGTCTATTGCCTCTTTGACCTTTTTGTCCATGCTTTCTTCGAGAATCTTTTTATTCAGCTTGTCGATGACGTCGTCTCTCTCTACGAGCCTCTCCTTGAGCCCTTCTATGTTCTCGTTAACGAGCGCATCGTAGACGACGTCGAACATCTCCAAGACCACTTCCTGCATTTCTCTAAGCTTTGAAACGTCTTTGTTTTCGAGCTTGGCTATCTTTTCTGCGAGGTCGGTTATTCTCTCGTAGTTCGTCGACATCCTCATTACGCTCGCGATGAACCTGAGGTCTCTTGCCACCGGCTGATACAACGCGACGGCGACGAGGCAGTTATCGTCGATGTCTGTGTTCATGACGTCAGCTCTCCTCTCGATGTCGGAAACCCTCGTCAGGCTCTTATCGTCGAGACACAGCTCTACCGCCTGCTTGGATATTACGTGCATTTCCACGAGCTCTTCTTTTATTTTGTGAAGCCTCTCCTCAAGTATCTTCATTTTCGATCTCCTCCAGGAGCCGTTTAACTTTATCTTCCAAAATTTTCAAAACTTTTTCGTAAGCTTCTTCCCCCTTGCCTTTCGGATCCTCTATCGACCAGCTTATAACCCTCCCTGGTATGCTGACGCAGGAACTCTCCTCACAGACGGTAACTATCAAGTCGAACTCATCCAGACTAACTTCCTCTAAGCTCTCCGGCTCTTTTTTGGCGACTTTATACCCCTTACTTCTCAGGAGCTTTAAGACTCTGCCATCTATTTCTCTCCCTTTTAAAATTCCGACGCTTTTAGCTCGGCTCTTCTTAGCTAAGGAGTTGAATATCGCTTCGGCCATCACGCTCCTGCACGTGTTTTCGACGCAAATGAAGAGAACGTTCATCCTATCCTTCCCGTTAGATACTTCTCCGTCAGTTCGTTTTGCGGGTTTTCGAACACTTCTTCCGTCTTTCCGTATTCCACGAGTCTGCCCATCCAGAAGAAGGCGACGTAGTCGCTGATTCTCGCGGCCTGCTGAATGTTGTGTGTAACGACGACGACTGTGTAGCTGTCTTTCAGCTCGACGATCAGGTCTTCTATCCTCGTCGAGGCTATCGGATCTAAAGAAGCTGTCGGCTCGTCGAACAGTATGACCTCGGGGTTGGTAGCTATCGCCCTCGCTATGCATAATCTCTGCTGCTGTCCGCCGCTCAACCTCAGAGCGGACTCGTGAAGCCTGTCTTTTACCTCGTCCCAGAGCGCAGCTTTTTTCAGAGCGTCCTCGACTATCTCTTCCAGTCTCCGCTTGTCTTTTATGCCGTGAATTCTCGGCCCGAAGGCGACGTTGTCGAATATGCTCTTGGGGAACGGGTTCGGGTGCTGAAAGACCATTCCGATTCTCCGTCTCAACTCTACCGGATCCACGTCTGGGTCGTAGATGTTTTTTCCTTCAAAGAGGACTTCTCCCTCCACTCTAACGTTGTCTACGAGCTCTATCAACCTGTTGAGCGATCGTAAGAACGTCGACTTTCCGCACCCGCTCGGACCGATTATCGCCGTTACCTTGTTTTTGTAAATCTTTATGTTCACGTCCTTTATACCGACCTTATCTCCGTAGTAAACGCTGAGGTGCCTAACGTCGAAAACCTCCAACTATCTCACCCCCTAAGCTTCTTGTAGAACCTGTTTCTCAGGTAAATCGCGAGGGCGTTCATCGAGAGCATCACGCCGAGCAGAACTATGACTCCCGCCGGAGCTACGCCGTGCAAAAATTCTCTCTGGGGGAGATCAGTCCACATGAATATCTGGAGCGGCATCGCGGTCGACGGGCTGAAGATGTCCTTTGGCGGCGTGAAAATCGTCGTCGCCATGCCGATCATTATGAGAGGAGCGGTCTCTCCTATCGCTCGCGAAAGGGCGAGTATGACCCCGGTGAGTATTCCGGGGAACGCCTGAGGTAAAACGACGTCTTTAATCGTCTGCCACTTCGTCGCTCCGAGCGCGTAACTTGCCTCTCTCAGAGAGCGCGGAACCGCTCTTAAAGCCTCCTGTGACGTGACTATTACTATGGGGACGACGAGGAGGGTCAGGGTAAGCGCCCCGACGAGAACCGTTCCGGGTTTAAGCTTGAAAGTGGCGACGAAGAGACCTATGCCGAGAAGACCGTAAACTATCGAAGGAACCGCTGCCAAGTTGGATATGTTTATCTCGATGAACCTCGTCAGCGTATTTCTCCTCGCGTATTCCTCCAAGTATAGCGCCGCTCCGACTCCGAGCGGCAATACGAAGAGACCTACCAGAGCTATCATGTATACCGAGCCGACGAGGGCAGGGTATATTCCGGCTTTTTCGGGGAACCTCGAAGGCGGAGAGGTTAGAAACTGGACGTCGAGCCACCCTAACGCTTCGTAAAACGTGTAGACTATCAGCGCCGAGAGAACGAGTATGCCGAAAACCGTGGCTAAGAGGCAGACGATCATGAAGATCCTGTCCTTTGCGCTCATCTATACACCTCCCTGAACTTCATCTTTATGTAATTGCTCACGGCGTTGAGGACGAACGTCATTATGAAGAGCGTAAATCCTATCGCGAAGAGGCTTTTGTAAGCGACGCTCTCTCCGGAAACGTCGCTGAGTCCTATTTCCACCATCGCAGCCGTCATCGTCTCTATCGGCTTTAGCCAGTCGTTCGGGTTGAGCAGGTTTACGAGCCTCGGGACTCTGCCAGCAGCGATCGTTACCGCCATGGTTTCTCCTATCGCCCTCGATATTCCGAGTATGAAGCTTGAGACTATTCCGGATAAAGCCGAGGGAACGACTACGCTCCATATAACTCTAACTTTGCTCGCTCCGAGAGCGAATCCGGCCTCTCTCAGTGAGCGCGGAACTGCTCTTAAAGCGTCCTCGCTTATACTCGCGACTATCGGTATGATCATGATTCCTACGACTATTGAGGCGCTGAGAGCGTTGTAAACGCTTATTTCAGGGAAGAACTTTTTGAGCACTGGCGTTATGTAAACGAACGCGAAGAATCCGTATACGACGGTAGGTATTCCGGCGAGAACCTCTAAGGCTGGCTTGAGTATTGCTCTGGTTCTTTCGCTCGCGTATTCGCTCAAGTAGATCGCGGCAAGAAGTCCGGAAGGTATCGAAATTAGAGCGGCTCCGAACGTTATCATCAGGGTTCCGGCGACGAGTGGCAGAACTCCGAAGCTGTATGGTTTTATCGTCGGACTCCACTCGGTTCCGAAGAAGAACTCTATCGGCGAAACGTTCTTGAAGAAGTCGATCGTTTCGAAAATCAGGGACGCGACGATTCCAAGCGTTACGAGTATCGTGACGAGAGCGCAGGACAGCAGGAGGATCTTTATAATCTCCTCCTTTACCCTCACCATAGGCATCTTGCGACTCTCCGAATAAAAAATTAATTGATTTTCACTCTTCGATGCCAAGTTCCTTTAACGCCTGGTAGAATTTCTTGAGGTTCTCCTCTTTTATCTCCTTGTTCACTGGAACGTATCCTATTTCTTCGACGATTCCGCTGTCAAGGTTTTCCAAGTAGAACTTTACGAACTCCCTGACCGCGGGCTTTTTCAGGGACTCCTTGTTAACGTAGATGAAGAGAGGTCTCGTGAGCGGATATTTTCCGCTTCTCGCCGTCTCTATGCTCGGAGCAACGCAGACACCTGTTTTCGGATCCTTTATTTTTACAGCTTTGACCTTGTCCTTGTTTTCGAGATAGTAAGCGAGTCCTAAGTAGCCCATCGCGTATTTGTCTCTCGCCACGGCCTGAATTATCGTGTTGTCCTCTTCGGTTCCGTGGTAGTCTTTTCTGTGAGCTCCGCTCTCTCCTATAACGTGCTCCGTGAAGAAGTCGAAGGTTCCTGAAGCAGAGGTCGGACCGTAGAGGTGCATCTCTTCATCCGGCCAGCTCGAGTTTACGTCGCTCCACTTCGTAATTTTTCCAGTCGCATTAGGTCCCCATATCTTTTTTAACTCCTCGTAACTCAGGCAGTCTATCCAGTCATTCTCTGGATTGACTATTATCGAAAGCGCGTCGTAGCCTACGAGAAACTCTATTGGCTCAACTCCGTTTTTCTTAGCAGCTTCAAGTTCTTCCGGCTTTATGGGTCTGCTCGCGTCGTTTATGTCCACGTAACCGGGAATGAAGAAGTTCTTGAAACCACCTCCGGTTCCCGTGGACTGAACAGACACGACGACGTCTGGATAGACCTTGCTGAACTCTTCAGCCATTGCGGTAGTTATGGGATAGACCGTGCTGCTCCCCGCTACTTTTACCTCTCCTGAAATGCCTTTCTCCGTTTTCTCCTGCGCGCAACCGAGCAGGATTGCGCTAAACAGAAGTGCGATCACCAAGGCTTTTTTCATGATCGACAGTCTCGGGAAGGCCATATATATTTTTTAGATAGTAAATAGCTATTGCATAGATTCATATAGACGAAAATAGATAAATATAGATGAGGCCAAGGATATCCTATGGGCGTAGTTCCGAGAAAGGTGTTCGTAAGTGGAAGCAGCTACATAATCACTTTGCCGAAGGACTGGCTCGAGAGGAACGGGATAAAAGCCGGCGACGTAGTTTATCTCGAAATAGGAAAGGATTCGCTGAGGATAACTCCGTCTTTGGTGACGTCTTCGGAAAAGGAGGCTTACATCGAGGAAACAAAAAACGCGGAATCGCTCGTTAGGAAGATAATTTCTCACTACCTCGCTGGATACACAAGCATAAGGGTTAAGGTTACTCCGGAAAACAGGAAAGCCGTTTTCGACGCGACTTCCATGCTCATCGGAGCTGAGGTCATAGAGGACTACGTCAACGAGCTGAGAATCGAGATCTTCCACAGCGAGAGAAGGTTCAGACCAGACGAACTCTTGGAGAAAATGGCTTCCATTACGACCAGCATGCACGCGGACGTTTCGAAGTGCATGAAAAAATTCGACAGGAGTATTTGCGAGAGCGTGGTTGACAGGGAGAAGGAGGTGGACAAACTATACTTCCTCCTCCTCAGGCAGCTGAAGATGGCGGCAATGTATCAGGACGTTGCGAGCCTGCTAAACCTGAAGCCAAGGGAAATTCTCGGATACAGAATAGTTATGAAGAGCGTAGAAAGAGTCGCGGATCACCTGTTCGTTATGGCTGAGAGCATGCTTGAAGCGGAAAAGTCGTGCGAGCTCTACGATGTCTCGGAGAAAACGAGAAGCGTTTTTAAGATGTCTGTAAATTCGTTCTTCAAGCGGGACGAAAGACTCGCAGAAGAGGTCTTTGAGATCTCTAAGGGGATCAAGGACGAATTGAAGAACTTGGAGATTGTCGGAGAAGCTGAGGAAATAATTCTAAGGAAGACGATCTCGGACGGTCTTTCAAGGATAGTGGGGTATTCGGAGGACATAGCCGAGATAGTCCTCAACCTTTCGATAGAGTAAGGCAAAGCTTATCCGCAAAACACGACTCGATTGAAAAAGATGCTCGTCGTTTTGTCTGGCGGAACGGGAACCCCGAAGTTGCTGAGAGGTCTTAAAGAAGTCTGTGACTTCAGCGTGGTCGTTAACACGGCCGAAGACGTGTGGGTGTCGGGAAACAGGGTCTGTCCAGACATAGATTCGGTGATCTACGCTCTGTCCGAAGTCATCGACGACGAGAAGTGGTGGGGGATAAAGGGCGACACTTTCAGGACGCACGAGCAGTTGAAAAGGCTCGGATTCGATGAAGTTCTCGCGATCGGGGATTTGGACCGGGCAACGCACATAGCCAGAAGCGAACTGCTCAGAAAAGGCTTATCCCTCACCGAAGCCACGCTGAGGATAGCCGAAAGTTTCGGAATCAAGAACAGGGTTTTACCTATGAGCGAAGACGAGGTAGAAACGAGAATTTTGACCGACAAGGGGGATCTGCACTTTCAGGAATTCTGGATAAAGCACAGAGGTGAGCCGGAAGTTTACGACGTATACTTCAAGGGAATTGAGAGCGCTGAACCGACGAGAGAAGTTGTGAAAGAGCTTGAAAATTGCGAGGCTGTATTGATTGGACCGAGCAACCCGATAACGAGCATACTACCGATTATAGAGCTGAAAGGAATCCGAAAGTTGTTGAAGAATAAGCCTGTAATTGCCATCTCCCCGATAATCGGCAGAAGTCCGGTAAGCGGCCCTGCGGCGAAGTTTATGAGAGCTAAAGGTTTCGAAGTGTCCCCCAAGGGTGTTTACGACGTTTACGAAGAATTTCTTGACGTTCTCATAGTTCACGAGACGGATAGAGAGTTCGAGAACGAAATACCCTGCGAGGTCAGGTGGACGAACACGATAATGAACTCGAAAGAAGACGCGGTCAGACTAGCTGAGTTCGTGTTAAGAGTCGTGAAAGAAAAAATTTCTTAACAGATCGAGGAAATTTAAGAGTGGGGTGGTAGGCATGGTGAAAGTGCGCTGGCTCGGACACGCGGCCTTTCTGATAGAGGGTAGCAAGAGCGTCGTAATCGATCCGTTTATAACGGGGAATCCGAAAAGCCCCGTTAAGGTGGGAGACCTGAAAGTCGACCTCGTTGTAGTGACCCACGGACACGGAGATCACTTAGGCGATGCGGTGGAAATAGCGAAGAACAACGATGTTCCCGTCGTTTGCATCCACGAACTTTCGAGGATACTCGCCAAAAAAGGTGTGGAAGCAGTGGGAATGAACATAGGCGGAACGGCGAAGGTAAACGGTGTAGAAGTGACGATGGTGAAGGCCGTTCACTCGGCAGACGTGGAGGAGAACGGGGAGATAATCTCCGCGGGAGACCCAGCCGGCGTCATCGTCAACGTTGACGGCGTGAAGGTTTACCACTGTGGAGATACCGACGTGTTCCTTGACATGCAGCTGATAGGCGAGTTGCACAAACCGGACGTTATGCTCGTTCCGATCGGTGACTGGTACACGATGGGGATAGACGGAGCTGCGAAATCCGTCGAACTCGTTAAGCCGAAAGTCGCTATACCGATGCACTACGGCACGTTCCCTGTTATAGAGAAGAACCCCGAAGATTTTAAAGAGGCTGTTAAAAAGAAAGGTTTGAACGTCGAAGTCGTAATTCTAAGACCTGGTGAATTCTACGAAGTCTGAACGCTATTTTAACATTTTTTCGAGTCTTTTCAGCTTCGAATACGTGTATAGGACGAGGACGAAAATCGTCAGCATAACGAGGCTCGCTGCAAGAAAAACTGCCGTGAAGTCGTCCACCTACATCACCTCCTTCATGTATTCTATCTTGTAGTTCAGGAACGCGATGACGACGTAGAGTAGCGTGAAAGACAGGATGTTGAGCACGAGCGGGATCGCGATGTTCAGCTGGATTTCTGCAGTTGTTGGATGGAGCGAGAACCACAGCCTCGTTGAGAGGTAGCTGAGCGGAACCGTGACGTAGGCGAAAATCGAGTATATCGACGAAACTCTCGCTCTGTCGTCCGGAGTCTCTATCGACGACCTCAATGCGAAGTAAGCTGCGTAAACGAACCAGAGTATCAGAACGGTCGTCTCTCTCGGATCCCAGTTCCAGTATGCTCCCCACGCTCTGTTCGCCCAGATGCTCCCGCTTATTAGGGCGGCAGTTATGTAGAAGAACCCTACAAGGGCAGAGCTCGAGGCGATGACGTCGAATTTAAAATCGCGAGTTTTCAGATACGCTATTCCGGTAACGAGCGTAACTGTGAATGCTAAGAACGAGTTTGCGGCTGCGGGTATGTGGAAGAAAATTATGCGGTAGTTGTTTTTTAGTATCGGCTCTGGAGATTCCGGAAGTATCAACAATCCAATGTAACTTCCGGCTATGAAAAGGACGAGTGAAGCTAAGGCGAGAATTGGAATCGCGCGATTCATAACTTTGAGATATTCATCAGGAATATAATTTTTTCTAACTCCCCGATACTGAACTTTTTTAAACAGAACTCGTTAGTTTTGAAAGGATGGTATCAAGAGACATCGTTCTTCACGTGGCGAATCTCGCGAAAATAGCACTCAGGGAAGACGAGATCGATAAGTTCGCGAAGGACTTTGAAAAAATACTCGAACTATTCGACAGGCTCGACGAGATAGATCCTGATGTCCCTCCGACTTACCACGTTTTGCCCCTCAAAAACGTTTTCAGGAAAGACGTCCCAAAGGAAAGTCTTCCGAGAGAGCTCGTGCTCATGAACGCGAAACACAAGGAGGAAGGATACTTTAAAGGGCCGAAGGTGGTCGAATGATAACGATTTCGGAGTGGAGGGAAAGGCTCGAAAGCGAAGGAGCCGTTTCCTGTTTCGAAGATCTGTTAAAGAGGGTAAAGAAAAACAGATACAACTCGTTCATCACGATAACGGACGAGCTCGCTCTCAAGCTTGCGGAGGAATACGATAAAGGCAAGTTGTCGGGGAAGCTCGCCGGAATACCCGTGGCGGTCAAGGACAACATATCTACCGAAGGCATACGAACGACTTGCGCGTCTAAGATGCTCCAAGATTACGTTCCGCCCTTCGACGCTCACGTCGTGGAGAGGCTGAAGAGCGAAGGTGCCGTGATAATCGGCAAGACCAACATGGACGAGTTTGCCATGGGGACGACCACTGAGACATCATTCTTCGGCGTGGTGAAAAATCCGAGAGACGAGAGCAGAGTGGCTGGGGGGAGCAGTGGAGGTAGCGCATCGTCTATATCCGGCGACGAGACCGTATTGTCGCTCGGAAGCGATACCGGTGGAAGTATAAGGTGTCCGGCGAGCTTTACCGGTGTTTACGGACTCAAACCGACCTACGGACTCGTGTCGAGATTCGGTTTGATTCCGTATGCGAACAGCCTCGAGCAGATAGGTCCAATGGCGTCAAGCGTCGACGACCTTGCGACACTCCTTGAGGTCATTGCCGGAAGGGATCCAAGAGATTCAACGAACGCCGGCAGAGAGTTCGAATTCCAGCGTGTTGATAAAGAATTCAGGGTCGGCGTGGTGAAGGAGATGGATGCAAAGGAAGACGTCAAAGCCGAGTTCGAAGAGCTCGTCGAAAAAATCAGCAAGTTCGCCTACGTAAAGGAGGTCAGTCTCCCATCGCTGAAATACTCTCTTCCGGCTTACTACGTCATAGCCATGAGCGAAGCCTCTTCCAACCTCGCGAGGTACGATGGGGTGAGATACGGATACACACTCGAACAGCTCGACAGCTGGAGCAAGTTCTTCTCCAAGGTTAGAGCGGAGGGCTTTGGCGAGGAGGTCAAGAGGAGAATTATGATGGGTAGCTTCGCACTCTCGGCCGGATACTACGGAAAGTATTACTTGAAAGCTCTTAAGGTTAGGACGCTCATAATCAACGACTTCAAAAGGGCTTTCGAAAAGTTCGACGTCCTGATCTCTCCGACGATGCCAGACGTAGCGTTTAAAATCGGGGAAATCAAAGACCCCGTAACGATGTACATGGCGGACGTTAACACCGTTCCTGCGAACCTCGCCGGAATTCCCGCTCTCTCCATACCGGCGATGGAAGTAAAGGGATTACCCGTAGGCTTGCAGGTAATGGGTAACTACTTCGCCGAGTCGATCCTGCTGTCTTTTGCGAAGAAAGTTGAAGAGCAGTTGGAGAGAGCGGAATGAAGTTCGATCCAGTCGTTTGGAAGAGGAAAGGAGAGGAAGACTTCGAAAAGGCTTGGAAAAGCGGAACAGAAATTATAGGGGATAAAAAAATAAACGACAGGTTTCCGAGGAATAAAGTCTCCGTCGGAAGACCTCACCCCGTTTTCGAGGTGATAGAGAAGCTGAGGAAAGCTTACATCTCTCTCGGGTTCGACGAGGTCATAAATCCCGTCATCGTCGAAGACGTTCACGTGAAAAAGCAGTTTGGAAAGGAAGCTCTGGCAGTTCTCGATAGATGTTACTACCTTGCTGGCCTTCCGAGACCTAACGTGGGTATTTCGAACGAAAAGATAGAGAAGATAAAGGAGATCGTCGGAGACTTCGACGTGGAAGAGCTCAGAAAAGTGTTTCACCTGTATAAAAAAGGCGCGTTCGGAGGAGATGAACTGGTTTACAAGCTTTCTACAGTTCTCGACGTCGACGATAGCGTAGCTGTGAAAATTTTGGACGAAATCTTTCCGGAGTTCAAAGAGCTGACGCCCGTGCCGAGTTCGTTGACGTTGAGGAGTCACATGACTACTGGGTGGTTCATAACGCTTGGAGCTATAATCGACAAACATCCCTTACCGATCAAGCTGTTCAGCATAGACAGGTGCTTCAGGAGGGAGCAGGGAGAAGATGCTAAGAGGCTGTATACTTACTTCTCCGCAAGCTGCGTTTACGCCGACGAGGATGTGAGCGTCGACGACGGTATGGCGATAGCGGAGGCTTTGTTGAACCAGTTCGGGTTCGAGAGGATAAAGTTTAGAGAGGACGAGAAAAAGAGCAAATACTACATTCCGGGAACTCAGACGGAGGTCTACGTGTATCACCCAGCTAAAGGCGAGTGGATAGAGGTCGCGACGTTCGGCGTATACTCTCCCGTCGCCCTCGCGAATTACGACATAGACGTCCCGGTTTTGAACCTTGGAATGGGCGTGGAAAGGTTGGCGATGGTTCTTTACGGATACGAAGACGTTAGAAAGCTCGTTTATCCGCAGATCTACGACTCTCTCAAGCTTTCGGACGTGGAAATAGCTTCAAGAATAAAAGTGAAGAACACTCCGTTCACCCCTGCCGGTTTCGAAATTGCCAAGAAAATCGCCAAGGCTTTCGAAGAGCACAAAGACGAAGTCGGTCCGTGCGAGTTTTTGGTTTACGACGGAGACTTTCTCGGGGCAAGAATCAAAGTCTGGGTCTTTGAGAGGGAGAATGTTAAGCTGTGCGGTCCTGCGGCGTTTAACGAAATCGTGGTTTTCAACGGAAGCGTGTACGGGATTCCGAGAAGCGAGGAGTGGAGAGAACACTTTGAAAACGGTGTAACTACGGGAATAAGGTACGTCGACGCATTCTCGCACCTTGCTGCGAGAAAGGTTGAGGAAGGCGTCATCAGAAGGGAAAGCGGGGAAGTGAGAGTCAGAGTCGTGGAGTCTTTGGCTGACATAAATCTCGAAATAGACGAAAAGTTGAGAAACTACATAGCTTCTACCGGAGGAAAGATAGATGTCAGAGGTCCGACGTTTCTCGCGGCAAGATGGGAAGTTGAGTGAGCTGGTCGAACTTCAAAAAAAGATTGCCGAAAAAGTCGTGCTAAGGGACGCGATAAGGATTGACGAGATTAAGTTCGTTATCGGAGTCGATCAAGCGTTTTTTAAAGTTGGCGACAAAGAGTTCGTGGTTTCAGCGGCTGTCTTGCTCTCTTTTCCTGATCTGAGGCTTAAGGAGAGTGGCGTTGACGTTAGAGAGGTCGACTTCCCATACATCCCGACGTTTCTAATGTTCAGGGAAGGAGACTCGGCCATCGAAGCTGTGAGAAAAGTTTTGAGGGAAAGGACGGTGATAATCGTTGACGGAAGCGGAATAGCGCACCCGAGGAGGTGCGGGCTCGCCACTTACGTGGGGGTTGAGCTCGAAAATCCTTCCATAGGCGTTACGAAAAAACCCCTCTACGGAAGTTTCGACGAGCCAAAGAGAAGTGGAGAAAGCAGCGAGATCAGGAACGGAGAACACATCGGTTACGCGTATAAACCGTGTGCGAGGTGCAATCCGATATTCGTATCGCCGGGCAACCTTATCACACCGAGAACCGCGCTGGAAGTCGTGAAAATGACTATAAGAAATTACAAACTTCCGATTCCGATACGAGAGGCTCACAGGCTTGCGAACGCTGAAAAGTTAAACTATCTCTCCAATCTCGATCCCTCCTGAGAGCGGCATCTCTTCGGCCGTTACTATAACCGCCGTGGCCGGACACCCCTTGTTTTCGACCGTCCTCACCACGAGCTTGCCCCCTGCGAGTGCCGCAGCCAGGTTGCATGCTGACAGGATCCCGTCGCTTTTTACCGGAAAAATCGAGCTTGCTTTACCCTCTTTAACGAGGTCGGACAGCTTCTTAACGAGTTTTGGATCAACTCCATCCTTTTTCAGGAGCTCCTCCCCGCTCAACACCTCTCCGTAAAGGAAAATTTTGTCACCTCTTTTCGGAACGTTCTTGACCTTCAGGTCTCTTATTCCGAGAATCGTCAGCGATATGAACGTCTCGCGCGTTTTAATCGTGCTTTCGACACTCGTGAGGATAACTCTGAAGTCGAACAGGTCTCTGAGTTCTTTTAGAATTCTAACACTGTATTCTACGTTGTTTCCTGTTGAAAGCAGCGCTGCTATCGGCACGATAAATCTGGAGTAGCACTCTACCATGGTCTGCTTTGCAAGAATTTTCGCGACTACGCCCACGTCAGCTTTCAACCCGTCTCCGTCGAGTTCTCCTATTCCGGCGTAACTTAGGTTTAAAACGGAAAGGGTCGAAAAGTTCCCTATGTCGATCGACAGCGTGTTTCTCTCCTCGTAGACGTCGAATTTCGGGACGATTACCGACGGTTTGAAGTAGAACCCTATGTTTTCGAGGACCGACAGATACATGACGATCGCCTGCCTGATCAACTCGCTCCTCGAAATCAGGAACTTCGAGGAAATTTCGTCCAGCTTTTTGACTATTTCGTCTTCGAGCCTCAGGTTCACGACTTTCATCCGAAAGTGTAATCTTTCCGATAGCTTTAACAGTTTTTCGTGAACATTGTAAAGGTAGGCGAGACTCTCGAACTCGGGAAGGAGATCGAGCTCAAAGTAATAGCCGGAGGGAGAGTTTTAAGGTTGATGTGTTCACCGAACGACTTGGAAGAGTTGCTGCTCGGGTTTGCCATAAGCGAGGCGTTGAGCGATAATCCGAAGGTTTACGTCGAAGGGGATGTAGGTGTGATAGACAACGTCAGAGAAGCGTTTACGATGATAAACTCTTCCGGATGCATCGGAATATACGTCGAGGAAGAAGTCGGAAAGGTTTTCCCGAGTAAGCGATTCAAGTTCGACGAGGTCGTCAAAGCGCTGGAGATTATAGATACCGACGTCTACAAAAGGACGAGAGCGTATCACATAGCCGCGGTCGTAGGCGATGATGTTCACGTTTCCTACGACGTCGGAAGGCACAACGCGGTGGACAAGGCGATTGGCAAGGCTTTTAAAAACGGCGAAGATTTCTCGAAAACTTTTCTCGTCCTCTCTGGAAGAATATCGAAAGGAATCGCGCTGAAGTGCGTTCGTGCCGGAATACCGCTCGTAGTGTCCAAGGCTGCAATACTCGATTCTGCTATTGAAGTTTGCAAAAATTCCGGACTTTCAGCAATTTCCCTCGCTTCCGGGATAGCCGTAAACAACGGCGCTATTGAGCTTTAACGACGAGGATTTTCCTTTTAACGTCTTCACTTACGCTGAGCTCTTCGTTGTTTACCCGTATTACTCCTGACTTCACCTCGACATCTTTTCCGGCTTTAATGCCCGCGCTTTCGAGGTACTTCGGAGCGACGATCACGGTGTATCTCCCGTCTTTCGCCTCACTTATCGGCAGAACTTCGTAGTTACACTCCTCGCAGACGGAACAGCTGTTCGATATGAAAGAGCAGATTCTCTCTACCACCTCGTCGCTGACCACGTGCTCTATTTTGCAACTAATCTCGTGCGCAACCTTTTCGTCGAGACCTATGAAATCTCTGAAAAATTTTTCGAACACGAGGTGGTAGCCTTTAATCTTCTTGGCTATCTCCTCACCTTTCTTCGTCAGCGTCACGCCTTTGTATGGCTGGTAGTCTACGTAGCCTTCTTTACTCAGCTTGCTGATCATCTCCGTCACGCTTGCGGGCTTAACTTTCAGCTTTTCAGCTATTTCGGTCGTCTTCACGAGCCTTTTCTTTTCCTTCTGAATGTCGTAGATCGTTTCGAGGTATTCCTCTAACCTTTCCACCTTTCCTCCTCCCTCACGAAGAAGAAAATCCCCTGCTTTTTCATCAACCTCCTGCTTCCGCAGAACGGACAGTAGAGGTTGGGTATGTGGAGCACCCCGGTGTATCCGGTCGTCCTCCTGACTTTGATGTCGAACTCCGATCCACACCTCGCGCAGTAAAGGTCGTTCAGGTCCATAACGCTACACCCTGAAAAATACCTGCGTCGCTGTCCTTAACTTTTTCCTAACCTTTTGCATTTCGTAGGAGTAAAGCATGAGTCCGTTTTTCGTAAATCTGTCGATTCCAAAAGTCCTGCTTATGAATTCCGCGTGGAGTTTGTCTCTCACAAATATCACGTATTCGTTTCCTATGCTCGTCATTTCGAGGATTATCGGGATCTGGAACCTGTCCCAGAACATTTCGTCAACGTTCTTCGCGATGAATTCAAGTTCCGACTTTTCGATGTAGTATTCGTTCCCGTCTTTCGCTAAGTAGCTCGGGTCGTCCATCTCAAGGAGCTGTCTCAAACTCCTCCTGCTCCTCGGGATGTGTTTGTTCATGGCCTCCGCGAGCTTGGCGAGGGTTCTGTCGTTTATCATCGATACCACCCTAACTCGATTTCTCTACCCACTCCAAAGAATTTTGCCGCGTTACCTTCTCTAACGCTGATTTCGAGCGTGTTGAAGCTACCTATCAGGGCTAAAGGCTCCCCGACTCCCACATCTTCGTATTTTTCTACGAACAGAATTTTCGTTCCGTTAAGGTAAAACCCTTTCGGTTTCAGCTCTTCCACGACCTCTTTCCTAACGTTCGTGACGAGGTTGCCGAATCTGTCGATGTAAGCTACTCTGCATTTTATCGTATCTCCAACTTCGACTTCGAACAGTTCGAGCTTTTTAATTTCGTCGACCTCTTCTCCGAACTCCTCTATTCTTCCTTCCACTGCAAGCGCGGAAGCCGGTGCAAAAACGTCCCTTCCGTGAAACGTCGAAGAGAGCTCGCCCGAGAATTTCGAAAGCCTCTTTTCGTCGAGGGACAGCATCTTTTCTATTCCGTCCTCTGCCGCTGAAGGATAGGCGATGCCGTTGTCTGGAGCGATGAACCAGTAGTTCTTGGTTTTGATGGCGAGAGCTCTCCTCTCTCCTCCGACGCCGGGGTCAACTACCGACACGAAGACTGCTCCTGGAGGGAAGAACCTGTAAGAGTGGTAGAGCAGAAAAGCACCTTCGAAAACGTCTTGAGGCGTGACGCTGTGCGTGATATCGATTACCTCCGCGCAGGTAATCCTTCTTATAACGGCCTTCATCACTCCGGGGTAAAAGTCCCCGAAATCGGTCAGGAGTGCGATTACCATCTTTCCCAGTGGGTTATCTCCTCTATCTTCAGCCTTCTCCTCGGTTTGGGGCTTTCGGCTGGATAGCCTATCGGTATTATTGCCATCGGTCTCGCGTAGCTCGGTATTCCGAGAATTTCCGACACCCTTTCTTCGTTGAAAGCTCCTACCCACACCGCTCCGAGGCCCATGCAGTGTGCTGCGAGCAGTATGTTTTCAACAGCAGCAGTAGCATCTTGCTCCGCGTAGAGCTTTCCTCTCTCCCCGTAAACCTGCATGCTCCTCGGGTAGTTCGCGCACACGACGATGACCACCGGAGCTTCAGCTATGAAACTCTGCCTCAAGCTCGCGATCGCGAGTTTCAGCTTGGTCTCTTCGTCTTTAACGACTATAAAGTCTCTCGCCTGCAGGTTTCCAGCTGAGGGAGCAGCGTTTCCGGCTTCGAGAATCTTGATTATAATTTCGTCGCTTATCGGGTCTTTTTTGAACCTCCTTATGGAAACTCTCGTGAAAATAGCTTCGAGACACTCCATGTTTTTTATTTTCGACGACTTAAATATAACTTTTACCTCGCTAAGCTTTAAAGTGCAGACACTGATTATGTATCTCAGCCGATGATGAGCTAATCCGCCGCTGAGAACGTGATGACGCCCATACGGGCTGAGGCCATCCAAACGATTCACGAAGACTCATCGAGCCCACAGAAAACTTTCAGAAAAATATTTATCTATATCTTTTTGCATATAAATATACTTAATGAACCGATATGTAATCCTTATCGCTGGCTTTACAATGATGCTGGGTCTGGGGATAATAACCTCCTGGAGCGTTTTCGTTCGCCCCCCTCATGCTCGAATTCAACTGGAGCGCTACTGATGTAACTCTCGTTTTTACCGTCTATTACGTCACGTTCGCCCTCGTAATGCCCTTAGCTGGGCACTTACAGGACAAATACGGGCCAAGAAAGGTGGCGGTAGTCGGTGGAGCGTTGGTAGGTTTGGGATTCATTCTCGCCTCCCTGGTCGACTCGATCCCGACACCTCTATGGCTTTACGCCACCTACGGCTTAATCACCGGGCTTGGTTGTGGCCTTGCGTATTCGGTAAGCAGCCCGGTTGCCGTGAAGTGGTTTCCTGAAAAGCAGGAGTTTGCTGTCGGCATCGTCGTCATGGGCTTCGGTATGAGCGCTTTAATCTTCGCCCCGCTGGAGAGGTACCTGATCGACCGCGTGGGAATCAGTGGAGCATTCTTTTACGTAGGCCTTCTTCTCCTGCTGCTGACAGTTCTGCCCTCCCTCATCCTGAGAAACCCCGATGGAGTGCAGATTCTGGCTGACAAAGTGACTCAAACAACAAACATGGAGATGGGGCCCCGGGACGTCATCAGAACCAGGCAGTTCTACATCCTCTGGATGAACTTCTGCCTGATGATCTCCATCGGCTTCATAGTTCTCAGCCACATAGCAGCCTACGCTGAGCTCCGGGGAATAGGCCCCTATCTGGCAGCCCTCACGTCAAGCGTCTTTGGGGTCAGCAACGCCTTCGGAAGACCCGGAATATACCTGCTCTCGAGAAAGTTGGGAATAGAAAGAACAATGCTTCTGGTTTTCGCGTCTCAGGCTGTCTTCATGTTTCTAATTCCCTATTCCGGAAACACTGCCCTGTTCGTTCTCATCGCCCTCGCTGGAATAATGTACGGAGCCAACCTCTCCCTTTTCCCGGCGCTGGTCGCCGAATACTTTGGAAAAGCGAATCTCGGAGCTAACTACGGACTGGTGTTTACGGCGGTCGCAGCAGCGGCGCTGCTGGGCCCTCTGAGCGGCTCAATCATCTTTGACGTTTTGGGCGGTTACGACGAGGCATTTATGTTTGCTTCTGTTATGGCTGTAGTTTCTCTCTTCTTGGGTTTCTTTCTCAAAAAACCTTCAGGAGCAGTTAGGAGAGGTTTGCCATATTAATTCATACGATGATGTCGATCTTTGTACATAAGTTAAAATTAAAATTCTTAGACTTTGCTAAGCCGCCGCCGGGATTTGAACCCGGGACCTGGTGATTACAAGTCACCCGCTCTGACGCTTTATTTCCGTTTTTGACCGATTTTATAGCCTCTTCTAACAATTTGGAAAGATTTAGCTTTTCTTTCTTCGCAAACTCGAGCAACTCAGCGTCAATGTAAACACTCGTTCTTTTCTTCATTTATCCCACCAGTTATATTTATATAAAGAAATACTAAATAACACACCACTGTATTCGCTAAATCGAATAAGGGTATTTAAGCGACTATTCTTCTTATCGAATAATTCAACTAAAAATGTAGCTCTCAACCCAGCCAACAACCTCATTAGCCTCATCCTCGGGCAATCCATAAGTAAGCGCGATCTCCTTAACTATCGTTTTCCTGTCGTAATTCAGCTCAAAATACATTTTCTGAACGTCGAGCATAATTTTTCTGAAAGTTTCTCTGTCGACCTTCCGCTCTTCTTTTTCAGCTTCGTACAGCTCTTTTTCGTATATTTCAAGTTCGTACTTTACTTTCTGCAAAATCAGATCGATGTATTCTTCAGCTATGCCGTAAACCTGCATTATGTACTCTTTTATGTCGTCGATACTGTCTGGGTGAATCTCCTCCTCTCGCAATGACTTAACGATTCTCCAGACGAGCTCTTCTTCGTCAACTATTTCGTCAATCACGGCGTTTTTTAACGCGTATGTAAAAAACTGTCCAAAATCATCGAACCATCTACGCTCTATGTATCTCACCCGGATATTCATCCACTTCCGGGGTTTTGTAAGCGGGATGGGGATAAACATCCTATCGACTCCTAAATTTTATTTAAAGTCGAATGAGGAAAGTACGGTCATGAATTCAGTGGAAGATGTAATGCTTGATCTTGCTTGGAGGAGATTTTCAGACCTATGGAGTGACAAGCGGGAGATTGAGACAAAAGTATCCATATTGCTTACGGCGAATGGCGTATTACTTGGATTCATTGCAAATGCTTGGGAAATACTTAACTCATTGCTGGCTGTAGCAGGGGTATTGTTAATTTGGTTGTCGGCCACATTTTGTGTTGTCTCACTGAAAACTCGGAAATACAAAGAGCTTGGCATTCTTGAGTCATGGGATGCATTTGAAAAGCATTTCAATGATGTTAAGAAACTTAAGCTGGTCATGATATCAACTTTGGGAATGGGCGAGAAGCACAATAGACAGTTAGTTTCCGCCTCAGCAAAATGGTATTCGTGGGGGAACATGACGTTTCTGGCGGCGATGAGCTGCATAATCACTTCACTTCTTTTTAATCTCTTTTAAGTCACGGCTTTCAATTTTTGCTGCTTTTTCCACATCCACAAACGCCGACTCCTCAGCTTGCGGCAACTCTATTTTTTTGGGTTTTTCTTCCCCCACTAAATTCTCACCTCCTACTCAATCTCCCCTTCTCTTTCTTCAATCAGTTGAGCGTTCTTGATTCTCTCTTCCACTGAGTCGAGTGGCTTGCAGAGCAGGATTTTAAAGTCTGGACTTAATTCGAGATTCATGAGCGTCGAAGATCTTATGCTCGATGTTTCGTGGAGGGTATTTGAAGAAAGTATGGATGATAAACGGGAGATCGAACAGAAAGCAAGTGTAATTTTAGCATCTGCGGGGATACTTGCCGGTTTAAGTAGCAACGCTGGATACTTATTACCCGTAATTATTGCGTCTGTCTCAGCTCTCTTTGCAACCCTCACCTTAACCGTGCGGAAATACAGACGGTTGATGAT
>CAYXDX010000012.1:0-30750 GCA_964463865.1 uncultured archaeon | reverse complement strand
ATCCCCATCATAGAACTGAACGAGCCAAGGATCTCGCAAAAACACGAGCTCTTCGACGTCGCTGAACACTTTCAGCATGTCGGACGGCTTTACCAACTCAAGTTTGATCGGCCTAATCAGACCCAAGATCGGACTCCTCGCCGACAGAATGCTTTTCAAAACCCTCACACTCGACCCGAGAAGGATCAGCTTCGCTCTCCTATCTTTCGTAAAGTGCAGTAAATCCAGAAAGTCTTCGGGCAGCCTCTGAAATTCGTCCACAACTACGATATTCTTTTCATCTTTCAGCAGCTCGTAAATCAGAGTTTTGAAGGTTTCGTAGCTCAAACTTTTAAAGCCGTCTGCTTCCATTAAAATCGGTCCAGCTCGTTCTACAAAAAAGTAATGCGTATAATCTACGAAATTTCTGACTAAAAACGTTTTACCGACCTTCCTCCTACCGTAGATGAGCACCCATCCTTTTTTATTGACTTCGTGCACCTCCATTCTGGGAATCACGATTCCCATAATTTTGATTCCCACTTGTGAAATATTTTAAATTTTTTGCGAAACAGATAACATCGCCCGACCAACCGCCCCTAGGTAAACCGCCAAGATCGTAACTTTCCCGCGTTAGAAAACGCTAAAGCAAACCATTGACTGAATTGTTCTCTAAGTTCTTCGATAACGTCTCTTTAAAACCCATTTAGCTGACGCAGTTACCAGACTTAAGTTAATTCCAGCTGTCAGACAAAAAAGAAGGAAAAATTTACTTCTTCGTGTAGTCGTAGAAACCTCTCCCGGTCTTTCTTCCGAGCAATCCGGCTCTAACCATCTGCTTGAGCAACGGACAGGGCTTGTATTTGTCTCCAAGTTCTCTGTGAAGAGTCTCTATTGCGGCCAACACTATGTCCAGCCCTATCAGGTCTGCCAGCTCCAGCGGACCCATCGGGACGTTCGTGAACAACCTCATTCCCCGGTCTATTTCTTCTTTCGTTGCTATCCCCTCGTAAAGCACCCAGATTCCCTCGTTTATCCAGGGCATCAGAATTCTGTTGGAGATGAACCCCGGCGAATCTTTGCAAACGACCGGCTCCTTTCCGAGCTTTTTAACGAATTCACAGGCGAACTGAACGGTCTCTTCGCTCGTAAGCAGACCTCTGACTATTTCGACGCCCTTCATTAGCGGAACCGGGTTCATGAAGTGTATTCCGACGAAGTTCTCCGGCTTTCTCGTCACAGCCGCCATCTCGGTTATGCTCAAAGTAGAGGTGTTCGAAGCAAAGATGGCGTCTTCTCTCTTCACGATGTCGTTCAACTCTCTGAAAACGGACTTCTTCGCCTCCATGTCTTCGATAATGGCTTCTATCACGACGTCAACGTTTTCAAAGTCTTCGAGCTTAGTCGTCGTCTTGATCCTTTCGAGCGTCGCTTTCATGTCGTCCTCGCTTATCTTACCCTTCTCGACGAACTTGGAAAGGCTCTTCTTTATGTTCTCCATCCCCCTCTCGAGGAATCTCTCCTCGATGTCTCTCAAAACCACTTCAAATCCCGCCATCGCACAAACTTGAGCTATTCCACTCCCCATCGTTCCGGCTCCGAGCACACCAACAACCTTAACGTCCTCGACCTTCATCTCCACCACCTCAGACCTTGATTTTACCCATAATCCTCCTCGCGATGACGATCTTCTGGGCCTCGCTCGTCCCTTCGTAGATCGTTCCGACTCTCGCGTCCCTGTAATATCGTTCGACGTCGTATTCCTTGCTGTATCCGTAGCCACCGAATATCTGCACAGCTTCGTAAGTCACCTTAACTGCCATCTCGCTCGCAAAGAGCTTGGCTGCGGAGCTCAAAGCTGGATCCGGCTTTCCTTGGTCCACAAGCCAAGCCGCTTTGAAAACGAGAAGTTTCGCAGCTTCTATGTCCTTGAACATCTCCGCGAGTTTGAACTGAATCGCCTGGTGCTCGATCAGTGGCTTGCCAAAAGCTTTCCTCTCCTTCGCATACTGCAGAGCTCTTTCGTAAGCCCCGATAGCTATTCCGGTGTGCAGAGCGGCTATTTTTATTCTGCTCTCGTTGAAGAACGCCATTAGCTGGTAGAACCCTCTGTTCTCCTCACCTATAAGGTTTTCTTTCGGAACTCTAACGTTCTTCAAAGCTACCTCGCACGTGTCGTGGCAGTTCATCCCCATCTTCTCGATGGGTCTCGCCTCATAGCCATCCCTGTCCTGCTCCACGAGAAAAGCGGAAATTCCTCTATGAGGCGGATCCACCTGAGCGGTTTTAGCCAAAACAACCGTGTAAATCCCGACGCTTCCGTTCGTAATGAACTGCTTCGTCCCGTTTATGACCCACTCGTCTCCCTCTTTCACAGCCCTCGTTCTCATTGCAGCAACGTCAGTCCCGCAGTCCGGCTCCGTTATGGCTATAGCAGAAGGGCCCTCTCCTCTCACGACTTTCGCAACGAACTCCTTCTGCTCTTCAGTTCCGAACTTCAAAACCATCGGAACGCCAAGAGTCGCCAAGTCTATAGCCGAGCCTATGCTACTGTCGGCCCTCGTAAATTCCATGCTTATTATAGCTTCCGCCAAACAGTCCATCCCAGCCCCGTCGTATTCCTCCGGAACGCTCGCTCCGATGTAGCCGAGCTTGGCGGCTTTCCTGTAAATTTCCATTGGATACTGCTTCTTCTCGTCGTATTCTTTTCCGTAGGGCATTATCTCCTTTTCGGCAAACTCTCTAACGGCTTCCTGCAACATTTTGTGCTCTTCACTCAAAGAGAAGTCCACGAGAGAACACCTCCACTTCAGTATCTCCTGAAAACTATGGCGTCTCCCTGCGCCATTCCGGCGCAGAGCGTTACGACACCGTATTCACTCTTTCTCCTCAACATTTCGTGCATAAGAGTGACTACGAGCCTCGCTCCTGTTGCGCCAATCGGATGTCCGAGAGCCACAGCACCACCGTTAACGTTCACTCTGTCCATGTCCAAGTTCAGCAAGTATTTGCCAGAAATGAGCGTTACCGCTGCAAAAGCTTCGTTTATCTCCCACAGGTCGATGTCGTCCTTACTAAGTTCGGCCTTCTTAAGAGCATTTTCAGCCGCGTAAGCTGGGACAGTCGCTATGTATTTCGGATCCCTTGACGCCTGTCCGTAAGACACTATCTCGAGCTTCGGCTCGACCCCGAGCTCTTTGGCCTTCTCCTCGCTCATAACCACGACCGCAGCAGCTCCGTCGCTCGTGTTCGGAGCGTTTCCCGCGGTGATTTTACCGTTCTTTCTGAAGACCGGAAGCAAGCTCTTTATCTTCTCCAAGCTCGAGTCTCTCCTCGGACACTCGTCCGTGTCAACGACTCTTTCGCCTTTCTTTTCCTTTACCACAACCGGCACTATTTCCTCTGCAAACTTTCCTTCGTCGATAGCCTTTATCGCCTTCACGTGGCTGTAGTATGCCCACTCGTCCATCTCGTCCCTTGAAACGCCGAACTCATCAGCCACATCTTCAGTGTTTTCGGCCATGTGCTGGTTGTAAATAGGATCCCAGAGTCCGTCGTGAACCATTAAGTCCACGAGTTCTCCGTTAAACATTCTGTAACCCCACCTCGCTTTGAGCAGAGCGTAAGGGGCTGAGCTCATGCTTTCCATTCCGCCGGCTACGACGACTTCGGCTTCGCCCAGCTGAATCATCATGTGGGCCAAAGCTACAGCCTTCAATCCGGACGTGCAAACTTTGTTTATCTGAAAAGCGGGAACGGTGTCTGGAATTCCTGCCTTCAACGCCGCTTGCCTCGCCGTGTTCTGACCGCAACCAGCCGTCACCACGTGACCCATTATAACCTCGTCAACGTCCTCGGGCTTTATTCCAGCTCTTTTTATAGCCTCCTTTATGACGAGAGCTCCAAGCTCGACTGCAGGAACATCTCTCAGCGAACCGCCGAACTTACCGATCGGCGTTCTAACGCCAGAAACGACCACTGACTTTACCATGTTTTCAAGACTGCTCGGATGAATAAAAAACTTTCCGAAATTCTATTAATTTAATTATTTAAATTAAAGATTATTATTTTTGCTCTTGTGATTAAAACGATTAAATCGTTATAAAAAGGTGAAAGTCGAGCTGTGCGCCCGCTATGCCCACGGAACCTCATGCTTTTCGGTTCCGCCGGGTTCTGCGGGCAAAGATACATCGGCAACGATAAATATAAATTTTTTCTCTCCAAAACAACGGTGTATGAAAGTTGCCGTCCTCAAAGCTCTAGAAAAGTTCGAATTCGAGGAAAGAGAAGACCCACGACCGAAACCTGAAGAGGTCGTCGTCAGGATGCGATACGCTGGCATATCCGGAACGGACATCAGGATCTACAAAGGACGCCTGAAGGCGAGACTACCCATGGTCTTGGGGCAAGAGCTCGTCGGCGAGGTTGAGGAGGTCGGAGGCAACGTAAGGCAGTTCTCCGAAGGAGACATCGTAGTCGTGGAGCCCGTCATCAGGTGTGGTCGATGCGAATACTGTCTCACCGGGAGATACAACCTCTGCAACGAACTCAAAGTTCTCGGAGTCACGACCGACGGAGGGTTTTCGGAAAAATTAGTCGTGCCAGAGCAGACGCTACACGCGATACCGGAAGAGCTTGATGTAAAGACTGGCGTTTTAATAAACCCGTTCTCCGTTGGTTTTCACGCTGTCAGAAAAGCGAGAGCGACTCTTGGGGAGCAAGTCGTCGTCTTAGGCGGTGGACCCATAGGCCTGTCCGCGTCTCTGTTTGCCACTATGCAAGGAGCAGAAGTCGTCCTGATTGAGCCGAACGAGTTCAGAAGGCGAATTGCCGAAAAATACTTCGACGTTAGAGCGATGTCTCCGGAGCTCGCTGACGAGCTGTCGGACAGCGCCGACGTCGTAATCGAAGCTTCGGGTAGCTCCGAAGCTATAAGCACGGCCGTAAAAATAGTTAAGAAGGGCGGTAGAATTGCCGTCGCCGGTGCATATAGTCAAGATAGCAGCTTGAATTTCTCGCTCGTCGTCAGAAAAGACGTCGAAATCCTCGGAGTGTGGCTGTATCCAAACATTTTCGGGAGAGTCATAGACGTTCTGAAAGAGAGGAAAGTGGACGTCAAGCAGCTAATAACTCACGAATTCAAGTTCGAAGAAATAGCTAAAGCGTTCGAAACTGCGTCGAATGGAGAGGTTTTCAAGGTCGTCATTAGATTCTAAACCTCCGTCAGTTTGCTCGAATTCGTTTTCAAAGCTCCGTATCTCGTCAAGACGGCAAGAAGAGTTGCAAACAGGTAGCCGAACTGCACGATCGCTCTGGCGAACTCCATGCTGACCGAGTATCCAAAAACTGCCAGAATCGAGCCAACGACGTTTTCGTTGTGAAGCAAACTGCTCTCGCTTATTCCAAGGTCGAACGCTTTTTCGAACGCCCAGCTTTCGTATCCATTCTCCTCAAGGTATTCGACCAGCTCGTGAGTTCCTTGACCAATAAGAGCGCTCGCTACGAAGACCAGCAGGACGGACGTGTAGTAAAAGAGCTTTCTTACGCTAACGCCTCGACCCATCCACAGAATCGCGTAACTCAGTGCCGAAGCGAGCAAAATTCCCGATACGACGCCGAGCACAGTGTCTCGTGGATCATCTACGAAGTAGGGAGTCAGAAACAGCAAAGTCTCGACGACCTCTCTCACCACGAAAAAGAATGTTACCGCAGCCACTCCCCACTTCAGCTTTTTACCCACTCTACTTTCCACCTCACTTCTCACGTCTTTTCCGGCCATCCACAAAATCACCGACGTCAGCACAGCTACTGCCAAGAACGACGAGAGCGCTTCGAACAGTTCCTTTTCTTCGAACCCGCCGTATATTCTCAAAATGCCAAATCCCAAGACAGTTCCGAGTATCACTGCCGCTACCGTCCCAGCGTAGGCGAACTTCACGTCTTCAGACCTTCCAGACCTTCTCAGCAGGGAGACTATCAAAACCACGAGGACCAGCGCCTCGAACGATTCCCTAAACGTCACGAGCGCTTGTGCGAACATACTTAACACCGTTAAATTTAGGGTAACCTAAAATATAAAAATTTTTCGGCGAGCCTAAATCTTGAAAAGCGTTTTCAACTGTCCCGCAGAATCAGTAACGTGGACGTCGTTTACGGCGGAGGAAGATACGGAAAAGAAGCGGTAGAGTGGTTGATAGAGAACGGAAGGGACTTCGTGGTAATCGACGTCGACGAGAACTGCGTAGTTAGAAGAGAGGTAGATCTGGAGAAACACGGAGGTCGCTTCGTCAGAGGCGGCGTAAGAGAATTGCTTGACGTCATAGAGAGCGAGAGTCCAGAATTCGTTTTCCCTACAGCCCCCATACACGTTGCCGCATCTCTTCTCGTGGAAAAGTTCGGGCTAAAGGAGTGGTTCGAGGGAATAAACGCGGTCCTGTCAGGAATACCTATGAAAGTCGTCGTCTCGTCCGGTAGAGGAAGCGTCGTCGTCAGTTACAACAGAGACGGAGTGTGCCTCCCGAGGTGTCCGGCTCCGGAGGTTTGTCCGGTCACGAAGGTCAAAAAACCAGCCCCCATGTTCAGCATACTCGAGTTCGCTGCTCCAGACGGATTTATAGTCAAAAGCCACTACTTGAGGCCAGGCCTTGGAGCGATAAAGGGCGAAGACGTAAAGGAGCTGCTCGAGTGGGCAAGAGGGAGGGAAAAGTTAATCGTCGGAACTGCCTGCAGGTGTCACGGCGTAGTGACCGCTTTGAAAAGAGGTTAAAACGCATCTTTAAGCTTGTCTACCTCCTTCGCGACTTCTTCCAGTATCTCCTCCCTTATAACCCTGACGAGCTTCTCTCTGCCCTCGCTCTCGAGGATTTTTACGAGGCGCGAGAAGTCCAGAAGAATCCTCTCGGCCGCTTCTCTATCGTTCAGCGCGAGACCTATTCCGATCAATCTCCCGAAAGTCAGCATCCGCGAAGTTCAGCTTGTCTCCGCTGAACCTTTCTCGGAGAATTTTTACAACCCTTTCGTCGTCTGCCCTCTGTTTGAGAATTTCCACTATCGTGGCCAGAACTTCAGCTGCCTCTTCTGAAGAGAGGTTAAATATTCTGTAGAGGGGCTTCATTCCGGCACATCGAGACCTATCGTCTTTCTATATCTCATCCCCGGAAAGCTTATCTTTTTGAGTTCTCCATAGGCCTTTTCTCTCGCCTCCTCGACTGTCTTTCCGAGGGCAGAGATCGTTAAAACCCTCCCGCCGGTCGTTTCGAAGCTCCCGTTCTTTTTCGCTATTCCGTTTGCGTAAACGTAAGCGTCTTTAACGTTCTCGATGCCCCTTATCGGCTGGTTCGTGTAGTGGTCTCCGGGATATCCGGGCTTAATCCCCTCCCTACCGACCATGAAGCCGCTAACGGCACAGACGGCGACGCAGTAGTTTTCGCTAAACTTCACTTCTACCTCGTTGAGCCTCCCCTCTATCAGCGCCAGCGAAATTTCCGCTAAATCGCTTTCGAGTCTCGGAAGTTTAGCCTCCGCTCCCGGATCGCAGTCCCTGACGTTTATCTCGAGAACCTTTGGAATTAACTCGCCGTTCTCCTCGACGAGCATGATCACCGGATACAGAACTCCTTTGAACTCGATACCCTCAAGCTCCTTGAACTTCTTCACTATCGGCTCCACGACGAGTTCCATTATCTTTTCCTCGATCTCCTCAGTTACCTTCGGATGCGGAGACACCGCACCCATTCCACCGGTGTTGGGGTTTATCAGCTTCCCTTCGTCGTAGAGTTTCTTCGCCTCGTCTCTCGTTACGTATTTCCTCATGTAGCCGATGTAGAATTTCCTCATCTCGTCCACATCGCCGGGGTCGAAAGCTCGCTTGTAATCCTTAGCGTGACCGAAAGGAACGACATGCTTCCCATCACTTAAAGCTGTGAATGCCACTTCGATGCCGTAAAGTCGCTCTTCGATTTCGATTCTGTTTCCAGCTTCTCCGAACCTCTTTCTGACCATTATCTCGTCTATCGCAAAAAGAACCTCTTCGAGCGAGTCGCAGACGAAGACTCCTTTGCCAGCTGCGAGTCCGTCGGCTTTGACGACGAGATTTTTTCCCAGATTGCTCTTATAGTATTCCCTGGCGAACTCCTTCGCTTCATCCGGATCGTCGAAGTTCCAGTATGCGGGGATCGGCACGCCTATCTTCTTCATGAAGTCCTTCGCCCAGCACTTGCTCGCTTCAAGAATCGTAGCGTCCTTTTTCGGCCCAACCGCCGGAATTCCCTCCTCTTCAAGCCTGTCGACGATGCCGAGGCTTAAAGGCTCTTCCGGACCTACGTAAACGAGATCGACTTCAGATTTCTTTGCAAAAGCGACGATCTCCTCTATAGCCCTTATGCTCGGAATTTTCTTACCGTTCAGCTCAGCTTGTTTACACTTCGGAAAAAGGTAGCTACCTCCGTTTCCAGGTGCTACGAAAACTTCTTTCACCTTCTCGCTCCTCGAAAAAGCGTGAGCTATCGCGTTTCCTCTCCCGCCAGCGTCTACTACGAGCACCTTCATGCAGGAGTATTGCGAGAACTACTGAATTAAAAGTATTCGAAAAGCTTTTTAAAGTTCCTGAAAAAGTTTTTAGTGTGAAGTTCGACGAACTTCTGAAGCTGATGCAGGGAAAGTCCACCGCTCTTATCTACGACGATCCTTACGCTAAACACGTCATTCTTGACGAATTCATAAGGAGGAAAAAGGGAGACATGTTCTTCGTCGTCTACTCCGACGTAGAGTGCAGAAAGCACAAGGTTTACGCAGAAGAGATATCCAAGCTCGACAGAGAGCTGGCGGAATACATCGCGAACATAAAAGTCATAAAGATAGGCTTCAACGAGATCGCCTTCAACGGCAACCTTTACGCGTTCATAAGAGAGGAGACTGGGAAAAGCATAAGCAGAGCTCTGATAAGGTTGATAAGGGAGCTTCCAAAAGACGCTTTTGTCGTTTACCTCGGCTTCGGACTGATGAAATACTACCACCCCGACTACAAGGAAGTTTTGAGGATCGTCTGGAGCCTGTGCGACGAACTCAGGACGAACCTGTTCTTCTACAACGCATACAACTACGAGGACTTCTTCTTCTCCTTCTTCGACCTCGTTCTAAAGCTCGAGACTTCTGAAATCGGAGACATCGGACTTTCGAGAGTTTACACGCTTTCGATCGACAAGAGCATAATCCCCTCGGTCCCGCCGCACGACATCATGCGAATACGCGGGAGGGAGTTCATCGAGTTCTGATGATTAAAAATAAAAGTCATAATCATGACAATAACAAGATAATTCTTTAAATGAGAAGGAAAAGTTTATATGCTATTTGTTACAAATGTTGGTTTGAGGTAATTGCAAATTAGTAACATTGTTTGAGGTCGTTCGAAATGCCCGGTAGGAGAAACAAATTCGACATAATATACGAAATATTGAAATTAGCCGCATACAACCCCGTAACAAAAACGAAAGTCGTATACGGGACGAATTTAAATTTTAAAATAGCCGACAAGTATCTGAGTTTGCTGAAAGACATGAGTTTGATAGAAGAGGTTAGCGTAAACGGAAAAACGTTCTACAAGTCGACCGAGAAGGGTTTGGAGTTCGTAAGGCGATACGAAGACATTCTTGAGAGTTACAAGCCTAAAGTTCTCTGAATCTCTTGCCGAGTTCCGTTACGAAGTATTTTTTACCTTTTATTTTAACGAGACCGAGAAATTCGAGAAGTTCAGCAGCTTTTATCTCCCCGAAGCTTTCAATAACTCCCTCGTCTTTTTCGAGTAATTTTTCGGCCAGCTCAAAAATGCTAATTCGAATCACCTCACAACACCATAGCTTATCTTTCTCACCCTATTTAAAAGGTCGCTAAACACTTGTCAATAACAGAGTTCAGTATCACCGTTACTAAACTAAATTTCTTATTTTTACTTCATACAATTATTTATACATCACAGTTTATCATTCCCTATCGAAAAAACGAGGTGTGAAAGTATGAAGAAAGTTTGGTTGAGCCTGCTTGTAGTAGGAATTGTGGCGACGCTCGTCGGAGCTGGAACGCTGGCGTATTTCAGCGACACTGAGACGAGCACCGGCAACACAATTGGCGCGGGAGTCGTGAACATCGTCATCAACGACCAAGACCCGCTCCAGAGTGCGGTCGTGGAAATAAGCGACATAAAGCCCGGCTGGGATTTGGTAGTCAATAAGACTCTGACGGTCGAGGGCAACCCAGCTGACGTGTACATACAGCTAAGTAACTTCGTCGCTGACGAGGGCGAGAACCCAGAGTCAGAAACTAACAACACCGCTGACGAATCACTCGCGGACGTAATCTACTACGACCTCTACGTCTTCGCTTACAACGAAAGCTCGGGAGAGTACGACATACCGGTATTCAGCATGGGTCCGACAAACACGATGACTGAGCTTGAGGGTTACTGGATACTCCTGGGAACTCTCGAGCCGGGGACATACAAGATCGTTCAGTCGTTCCACATGGACGAAGACGCTGACAACGAGTATCAAGGAGACACTCTGACGTTCACCGAGACGTTCTACGCTGTCCAGGAAGACGGACCTGCTCCGGGTAACGTCTGGGGAGTTACGTAACCCAATCTCCAATATTTTTTTGAGGTGTGAATGATGAGAAAGCTCATAGCGTTGCTCAGCGTGGCAGTGCTTACGCTAATTGCAGGAGGGACTTTAGCCTACTTCAGCGACACCGAGACGAGCGAGAACAACGTCGTTCAGGCTGGAACGATAGACATACTCATAGCCGACGGATACATTTACGACTGGAACACGAGCGTCGCAGACGGAGTGTTCAGCTACTACGGAGAAATAAAGCCGGGATACGATGCCCAGCAGAAGAACATGAGAGTATTCAACCTCGGGTCGAACGAGGGTAGCGTGCTCAACATATCCATCGACTACAGGATGTACGAAGACGACGATTGGAACCTCAGCAACGGCGTAAATCCAGGGCCAGAATCCGACACGAACTGGAACGACGACCAGGCTGCAGCAGACGACTTCGCTTCGGCGATAAAGATACTCTATCTTGAGGTCGGATACTGGGAGAACAACAACTTCATAATCGGCCCGAGCAAGACTCTCGTGAGTAACGCTCAGGCGACTTTCGACGGTCAGCTCTTAGGAATCCAGGACTTCAACGCGAACGGATACATAGACCTCTACGACCTCTCGCAGGTCACACTGTCGGTGGATCCGCCGGTAATCGACGGCGCCGACTCGTTCCTGGGAGACGACTACATGAAGTATTCGATGACGTATACGATGGACGATGATGCCGGAAACGACTTCCAAGGAGACGTGCTCGTGTTTAACGTTACCGTGACGCTGACTCAGTGAAGCGCAATGAGAAAACTTCTAATTTTTTTAAAAATTTTTGTAATCCTTGCGTTCTTTTCGAACGGAACTTTGAGCTACTTTACCGACGTTGAGAAAGCCCTCGGGGAAATTCACGCGGGATTTATCGACCTAAAGCTAAGCCTCGACGGATGCAGATACCACGACGGCGTAGGGGCTTTCATCTACGAAGACGACTTAAAACCGGGGTGGAGCACGTCAGGAAAGATATACCTCAAGAAAGCGAGGGGCAGCAACTCGGCCGACGAAATCGAGATGAAGTTCAGGCTCAGAGGTGACGCCTGCTACTTCGCGTCGTTCCTCAAGGTAGAAGAGCTGGAGTTCGTAATGAAGAACAGAAGGCACCACGTCTCGTGGAACTTGCTCGACGAGAGGTTCAACGTGAGCGACGTGAACGGAAACGGATACATCGACCTCTGCGACCTCTCGATTACGGGAGTAGAAAACATAAGACCCGCGCTAAACGGAAAACCGCACTGCAAGGAAAATAAAGAATACATGGTGTTCATGACGGTAAAGCTTGTCGAAAACGCTCCCAACGACCTGCAGGGTAAGAAAGTGACGTTCGACGTGGACTTTACAGTGTATCCCGAAAAGAAGAACCCGGACTCGTGAACATGAGGGTCGCGCTTCTGTTGATAATACCGGTCTTGCTCGCAACGTTCGTTTTCTCAAGTTACGACTTCTATGTGCTAAGAGGAAACAGCATGCACCCCACGATAGAAGACGGCAGCCTCGTGATGGCAAAGAAGACGAACGAGTTCGACGTCGGCGACGTCGTCATCGCGAAGTATCCCTTCGAAGGCTCAGAAATCAAGCTCGCGCACAGAGTGATAAAGGTCGAAGGAGACAAGGTTTTTCTGAAGGGTGACAACTCGAAGTATCCCGATCCGAAGCCCGTGAGCAGAGAAAAGATCGTTGGAAAAGTCGTTTTCGCGATACCTAAGTTCTACGACGTAATAAGTTTCGTCAGAACGCCTGTTGGATTTCTACTCACCGTGGTAATTCCGGGGATAACGTTAATAGCGATCGAAGTTAGAACGATTATAAGGGAGATCAGATGAAGGTAAAAACCGCGATCTTAGTGCTAAGTTTAGTAATTTTCGCTTACTTGACGTTTTTAGTTGCTACGAGCAACCTGAGAATCCTCGTAGTTTTGAGCGGTAGCATGACGCCGTTCTTTTACCCCGGAGACGTCATAATCGTTGAAAAAGCAAGTCCCGAGAGTGTCACAGTCGGAGACGTGATAACGTTCAAAGACCCTTCTGGAAGGGAGAACGTCCTGATAACCCACAGAGTCGTGAAGATCGAAGATGACGCGTTCAGAACGAAAGGCGACGCTGTAGATGAAGAAGATCAGTTCCTCGTGAACGGCGGCGACGTAATCGGAAAGCCGATCTTAGCGATTCCGAAGCTCGGATACTTTCTCGACGAGTTCAAAAAAGGAAGCACGATACTCTACGTGACGTTCATACTCATCCCTTCGATCCTGCTGATCTCGTCCGAGGTGAGGAACCTGTTAAATTATCGGGAAGGCATCGAAAGGCGGGAAGAGAGAGCGAAAATCCTGAAAGACAGAATAGCGAGAGAGTTTCGCGTGAAGAGGTTTGTGGCACTTTTCCTGCTGTGTTCGTCGATCTCTCTTCTTATCTTCGCGACGCTCCCCGAAAGCTCGTCAAACTACCCTCTCGATATCGTCGAGTTCACGAAAGAGGCGCCATACTACAGAATCGCGAACGGAAGCGTAACGTCCGAACACTTTACACCAGCTTACATGTCCGTAGCGAACCTCGTTGCGCTCTACAAAATCCACCCGGACTTGCCCCTCGCTCTGTTCGTCCTCTCCCCATACTCGTTGCTTTTCCTTTATCCGATCTACTTAACGAGATCGAAACGATTTTATAGGAACAAAATTATTTAGATGCATGAGTTCGTCGATTTACCGGTTCAGATCTTTTCTGAAGAGAAATTTTGCAGTGATTCTGCTGATCACTCTCATCGCCTCATCGGTTTCCGCTTACGCGTTCTACACCGAATACTCGAAACCATTCTACGTCAAAAAAACTCGCGAGGTTCCATACTTCAGCTACGAAGCTGGATTCGAGCACTGGATGATCGTAGAAAAAGAGAACCCGATGTGGAGCGTCGGAGAAGTCCTGAAGAACAGAGACCTGTATCCTCCCGTTTCCGACACCATTGAGACGGCTTTCTACATTAAAACCCAGGAAGGCGTAAACGTGAGCTACCAAGTTCGGGGTGACCTCGTAATCGTGAGCGGAGGAGATGAAGTCTGGAGGTCGAGGCTTTTCGAAAAGAGCGGAAGTGCCAAAGGAAGCGTGAGAGAAGAGTTCGAAATCTCGATCTCGGACGTGGAGAAGGTGCGAAGCGAGATAGAAGACTTCCTGAAGAGAGGAGTCGGAGCGAAAATCGAGATCTACGCCAACTACACTCTGAAAAAAGGAAAATCGATCTCAGAATCTTTGAAGGAGGTTATTACGCCAGGAATTCTTACGAAAGTATCTGCCGAGAGTAAAGAGAACACCGTCAAGGACGTCGTCGTGGAGAAAGTGGAAAGCAAAAAACCGCTTACGTCCTACTTACCCTTCGCAATAGCTCTCGTGGTTTCGATAGCCTTCGGAGTTGTAGCGATCTCGAATTACTTCACTTTCGAAGAGGATCCAGGAGTTTTGAAAGAGATAGAGTTCCAGAAAGTGCTTAGCAAATACTCGAAGTGGATAAGCAGAGCCTCGTTCTCCGACGACCTCGAGAAGAGTTTTAAAGTCGTTGAAATCACCTCAGCCTTCGACCTCGTGAACGCGGCGATAGATAACGGAAGAAGGGTCCTCTACGACGAAAAAAGAGGCGTTATGTTTTTTATTTCCGACGACATTCTTTATAAATTTAAAAAATAATTTTATATTTTTCACAACCCCAAAAAAGCTATAATCAGTATAATGCAGATTACAATCATTATGAGATTGAAATACGTCGTTGCCGTATTAATTCTACTGCTAATAATACCGCCGACGTCAGCGTCGACGATCTCAGAACCGCTGAAAGACGAGCTGGCTAAAAAGGGAGAAGCAAGAGCAATAGTAAGGCTCAAAGGAGATTGTAGCGAGCTTTTGAGCTACCTGAAAGCGGAGGATGTGAAGTATCGCTACTTGTTGGGAATCAACGCGATTTCGCTGAAACTGAACGAAAGTTTGCTCAGCGAGATTTCAAAGTTCGACTGCATCTCCTCGATAGACTTAGACTACGAACTTTATCCGATGGAAGAGATTCTCAACCTGTTCTATCCAAGCCTCGCGAGGGTTACTGCTGAAAAAGGAGACCTGTGGAACCTCCGGATGATAAACGTCACCGGCGTCTGGAACGAGGGGATAAGAGGGAAAGGCGTGAGGATAGCAATAATAGACACGGGCGTGAACGCGAGCCATCCGGAGCTGAGCGGTAAGGTCGTTGAGTGGAAGGACTTCGTCAACGAGAGAGCTTCGCCTTACGACGACAACGGACACGGAACGCACGTAGCGGCAATAGCTTCTGGGAGAACGGTAGGCGTCGCTCCAGAGTCTGAGATCGTTGCGGTAAAAGTCCTAAACTCCCGGGGAAGAGGATACTTCTCGGACGTCTACGCCGGAGTCGAGTGGGCTTCGAAGAGAGCTGACGTCATCAGCATGAGTCTCGGACTTTATCCGGTAATGCTCTCCGGCAGCGGAGGACTCGTAAAGCCCGGAACGGTCGGGAAGTTCACATACAAGGTTTACGACGGGCTACCGGAAGGGGGCAGAAAACCGTTTAAACCAGCCTTCACACTCCTTTCGTTCAGCGCCTCTCTGATAGACCACGTGTTCGTCGCACCGCCCTACGGAAACGTGCAGGAGTTTAGCAGGACGTTTGACCTGAGAAACGTTTCAAAAGCGACGCTCAGCTTCTGGCTGTCAGCGAACTTCTACGGAAACGGATACTTCAAGGTCGTCCTGACCGACGGTAACGCGAGCAAAACTGTCTACAGCGTCAGCTCAGGGAAGTTCACCAAGACTGTCAGCCTCGACATATCGGAGTTCGCAGGAAAGGTCGTCACTGTTAAGTTCGTCGCCTACGGGTGGAAGTTCGTGGTGCTAGACGACGTTTCTATTCCGGAAATAAAGTTCTACGACGGCTTCGAAAAAGACACGGGCTGGATCGCGAAGAGGTGGTGGAAGATCTTCTACACGAGCAAAAGCGACGTTAAGCCAGAAGTCAAAGTTCTGTCACCGTCCGGAGAGGCGGTAAGTCTGGAGAGAATTGGCAGATTTTACAAGGTGTCCTCCGACGGTGTGCTCGAAAGCGGAAACTGGACGGTCGTCGTCAACAACACTTTCGGCGAGTGGATGGAATTCTCCGTGAGAGCTTACACAGCGTATCCGAGCGACGGAACTGATTCTCTCAGCCAGCTCGTAAACAACGTCTCCTCCTCAGTTCCGGTCGTCGTCGCAGCCGGAAACGCCGGATACTTCGGAAAGATGACGATAGCGAGTCCCGGATGCGCTAAAAAATCGATAACCGTCGGAGCTGTAGATTCGAACGGCAACGTCGCGTGGTTCAGCAGCAGAGGTCCCGTAGGGTTCGAAAACGGCTACGTAAAACCAGACGTCGTAGCTCCGGGATACAGGATTCTCTCCGCCTCGAACGAGGGTGGTTACATCTACATGAGCGGAACGAGCATGGCAACTCCGCACGTCAGCGGAGTGGTAGCCTTAATGCTCCAGAAAGACAGAAGTCTGAGTCCGGACGAGATCAAGAAAATTCTGGAGAGCGCAGCGAAAGACGTAGGAGCGAAGGGTAAAGACGTTGACAGCGGAAGCGGATTGATTGACACCTACAGGTCCGTGAAATTGATCGAAAAGAGAGAGTTCGCGGTAAAGGGTTTCGTCGTAAACTCGGTCGGCAAACCGGTAGCTCAAGCGAAAATTACTGCTGGTGGAAAGACTGCCCTGACGAACGACTCGGGATACTTCGAGCTGAGGTTAAAAGAGGACAACTACTCGCTCACGTTCGAAAAGGCTGGTTATCAGACGAAGACTGTCGAGGTGTTCGTGGACGGAGACGAGACGATCAACGTTACGCTAAAAGACGTTAAGCCACCTTTCGTCGAGATTCTCTACCCGGAGAACGGAACGGTCATCAACGCGTCCTCGTTCGAATGCAAATTCACCGCTAAAGACTCCGAAACCGGCGTATTTGCTGTAAAAATTCTGCTCGACGGCAGAGAAGTGAACGAAACGATACGCGCCAGCGACGGCTGGCATGTGTTAGAGGTGGTAGCCACTGACTACGACGGAAACGAAAACTTTACTTCGGTAAAGTTCCGCGTCGATACGATCAAGCCGGAGATAATTCAGGTTATTCCGGAGAGCGGATCGTTCGTAAGCGGAGTTTTCGAAATAAAGATTAGGGCCAGCGAAGAGCTGAGCAGCGCCACGGCAATCTCGGACAACGTCTACGTTATGAAAAAGTCCGGCGAGTTCTGGGTAGCCAAGATAAACGCGAGCAGCGTCGTAAAGATAGTAGTGACGGACATGGCAGGAAACACGAACTCGATCGAAGTCCGCTACCTCACGAAGAGCGACGTAATTCCGAGGTTCACGTTCTACCCGACGAACCCGACAAAGTTCCAGTTCGTCCACTTCGACGCGTCGAAGAGTGAAGGTAACGTAGTAAAATACGTCTGGGACTTCGGTGACGGTTGCAAAGCGGAAGGCGTGAGAGTCAGGCACTACTACAGGACTCCCGGGCAGTTCACGGTTACGCTGACAGTGATGAGTGAAAGCGGTGCGAAGTTCAGCGTGAGTAAAACGATAACCGTCAAGAGCGTAAACGAGCCGCCAACGGCGAACTTCAGATACTACCCGGTAACGCCCAAGGCTGGAGAAAAAGTTCTGTTCGTCTCGAACGCCAAGGATCCGGACGGCTACGTGGTATACAGAGAGTGGATAATAAACGGAACGAAGATGAGAGGATACTCCGTAACGTTCACTTTCGAAAAACCGGGAACATACGAGGTCGTGCACAGGGTGAAGGACAACTGGGGCAACTGGGCGGAGGTGAAGAAAGTCCTGACCGTGGAATAAAAAAGAAAACGTTTTATCCAACCTTATCCATTTTTTGAACATGGTAAAGGTAGGAATTCTGAAGATGGGTGCGATAGGAACCGCTCTTCTTGTAGAATATTTGCTCGACGAGAGAGCGGACAGAGAAGATATCGAGGTTAGAGTCGTCACGAGCGGCGCAAAGATGCAGCCAGAAGAGGCTAAAGTTGCCGAGAAGTTGAAGGAGTTCGACCCGGACTTGGTGATAGTCGTCTCGCCCAACGCCGCTTTGCCGGGGCCGAAGGCTGCAAGAGAGGCGTTTGAAGGTAAGCCGGTCATAGTCATCAGCGACGCTCCGGCTAAGAAAGCCAAGGAGGAGTTCGAGCAGAAAGGATTCGGATACATCCTCGTCAACGCGGACTCGATGATCGGCGCGAGGAGAGAGTTCTTAGACCCGACCGAGATGGCCCTCTTCAACTCCGACGTCGTGAAGGTTCTCGCAGCCACCGGCGCTTTCAGAATAGTGCAGGAAGAGATCGACAAAGTTATTGAAGCCCTGAAGAAGGGCGAAAAACCCGAGCTGCCAAAGATCGTCATCACTGCAGAAAAAGCCGTGGAAGCTGCGAAGTTCAGCAACCCGTATGCTAAAGCCAAAGCCATGGCCGCCTATTACATAGCGGAAAAGGTTGCGGACATCGACGTTAAGGGTTGCTTCATCGAGAAGGACCCGCAGAAATACATACCGCTCGTAGCGGCGGCGCACGAAATGATGAGGATCGCAGCCAAGCTCGCCGACGAGGCGAGGGAGATAGAGAAAGGAAACGACACCGTGTTCAGAAATCCGCACGCGAGAGACGGTAAGATCCTCTCCAAGACCAAGCTCATGGAGAAACCCGAATGAAGAGGAGGATTATCACCTCTCTTTTAATTTTTGTTATCTCGATCGTTATTCTCGCGCAGATTTTCGTAATATTGAAGTTTCTTGAGGGCGAGCACTACACGATCGTCGACGGTATTTACTGGGTAATATCGACGATAACGACCGTTGGATTTGGAGACATCGTCTTTTACTCCACCCCTGGCAAAATTTACACGATCTTCGTCATGGTCTACGGAGTCGCGTTCATCTTCGGCTTCTTCTTCCCATACGTAGTCCTGCCGTTTACCGAACGAAGACTCCTCTTCAAACTGCCCGAAGAGGCGGACATGAAGAACCACGTCATAGTTTGCGGAATAAACAAGATCAGCAAGAGGTTGTTTTACGAGCTTAAGAGAAACGACAGAGCCTGCCTGCTTATGAGCGACGACGAAGGAGAGGTTAGAAAAGCTCTCGAAGAAGGCTTTGAAGCCGTGTTGAGCAACTACTCTCTCGAATCGTTCAAAAAGTGCGGAATCGAGAAAGCCATAGCCGTTGTCCTTTTCGAAGAGCCCAACAAAAGCATAGACATTCTTCTGACCCTCAAAGACTTCGACATAGACAAATACGTCGTCCTGAACGCACCCGAATACGCGAAATACATGCTCTTCGCCGGAGCAAAAAGGGTTATACTTCCGAAGAGTGTCGCGGGCAGTCAGCTCGCAAAGTTTGTGACGGAGAACATGAGAGGAACGGTCGAGACCAAAGAAGTCGTAAAAGGTTACGGAGTGGCCGAAATCTGCGTCAGCAACGTGTCGAGACTCAAAAGGATGAGCGTCGAAGAGATCGAAAAGCGCTTCGACGTCACCGTGGTCTCGGTAATTTCCGGTGGGAGGGTGTCGTTTAATCCTGAGAAAAACTTTAAAGTTTCGAGCGGAGACGTTATTCAAGCGTTTGGAAAAGCTGAAAACCTTCAGAGGCTTTTCGAGGCCGCGAGGGGATACCTCTGAAGGTCCTCATAGTAGGATTTGGAGACGTCGGAAGAAGTGCGGCGAAAATTCTCCTCGCGAGGAGGATCGAAGTCGTCGCGATAGACGTCGAGCACAAGGAAGTCGAAGGAGTATACTTCGTAAGAGGAGACGCGAGAAGCGAAGAATTCTGGAAGAGCCTGAACCTTGAAGAGTTCAGCTCCGCGATAATAGCCTTGCCCGACGACGCGGACGCTATTCTGGTAACGATGATGTTGAAAAAGCTGAATCCAAACATGACGATCGTCGCGAGGTGCAACGATCCAGAGTACGTTGAGAAAATTTACAGAGCCGGAGCGGATTACGTTTTTGACCTGCCGTCCATAGCTTCCGAGGTCATAACTACGACCGTCCTGAGAGAGCACGCAGCCAAGAGGCTTTTCTACGAGGGATACGTAATCAGCAAGTATAGAATTGACGAAGACGCGCCGATAGTCGGGAAGAGTTCGAGAGACCTGTCCGGAGTCTTAGTTCTCGGAATCGAGAAAGACGGAAAAGTGATGAAGAGCGTAGATAAAATAGAGCCTGGGATGAACGTGATCGTCGCAGGAAGAAAGGAAGATCTCCTTGAATTTGAAAAAAAGTTCATGTCTTCAAAGCAATGATTCTGCCACCTTCGAGCTCTTTCACGACCGCTTTTCCGTCGATAATTATCAGATCTGCCCTAACCTTTAGCACGACGCTACCCTCTTTCAGAAGGACTTCTTTCGCGCTCACGAATCTGCCGAACGTCTTCGGAAATATAACTACTCTTTCCTCGGCGTAAACCTCAGAAAACCTGCACTTCGGACCTATCACCGCGCTTTTGCACCTTATGACTCCTCTAACGAAGCACCCGGGAGACAGGATTACTTCTTCGGCCTCCACATCCCCCCAGAAGGACACATACAATCCTGCCTTTACCTTACCGTCGAACCTTAAGTGTTTGTCAACTATCGAATCTTTCTTAACGTAGAGAACGTTCGATTCCTTGTCCAAAACGAGCCTCTTCATTTCCTGACACCCTGCCTCACTTCTACGGCAACGCCCCTATCGAAAGCGAGCATTTCGAACGACGAAAGCTTCGCCCTTCCCGTAGCGAGCAACTCGTCGTCCTCGTTTACGATTATCACTTCGTCGTTCGCCCTTATTTCCTCATCAACGTCCACGACGTGCTTCGCGAAAACGTTCTTCCCTCTCGCAACGAACTCGGAAACGTCGTTCATAACGACCACCCTGAGCTTAGGATATTCGAAGGCTTCCTTAAGCCTTCTCGCCCCTTCAATGCTCAAACTGAACAAACCCGTGTCGGGCTTGAGAGTGGCGATTCTCACCCCGTTGTGCTTGATCTGACGAACTTTCCCGGTAGCTTTAGAAATCACGAGCTCGACGTCGTCCGGAAAGAGGACTTTTCCCGCCCCTTTCCCGAACTGATAGTCGGCTATGATTCTGAGGGCTCTAATTCTACTTTCCATACCTCCTCTCCCTCCTCTGATAGTCTCTCAGACATCTCAGAAAGTCAACGTATCTAAAGCTTTCCCAGTCCGTGTCAAGGAAGTATAGCTCGCTGTAAATACTCTGCCATATCAGGAAGTCCGGAATGCTATCGTCGGCTTTGATTATCAGGTCCGGCTGGACTTTAAACTTCAGGCTCTCCTCGATTAACCTCTCGATGTTGTCGAGGTCTATGTCCTCCTCCTCGAGAATTTTCTTAACGGCCAGCAAAATTTCCTCCTTTCCGGTAATTCCCGCGTTTATTAAAACTCTCGGTCTTCCGCTCCCGAACTTAAAACTCCCGTTCTTTTTGACGACCTCCACCTCGCTACCCAACTCTTTAAGCTTGCTCACGATGTCGTCGTCTATCTTCTCGAAGCAAATTATCAGATCGTCGATCGCGAATTTTCTGCACCAGCTCACCACCTCTACGAACTTTTCGAAGTTCCGCTTGAAGCTCGCGTAATCAGTAACGATCATTATCGATTTCGGCAACTTGTCTTTCCTTAAACGTGATTCTAACCTTTTAGCGTAGATTTTTTCGATTAACTTCCTCATCCTGATTAACTTTTTAAGCCACATACTTAAGTCTAATCAATGATCTTGCCCCTCTTCGTGACGGCGATAATCTCCAAATACGCCGGTCTGTGGGAGCTAATGGGCTTACTGCTATCTTTCGCGATTTTCTCAGTTTCAGAAGCCAAAAAACTCGGTAACTCGGAATTTTTACCGGTGCTCGTGTCGATTCCACTAACCGCCTCGACGCTTTACGTTCCGAGAGAAGTTGTTTTTACCGGAATGTTTCTAACTTCGACTTCGAAGAGAGAAGGTAAGCCGCTTTACCGGATACTCGTCTACACTCTTCTCTCTTCCCTCTTCGTATATTACTACACGTCCAAAGTAACTCCGTCGTGGATCTTCGCAAACCTTACTGCCTCCACGTCCCTCGTGCTGATCGAAGAAGTTAACGACAACAACCTCGCGAAGCTGATCGCTTCGCCCACGGTGTTTCTCATCTTCCACATCTACCGCATCGAACTCGGATACTTCGACGTTCTGATGGCTTTCTCCGTCGCCCTCTTCCTGAGCTACGTCGCCATAAAGACGAAAGTAGCTGACATAACGGGGTTGCTTGCGGCCATAATTTCCGGAGTTATTTCGGCGATGTCGAGCCTGACGATGTTTCTGCAACTTTTCCTGTTCTTCTCCGTAGGTTCTGCCGCGACGAAATACAAATACGAGCTCAAAAAGAAGAAAGGAGTTGCCGAACCGGCCGGAGGGGTGAGAGGTTACGAGAACGTTTTCGCAAACACCCTGCCAGCGCTTTTCTTCGCGCTCAACTACAAGTATTTCGGAGATCCCGCTTACGCAGTGGCTTTTTCAGCGAGCATAGCATCAGCTTTAGGCGATACGCTCGCGAGCGAAATTGGACAGACTTCGGACAGCGCCTACCTGATCACGAATCTCAGAAAGGTCAGGGTCGGGGAAAACGGAGCCGTGTCGCCTCTTGGCGAGTTCGCAGCACTGCTCGGCTGCCTCCTGATCGCGATCGTTTCAAGAAATCCGATAGTCCTCCTCGCCGGATTCGTTGGCGTTCACGTGGACAGCCTCCTTGGAGCAACTCTCGAAAGAAAGGGAGTGTTAAACAATTCCGCGGTAAACTTTCTGTCGACGCTTGCCGCAGGCTACTTGGCTCTCCTGATTGCGTAAGCGAGTGATAAGATTGCCACAACCACTTCGAAACCTGGAACCTCTACAGCCTTTTTAACACCTTCATATATCTTCTCTCCTACGTTTTCGACCGCCGGAGTCGTGTTCGTCAGGACGTATTCGCTCTTCACGAGCTCTACCTCGCTGCCTCCGGCGAGGTTCAGCATGAGCTTCGCTATCCTCTCGGAGAGCTTGTAATATATGAGCTTGAATATCCCGTCAGAAGTTTCGCCGTATTCGAAGTACGCTATCGCGAGAATCGGGTTTACTTTCTCCGCGTCGGCGAGCGAGTTTCTCGCAGACACTCTCGCCGCCTCTATTTTCTCGCTGAGGTCCTTAACGCCTATTAGCTCTATGGCCACAGCTGACTTCACCATGCTGTCTATCGAAGCGAATATCGACCCCGCGTAGTATCCCTGAGAATACAGGCTCTTCGACAGTTCGAGACTTTCTTCCGCAGAGTTGTCTCCGAAGAGGAGCTGGGAAAATCCACCTATGGATCGCGAGTAAACGAGGAGAGATTCAGCTGTGCTGAGGTAAAACTGTGCTCTCCTCTTGAGGTCCTCACTTTTAATAGGAATGTCTTCCCTGATCTCAGGCAGCAAAGACAACCACACCTTAGCGCTCTCAACCCTCTCCCTCGCGAACGCTAAGTTCAGGGCAGCCTCTTCGAAGCTGTTAGAACTCCTCGCTTTCTCGATGTATTGCTCCGCTCTCCCGAGCCTCTCTTCAGCCGCTCCGACGAGCTGAAGAGCTATTACGCCGTATTCCTTGCCTTCGAGACTCTTTCTCACCGCCTTAAGTTCGTTCTCTATAGCGTTTATTTCCCTCTCGAAGTCTTCGTCGCTTTTCAGCGTTTTCCTGTAAATTTCGGCGCGCATGAAGATGTTCGCCGTGAAGAACTGGCTCGTGGACGTGTAGTAGTTTCCAGCCTCGTAATTTTTCTCAGCCTCTTTCAGCCTCTCGTCTATCTGAGCCTTAACGTCTGGATCGGCAACCTTAGAAAACTCGGAATAAATCTCGTCGCTTCTATCTTTCATGTAGTCGGCGAGTTTTTTGAGGAGATACGAATACTTCGAAAGGTCTATTGATCCGCCCTCTCTCCTGAGCTCGAACCCGGTAAAGAACTTCAGAGCGTCGTTAACGGTCTCGACTTCAACTACCTTAACGCCAAGCTTTCTTCCGAGTTCGACCACGTCGACAGTCTTCGTCTCGGTTGTTACGAGGACGAAGGGGCCTTTTTGTATTTTCTTCGTCTCCTCCACCTCGACGTATCTCTGACCCTTCGGAATTAGGAAGATTTTAGCTCCGTTTTCCGCCGCAGCCTCAAGCTTATACGGAATTCCACCGACCGGTCCGATGAAGCCGTCAGGATAAATCATCCCGGTCATGTAAACGTCGTCTCTTATCGAAAGGTTGAGGAGCGCCGCAATCGTGGCTACGGTCATGACGCCTCCAGCAGAAGGACCACCGACTATGGGTGCAGAAGCTTCTATGATGTAGAAGAAGTCGTATTTGAGAAAGTCCTTCCCCGTCAAGTCGCATGCCGTAATTGCGGCGAGCTGCGCGCTACCCTGCATATCTATCTCGGTATACGGCAGAGTTGAGACGAAAACTCTACCGTTTCCGGGAGTGACGATGACAGTTATGTTTATTACCGCTCCCTTGTTCTCTCCGCTCACGACTGCCACGGCTTTTATGTGCTTTTCCGTAGCGTTGACGAACTGGCCGCTAACCGGAAAAATCAGCAGGATGAGAAAGATTAACGCGAGCTTTTTCATGGATAAAGAGGAAAGAGAGGGGAAAAAAATTTTACGTTCCCGAACTACTTAAGGTTGTGATAGCACTGATAGACCTCGAAAAAGAGAGCGTTAAAGAACTCGAGTTCAAAGGATACCCGGGAGGAAAAGGTCTCGGTTTTCAGATTCTCGAAAAGTTCGTAAAGAGTTACGAGGAGCCTCTGGAGGAGAAGGTCATAGTGTTCTCGGTGGGTCCGCTGACTGGTTTGAAGATGAGCGGAGTTGCGAGGTGCGAGGCTGTATTTAGATCGCCGCTAACAGGGTTCGTAGCCGATTCGGGGTGCGGAGGTTACTTCGGAGTGGAGCTGTCGAAAGCCGGATACGAAGCCATAGTGATCAGAGGCGAGGCGAAAAAACCGAAGATCGTGGTAATAGAAGACGAAAAAATCGAGATCGTTGACGCTTCCCACCTCTGGGGGCTCGACACTTTTTCCTGCGAGGACGAGATTAAGAAGGAGTTCGGCAAGAAGTTTCAGGTTGCCTGTATCGGCGTCGCCGGAGAGAGACTCGTCAGGTTTGCGAGCATCGAGCACGCGAAGGGAAGAGAGTTCGGAAGGTGCGGTGGCGGAGCCGTGATGGGGGCGATGAAGCTTAAAGCTATAGCCGTGAGGGGAAGTGGAGATGTCGAAGAGAGAGTTCGCGACTTCGAAAAGTTCGCGGAGCTGAGAGAGGAGATCGAAGAGAAAATCGCCAAAACCTGCGAAGGACTGACGAGGTTTGGAACTCCGAGAATCATTCACCTGACTAACGAGCTCGGGGTTCTTCCGAGCAATTACTGGAAAGACGGCGAGTTCGACGTGGAGAATCTTTCTCCGGAATGGCTCGAAAAGAACTGCTACGTCAGGAAAAAAGCGTGCTACTCCTGTAGAGTTGCCTGCGGTAAAATATCGAAGGTAAACGGCGAGTTCGTCGAAGGACCGGAATACGAAACGCTATTTGCTTTCGGAAGCCTCTGCGGAATTAAAAACGCCGAAACTGTTCTCAAAGCGAACTTAATCTGCGACAAGCTTGGAATGGACACTATCTCGGCTGGAAACTGCGTAGCTTACCTGATGCACCTCAAAAGGCTCGGAAAATTTGACGGCGGAGACTTCGGAGACGAGGAGTTCGTAATAGAGACTCTGAAAATGATCGGAGAGCGGAGGGGGATAGGCGACGTTCTCGCCGAAGGCGTTGCGAGGGCGAGCGAGAAGTTCGGAGTCGAGGGGGCGGTAGTTAAAAAACTCGAACTGCCAGGATACGATCCGAGAGGTCTGCTCGGAATGGCTCTCGGCTACGCCGTGTGCTACAGGGGTGGGTGTCACATAAAGAGCGTCATCTACAGACCGAATTTGAGCGGCTACATCGACAGGTTCAGCCACAGAGGACAGGCCGAGCTTTTAGTAAGGCTTGAAAACTTCTACGCGTTCGCAGACTGTCTCGTCTTGTGCAGGTTCGTTTCTCTGCCAGAGGTTGGTCCGATACTCGAAAAAGAAGCTGTAGAACTCTACCGAGCGGTAACAGGGGAAGAGTTGAGCGTGAAGGACGCGTTAAAAATAGGAGAGAGCGTGATAAACCTTGCGAGAAAAATAAACGAGAAACTTGGACTAACGAAAGAAGACGACAGCCTACCAAGTTTCTTCTTCACGACGCCCGTCGAAAAAGGAAACTCCTCCGGAAGCGTCGTAAAGAGAGGAGAGTTCGAAGCTATGCTAAGAGAATACTACAGGCTGAGAGGATGGAGCTGATAGTATTCGACATGGACGGGACGATCATAGAATTCAACTTGCCGATTGAAGAGATCAAAAGAGTTCTCGGCGTAAGGAAGAGAATACTCGAGGAAATATTGAGCAGGGACGATAGCGACGAGCTTTTGAGAGTTCTCGAAAGCTACGAAATCCGCGCGGCGAAAAGTTCCAGGCTTTATCCTCACGTCAGAGAGTTCCTTGAAGCTCTCGAAAACAAAGGAATAACGACCGCACTGTATACGAGAAATTCCAGAAGGAGCGTCGAGATAGTTATGAGAAAGCACGGAATCTCCTTCGATTACGTATTCACGAGAGAGGACGGAATAAAACCGTCTCCGAAGCCGATATTAAGGCTGATCGAAGAGAAGGGATACGAAAGAAGACTGTCGGCTATGATTGGCGATTTCTACTTCGACTACCTCACGGCAAAAAACTGCGGAATTCAGTTCTGGCTGTTCATGAACGGCAGGAACGAAGGTTACATTAAGGAGTTCGACATAAAGCCAGACCTCGCCTTCAAGAGTTACGAAGAACTCATGCACATTCTTAAGTTGTAAAATTAATTGCGCATTTTGATAAACTTTGTCAAGTGTAATCGAATAATTTTTAAAGTTTGTAAAACAACAATTAACCATGAGAATTGCAATAGTAGGAGCGGGAGTTATTGGATCGATATTCGCGTACATTTTCGGAAGGGAACACGAGGTTACACTGATAGAGGTCGCGAAGGAGAAAGTCGAGCTGTATAGAAGAGAGGGATACACGATAATAATGCCGGACGGTAGCGAGGTCAAGGTTGACAACGTAAACATAACCTCCGACCCGAAAGAAGTTGGCGAGGTTGACCTCGTCCAGATATCTGTTAAGGGTTACGCCACCGAGCCAGCGACGAGAAGTGCTCTTCCGATGATTGGAGAAGACACCATGGTTTTGTCCATCCAAAACGGTCTCGTCCACGACATAATCTCGTCGATCGTCGGAAAGGAGAAGGTCATAGCGGGAATAACCGCTCACAGCGGAATGGCGATAAAGCCGAACGTGATAAGATATGTTGGCGGATACGGGCCGCTCCTGATAATCGGAAAGTACGATAAAAAGCCGAACGACAGGTTTAGGGAGATAGTCGAAGAGCTGAAAAAAGTCGGAGAGGAGATAGTCGTCGTTGACGACATAGAGCCGATAATATGGAAGAAGCTCGTGGCAAACGTTGCCTGCAATCCGGTAGCAGCAATAACGGGAATGACGAGCGTCGAAGCTTTGGCGTGCGAGGAGACGAGAGAACTGATAAAAATGCTCGCCGAAGAGGTAGTGGCTGTGGCTAAGGCGAGGGGAATTTACTTCCCGGAGATGGAAAACATAGCCGAGTTCGTCTACGAGGCTTTTGCCGGAACGAAGGACAACAAAGTTTCGATGCTCCAGGACGTGGAAAACAAGAGAAGGACAGAGATCGACACGTTGAACGGAGCTATAGTTAGAGAAGGAGAAAGACTCGGGGTTGACGTCACGGCGAACAGAGTCATAACGCTCCTCGTGAAGTCCTTGGAATTCATGTACGACAAAAGAAAGTAAAAATTTATTTTCCTTTCCAGACCGGTTTCCTTTTTTCAAGGAACGCCTTCAGCCCCTCCACAGCGTCTTCGCTTTTGACGAGCTGGCTGAGGTACACGTCGTTTACGACTGCGAAGAAGTCGAGGTATTCTTTCCTCGTAGAGAACAGCAGAGCTTTCTTGGTTAACTTCAGAGCCAGCCCACTTTTGTCGAGTAACGATTTTACGAAAGCCTCCACGTCTTCCTCGAAACTTTCGTCGTCGAAAACCCTGTTCACGAGACCGATCTCATAAGCTCTCTCGGCGCTAACGTGCTCTCCAGTCAGTATTATCTCGAACGCGTTCTTCCAGCCAATTATCCTCGGAAGCATCACTATCGCTATCGGCGGATAGTGAGCGAGTGTTATCTCCGGAACTCCGAGTCTGGCGCTCTTGGAAGCCAGAACTATGTCGCAGGCGATTGCAATCTCAAAACCCCCACCGAGAGCGTATCCGTTAACGGCAGCGACCGTTACGCAGCTACAAGACAGGATCCTGTCGATTAGCTTCGTGAACACATCTATCATTTCCGGAGCCTTGTCGGGAAAGTGCTCCTTGATTTCCGCTCCTGCGCTGAAGTTCTTACCCTCTCCAGCGATGACGAGAACGTCAACTTTATCCTCAACGTCGTCTATAGCTGAGATCATCTCTCTCATCGTTTCCATGTCCACTACGTTTACCGGTGGGTTCGCGATTTTCAGCCACGCGACTCTTTCGCTAACCTCAAGCTTTATTTTCCCGTGTTTCATAGACAGAGTTAATAGGTTTACATATTTAAGTTTTACCGGCTAAAAATTTTACATTGTAAAATCAAGTCCTCCTGACGATGACGCTACCAACGATACCCATAATTCCCGCCAAAACCAGCGGCGTCCTGAAGCTGAGAGTCACGTCGGCAAGAATTCCAGCTATACTTGGCCCTACCATCTGACCGATTCCGAAGAAGAGCGTGACGAAACCTATAGCTGCCGACGCGGAGCTTTTTCCGGCTATGTCTCCGCAGTAGGCCTGAACGAGCGGGGGTATCGCGAGCATGGACATTCCAGCCAAGAACGTCGACAGCAGCGCAGAGTAGAAATTGGTCGAGAGTCCGAACAGGGCGAACGCGAGACCCATTATGAAGTATACGGCTACAAGAGATTTCTTCCTTCCGATCGCGTCGGAAATTCTTCCCCACAGAACCGCGCTGAGTATCGACAGAAAGCCGACCAGCGACCACATCCAGCTCGCGACCTCGTACTCTACGCCTATTTTTATGAGGTGGGACGTGTAGAACGTCACGAAGACTATGTAAGACGCTCCGAAGAACACGTAAGCGAGTCCGAGGTTCAGCAGCTTCTTGGACCTGTAAACCTCGCTTATGGGTATCTTCGTTTCCGGAGTGAAGTCCGAGGGAACCTCTCTAAGCCACAGAGAAATTACCGTCACGACGAGTCCGATGGCGGCGAGGAAGATCCAGCCAGCCCTCCACCCGTAACTCAGAACGACCAGAGGTATCGTCGCTCCGGCAAAGATTATGCCAACGCTCGAACCAGAGTTTATCACCCCGAGCGCAAAGCCCCTCTTCTCCACCTCGAACCACTTGGCCGCTAATCCGACCAAGCCAACGTTGACGCCCGCAGAACCTATGCCGGTTAGAAACCTGTATGCGCTCGCGTCGAGGAAGCCAGTAGAGAGAGACGTCAAAGCGAGCGTTAAAGTCACCAAAGCCAGCGAAGTTACGACGACGACCTTAGATCCGAATCTCGAAGCGAGGTAACCGACGAAAGGTGAAAAGATGACATATCCAAAGAAGTTCGCCGAGGCTATGGCACCCATTTCGGTGTAATTTAGAGACAATCCCTCCCTCATCGGTTCGAGGATGACGGTGTAAGCGAACCTCGCCAAGCCAAGACCGACGAAGATTCCGAGTAGACCGACGATCAGCGTGAAGAGTTCTTCTCTCTTCATACGTTCAATAAGGATAAATTATTAACTTTTAACCTTTATCGCCCTCTCCGGACACACCTGCACGCAAACGCCACATCCAGCGCAGAGAGTTTCGTCGATCCACACCTTCTCTCCGTCGTAAACTATAGCTGGACACGCGAAGTCAGAAACGCACTTGAGACAGAGGACGCAGTCTTCGGTTACTCTGAACGGTCTAATCCTTACCCCTTTTCTCTTCCTTTCCCTGTTCCAGACTATCGCACAGGGCTGCCTCGCAACTATTACCGCTACTCCGTCGTGCTCCAGAGCCCTCTTCAAAGTCTCCTGCATCTTTTTCAGGTTCATCGGATTCACGACTTCGACGAACTCCACTCCGACACCCCTCGCGACCTCCTCTATCAAAACCTGCTTCTTTTCGGCTCCGCACGTTTTCTCTCTCAGACCGGGATGCGGCTGGTGGCCCGTCATGGCAGTGGCGAGGTTGTCGAGAACGACATACACGAACTTAGCTTTGTTGTAAACCGCGTTGATCAATGCCGGAACGGTCGCGTGGAAGAACGTGGAGTCTCCGGCTGTAACGACTATTTTGTCGTTTATGGACCTGTAAAGCCCGTTTGCTGCACCGACTCCTGCACCCATGCATATTGTTATGTCGACGGTCTCGAACGGCTTGTTCACTCCGAGGGTGTAGCAACCTATGTCGCTCGGCAAACAGCCGTTTCCAGCGACCTTTTTTATCGAGTAGAAAGTCGCAGCGTGCGGACAGCCAGGACAGAAAACTGGTGGACGAGGGGGAGCGAGCTTCATCGTTTTTTCCAGGTTCCTGAGCTTTTCGTCGAAGTTCACGCTCGTGTTCATGTCCAACATCTTTGCTATCCCCTTCTCGACTACCGCGACGTTGTATTCGTAGTTCATCGGCATGTAGCCGTTCTCTTTTCCGTAAACTTCGACGCCGTATTCCTTAGCGAGAGCTCTCACGTGTATCTCGACGAATGGGTCGAGTTCCTCAACTATCGCAACTCCGTCAACCGAGCTCAAGAACTCGTCGAGAAGCTTAGTCGGTAACGGGTGCGTCGTCGAGAGCTTTAGCAAAGGCAGATCTTTTCCGAGCCTAACTAACGATTCCTTGGCGTAAACATACCCCAGCCCAGAAGCTATCACGCCGTGCTTTCCGTCGCCGCCCT
>CAYXDX010000011.1:0-32426 GCA_964463865.1 uncultured archaeon | reverse complement strand
AGAGGAGAGACTACTACTCGGAGCCGAGAAAATATCCGGTAGTCGCCGGAAAGAACTTCAACGGTATAGACGTTTTGTAATTTTCTCATTTTTATGATCGTCGAGATTTCCGTTGTCCCGATCGGCGTGGGCGAGTCTTTAAGCGAGTTTATCGCGGAAGTGGTAAAGGTAATTAAAGAGAGCGGCGTAAAGCACGAACTCACGGCAATGGGGACGATATTAGAAGTAGAAAACTTTTCTGAGCTTTCAGAGTTACTCGAAAAGATTAACGAGAGACTGTTCAACGCCGGGTCTCCAAGAAACTACTACGTCGTCAAAATCGACGCCAGGAAAAGAGGGGGCAAAATGGAGGATAAAGTTCGCTCGGTCATCGAAAAACTTTAAATCTTCCTCTTGTCGATCACTCTCTTCGCTTTTCCTTCGAACCTCTGCAACGTTCCCGGATTGACGACCTTGACTTCTGCCCAGACGTTTAGGACGCTTTTGAGCATCTCGCTTATCCTCCTCTCCAAGTTGAGAATGTCAGCTGTCGTTTCGATTTTGGCCTTGTCGCTGAGTTCCACGACCACCGTCATCTTATCGAGTTCGTGCTCCCTCTCGAGGATTATCTGGTAGTGTTCGCCGACCTCAGGTATTTGCATGAGAACATGCTCGATCTGACTCGGGAACACGTTCACGCCGCGAACTATGATCATGTCGTCCGTTCTTCCGAGTATCCTCATGATTCTCGGGTGCGTTCTTCCGCAAGCACACTTCTCTTCCTCCAGAACCGTTACGTCGCCAGTCCTCCACCTGATGAGAGGTAGCGCTTCTTTGCTGAGCGTCGTAACGACCAACTCTCCTTTTTCTCCTTCGCTGAGCCTCTCTCCGGTTTCGGGGTCTATCACCTCGACAAAGAAATGGTCTGCCCAGACATGAATTCCCTGCTTTTCCGTGCACTCGGTAAAAAGCGGACCGCTAAGCTCAGAAGTTCCGTAAACGTCGAAAGCTTCTATACCGGTTTTGTTCTCTATTCTCTTCCTCGTCTCTTCGCTCCACGGCTCAGCACCAAATATACCCATCCTGAGCTTCGTGTCCTCGCTAATGTTCACACCCATCTTTTCCGCGTATTCGGTCAGATACAGCATGTAACTCGGAGTGCACGCGATTACCGTTGAGCCGAAGTCCTTCATCAACTCTATCTGCCTTTGAGTGTTACCGGCAGATATCGGAATTACGCTCGCCCCAATTCTTTCGGCCGCGTAGTGGAAACCGAGACCCCCAGTGAAGAGACCGTATCCGTAGGCTATCTGAATTATGTCCTCCCTACTGACGCCGCAAGACGTTAAACCTCTCGCCAGACACTCTATCCAGACTTCAATGTCGTTCTGCGTGTATCCTACAACGGTCGGCTTTCCGGTCGTTCCGCTTGAAGCGTGAAACCTGACAACCATCGAGAGAGGAACGGCGAACATCCCGAACGGATAATTATCCCTCAAGTCTTGCTTCCTCGTAAAAGGTAACTTCGTAAGATCCTCCGAACCTCTAATACTCCAGGGATCGACCCCAACTTCCTTAAACTTTTGCCTGTAGAACGGAGAGTGCTCGTATGCGTATCTAACGATTGCCCTTATTTTTCTCTCCTGCAGTTCTCTGAGATCTTCCCTGGGCATCTTTTCAACCACTGGATTCCAATACATACCCTTGCCAAGGCGTAACACGGATTTTAAGTTTTACGAAAGTTGAGAAACTTATTTAACTACCAATTCAACCGCTTGTCCATGGGGAGATTGAACGAGCACGAGATAAAAGAAGTAAACTTCATGCTCAGCCACCTAAAAACAATCGACGACAAGACTGACATAATTATCAAAGCCTCCAACGGAGTTTTAGCACTAATCGTCGGTATCGTAGCTTTCATGATCGCCTTCGCTCCGAAAAAGCTGACGTATCTGGACATAGCTCTCGTCACGATACCGATCTCGCTCATCCTGACGTCGATGATCTCGTCCCTGCTCCTGCTCTACCCCAAGTTTACGCAACTCGTGTTCTTCGAAAGGGAAGACTTCAACTCGATCGAGAGAAGATACTACTTGAGCTTGAAGAAAAAGAACTTCTGGATAAAGCTGTCGGTCTTCTCCCTGATATTCGGAATAATATCGTTCATCGCCTGGTTCCTGTTCGTAATCATTTAATAAGCGTTGTAAAGCCTGTTTTTTCTTATGTATTCTCCTCTATCCACCAGATTCTCCACGACTACTCTTCCCTTCTCCACGCTAAAGATTCTCTTAGCGTCGAACCTCGACTTACCTATGCCGAGAATGTCGCCCCGCCTGTTGCAGACGAAAACTATGTCGTTCTCCCGAACATCGTCGGTTACATCTTCAACCGACTCGCGGAAAATGTCTCTCCCGTAAAGAAACAGCATCTCCCCTTTTTCGTTCACGAACACTTTCTTTTTCTTTCTCCTGGCTAAGAAGAACGCACCCTCCAGCGTGAACCTGAACCTCTTTCCGACTTCACCTATCTTCAGTCCGAACGCGACCTCGTTTAACTTGCCGACGAAAAGTTCCGCGTCTTTCGATATCGCGTAGACTTCCTTTTTCTCACCCTCCTTTATGAAAATAGAAAACTCTTCGAGAAAGTCAAAGCTTCCGAAACTCGCGAGAGCTTTCCTTATGACTTTCAGTTCCTTCTTAGTAGGTCGTCTAACCTGCAAGCTCTCACCAGATACTTCGCTATTTTCGAGTAATCTCCGTCTATCCTGAAGCTCTCCACCGTGTTAATTATCACAGCCTCACCGACTTTGTTCCTAAAAACCGCTTCATATTCCTTGCTCAACACCACTTCTCCGTCCTTAGTGATTCTGTAGGACTCCATACTTTCGTCTATTCCGACGATCCTGAACTTCTTTCTGAAGAAGAACGGCTTCTTGGGTGGTTCGTCGAAGAACTTTATCTGGCAAAACGTTTCTTCTGGAATTATCGACGTGTTCGTGTATATCGCGTTTATGTTGATCCCAATTTCGTTCGCGTTTATCTCCTCGCAGAACCCACCGACTCTCGAAACGTATATGTCCGAAACGACCTCCTTCGGATACTTATACATCGAAAAATGTTAGTAGAAAAATTAGTAATTAAACATTTTGGTCATTTTCTTAAGTTCTTTCCAAGCTCCTTGAGGATGTTGACGAGCATTCCGAGAGCTATCTTAACGTCAGGATCTCTCAGAGCGGCGAGTAGTCCCGTAAGTCCGACAGGCTCGGGCTCTTTTTCGCACCTGCAGATAGCGTCGCCTATAGCGTTGAGCAGCATCAGGGCTCTCTCGTTCGTGAACTTCGCCGAGATCAATCCGAGGTTGTTTATAAGTTCAGCGTTTTTCAGCACGACCTCGTCGCTGATCGAATCCTGAAGAACCTTGATCAGCGCTGAAAAGCCGATCAACGCGTCGAGACTGCCGCTTTTTTCGAGCCACACGAGTTTGTCGATCGCTCTCGCGAGGACCTCTTCGTTCTCGTCTATCTTCTTTTGAAGCAGCTCGCCCATTTTTCACCACCTCAAAGCAGACCTCTCGCGGTTAGCCAGTATGTCTTGTTGTAAGCCATCTTGACCCAGTGTATGAACTTGTTCGGCTTCACCGGATTCGGCGGCGTGTAGTAGTCGAACCATATGTAGGTAGCCTCATAGTAGCCAGTCTCTATGAAGCAGAACGCTTTTCCATTGTAAACGGCGGTAGGCGGATATCCCTTTATTTCAGCGGATATGTTTTCGCTGACAACTTCCGCTTCGAAGTGCGCGACGCTTCCGGCTTTGCTGACCGGAAGATTCGTTGCGTCTCCGACGGCGTATACGTTGTCGTAGCCCTCAACTCTCAGAGTGTATTTGTCCGTCGGAACGAATCCGCTCTTGTCCCCGATTCCCGAATCGAAGATAACTTTCGCCCCTTTGTGGGGCGGTATCGCTATTAGAAGGTCGAAGCTCTCTTCTTCTCCTTCGAGCGTTATTATCTTCTTGTTCTTCGCGTCCACCTCGATCGGGTTGAAGAACGTCCTGTATTCGATTCCCTTCTCCTCGAAAAGCTCGACCGCCATTTCTGCGACGGGATCCATCGTGAACACTTTGTTGATCGGATACGTGTAGACTATCTGCGACTTTTCTCTGAGCCCGTGGAACTTGAGGTAGTCGTGCATGAGGAACGTCACTTCCATCGGCGCCACCGGACACTTGTGCGGGACACCCATTACGCTTATGACGATCTTTCCACCCTTGAAGTTCGCTATCGCTTCCCTGAGCTTGGCAGCTCCCTCGTAGTTGTAGAACCAGTGTCCGCTCTCCGTTAACCCCGGTATCTCCTCGGGAGCTATTCTCGACCCAGTTGCTATGACGAGGTAGTCGTAGTCGTAGGTAGCTTTGTTCGTTTCAACTCTGCTGTTATCGAGGTCGAGCCTCGTGGCGGTCTCTATTTTCAAGTCCACCCCGGGATCCACGAGATACTTGAGAGGCATGAAGATGTCCGACTCGTAGAGCCTGTTGAATATCAGGTAGAGGAGACCCGGTTCGTATAGCTGCTTGTCCCTCTCGGAGATCAGCGTTATCGACACCTTGCCGTCCCTAATCTCGTCTCTCAGGTGGCTCGCGAGGTAGTTGGCCGTCAGAGTTCCAGCTACACCTCCTCCAACGACAACTATCTTCTTCATAAACCATCACTTCAAAAATTTGGATTACTTGAGCTTCTTAACGACGATTCTCCAGTATCCTTCCTCCTCGAAAACTCCGATCAGCTCGTGTCCGGCTTTTTTGACCCACTCCGGAATGTCCTTTGCCGAACTCTTGTCGCTCGACCACACTTCTATGACCTTCCCCACTTCCTCCTCTTTTATCGCCTTTATCAACTCCATCAACGGTCCGGGACAGTAGCTTCCTCTCGCGTCTATAACCCTGTCAGCTTTTACCTCCACCTTCACCACCTCCGATCAAAAAATTTTAGATGAAGAGGACTTTCGCGTCCTCTACCATTCCGAGGAACTCGGAAACTCCAACCACTCCGTCGAACACGTCTACGAACTCGTCCAGACTCAGTCCAAGCATGTCCATGATCATTCCGCAAGCGTAGAGCTTCAAGTTACCTAATTCCTTCGCCTGCTTCAGCGTGTCGATGAACAGCGGCGCGTTCTTTTCGATCATACCCTTTCCAAGTTCACCCATCTTCCAAGCCTTCTTCTCCACGACGTCTTTCTTAAACGCCAGCAGTCCGTCCATCGTCGCGAAGACTATAACTTCGTTTCCAAGGGTAGACGCGACGCTCGCTATTATGCTCGCGGCCTGCACCTTTTCAAGCTCTCCACTCGCCAAAACGATTGCCAACTTACCCATTCCAATCACCCAATATATACTCCTCATTCTAAGAATAATAACCTTTTCCGGTTTATAAAAAACCGATAAAAACCGTAGATTTATCGTTAAAAATTTTCGATGTGACGGAGCAGACGAGCAAACGACGAGCGGAGCAGTTTTTATAACAGTTGCGCAACCTTTTCGTTATGGAAAGAGTGCACATCTTCGTAGTCGGGACCGCAGGTAGCGGGAAAACGTACTTCACGAAAGCTTTTTCCGACTGGCTCGACATGAAAAAAGTCGACGTCTTCACCGTAAACCTCGACCCGGGAGCGGACTACTTGCCTTACTCTGCTGACGTAGACGTCAGAGAGTGGTTTACCCTTGAAGAAATCATGAGCAAATACGACGTCGGACCGAACGGAGCTCAGATAATCGGCGCGGACCTGATAAGCACGAAGATTAACGAAATAATCGACGAAATCGATTACAGCGATCCGCAATACGTAATATTCGACACGCCCGGCCAAATGGAACTGTTCACTCTGAGAGCGAGCAGCGAAGTCCTGATATCATCGCTCGGCAAAAACAGGTGCGTTATGGTCTATCTATACGACCCGATCGTATCCAAAACCCCCACGGGATTTCTCTCCCTCGTCTTCATGGTTTCTTCCGCCGTATTCAGACTCGAAATCCCGCATGTCCCCGTTTTGAGCAAAGCAGACCTGATACCGGAGCACGACCTCGAAAAAATTATCGAGTGGAGCTGCGATCAGGAAAAACTATACTCAGAGCTTTCGGCGATTAGGGGCTTGAGCTTGGAGCTGTTCCACATGCTCAGAGACATGAAGCTGTTCCAACCGCTGATTCCCGTCTCGTCCACCAACATGTTCGGTTTCGACGACGTTTACGACGCCATTCAGGAAATCTTCTACGCCGGAGAGGATCTCGAAAGCCTCTATTAATCGAGCTCAATCACCTCCAGAACTTCGAGGGGGACTCTCTGCAACCTCTTTCCGATTTCGTACTTCGCTATTCTCGCGGCGTGCTCCTTGCTCTGCGCGTTGAACACTTTCATTTCGAAGATGAGGCCAACCAATGCTGTGTTGGCCACTAAAAAAACGCTCTTTAGCGGTTGGTTGCACTTCGGACACTCCGTCGTGCCAACGTCTATCTCCACGAAGTCGAGGTCCGGACTCAACCTCTTTCCAGCCTCGGCTACCGCTATGTTCATGGCATCGGTAACGCTCTTCGCGTTTCTGACTATCCACGCCCCCTGAAGAACGACAATATAATCCGGCATTAGCGACCACCGAACAGCTTTTTGAATAATCCCGCTCCGCCCTTACCCCTGTCCTGTTTTTCAAATTTTTTGTCTTCCTTCTTGCCAGATTTCTTGGAGCTCTTGCTCGTTTGAACGATTACCTCCGCTTCCTTGTGTCTGCTTTTTCTCGTTCTGATTCTCACGATGACCGGTCTTTCCAGATCCGGGGTTATGACGAGTGCGTGGCCGACTGGAAGCCTCTTTATCTCCTCGACCATCTCAGAAGTTATCCCCTCGACGCCCTTCTTTATCGAGTTTATGTCGTTTGGATTCGTGACCCTCAGAATTATCTGGGTGTTGCACTGGCTCAGTATGTTTTTGTCGACCCTTGCGGGTCTTTGGCTGATGATCATCAGCCCGAGGCCGAACTTCCTACCTTCGCTCGCGATCGTCCTCAAAACGCTCGAAGAAACGGACCTGTCTATACCCCTTTCCGGAGCGAAGTTGTGAGCCTCGTCTATCACGATCATCCCCGGATCTATTTCACCCCTCTTTCTCAGCTCGAACACCTCTCTGCAAACCTTCGCCACGATTATGTCCTGGTGAACCGGATCTATTCCGGCCAGATTCAGTATCACTGCCTTTCCTTTCTGCATGAGGACGTGAATCGGCGTCGGATTTTCGCTGAAAAGCTCCGTCTCTTCTATTTTCGTCAACGCTCCTATGACCTCCGCTTTCAGGTTTCCGCTCAGTTGCTCTGCCTCGTCAATCAGGTCCTGAATCGTGTAAGTTCTTCCCCTCATCTCCCTCAGCAGTTGGTATATCGCCGCCTGGGTCGACGACTTCTTTATCTCGCCCATCTCTATAATTTCCTCGGCAGAAAGGTTTACTCCGTCGAGCCTCAGAATTCCGTCAGCTTTTTCAGAAAGGGGAGATTTGGGTGGGACGAAAACTCTCACCTTGTCCGCGTAACCCTTCGGCTTAACGCCGAACTCCTCGAGAGCGGGATCGTCGTTCGGATACTTTAAGCTCTCATATTCTCCGTGAGGGTCGATAATGAGTAACGCAACGTCTCTTTCGAGCAGTTCTTCGATTATGACCGCCGCGGTGTAACTCTTACCGCTGCCTGTTTTCGCGAGGATACAAACGTGTTTCTGAACGACGGTGTTCGGGTTCAGCGTAACTCTAACCTTCGTGTCGCCAAGGTAACCGATGTAAATGCCATCTTCATCGAAGCCGAGGCACTCGGCGACGAAGTCTTCCTCAGCCTTGAACACTCTATCTCCGGGAACGAACGGGGTTTTCGGCAGTTTTACGCTCCTACCTTCCCTCTTCCCAAGAACGACCGCTTTGGCGAGATAAATCTCGCTTCCGTCTCTTTCTTCGCTCTTGGATATCGCCTTGATTTCGGAAACGTACGCGGCAAACCATCCGTCCGCGTCGTTCCACACCTTGATAAAATCGCCCTTTTTCACTTCAAGCGGATTGTAGATCTGAAACGTAAATTCGTAAGGAGTCGCTTCACCGACGATCCTGCCAACTTCACCCCTCATAGGCAACAAACTGAAGTTGTCGTGCGCGGTAAAATATTCTTTTCCCTCATCAAAATTTTCGCACGCGAAAATTTAAAAACCCATTTACCGAACACGTGTTCGGAATGAAAGTCGGGATCATAGGCTGCGGAAACATAGCCGAAATTATAGCCGAGAACTCGGATAAAGCAGGAATTGAAATTACGGCACTTTACGACTTGAACTTCGATAAAGCGCTAAAACTTGCCAGATTTACTGGAGGAAAAGCGCACTCGAGCTTCGACGATTTTCTGAAAGACGACTTCGAAGTAGTTGTAGAGGCGGCTTCGATAGAGGCCGTTAAATCCTACGCCGAGAAGGTCTTGGAGAGTGGCAGGGACTTGATAATACTCAGCGTGGGAGCTCTTCTCGACGAGAAGTTTAGAGAGAAGCTCGTATCGAAGGCAAGAGAGGTTAAAAGGAAGGTATACGTTCCGAGCGGAGCCATCGTCGGTGTAGACGGGTTGAAAGTTTTTCAGCTCCTGAACTCGAAAAACGTAAGGATAACGACGGTAAAAAACCCGAGATCGCTCGGAGTAAATGTGAAGGAGAGAAGCACTCTGATAAAGGGAAAGGCTAAAGAAGTTCTCGAAAGGTTTCCGAAGAACGTCAACGTAGCTGCGACGATCTCGCTCGCCACAGGCTTCGAGGTGGAAGCTGAGGTCGTAGTTGATCCGAGCGAGGACAGAAACGTTCACGAAATAGTCGCCAAAGGAGAGTTCGGAGAGTTTCGGATTATCGTCAGAAACGTTCCGAGCAAAAATCCCAGAACGAGCTACCTTGCCGCCTTATCCACGCTCGCCCTTCTCAAAAATCTGAGCGAACCTCTCGTAATTGGAACGTGAGGTGGTAACGTGAAAAGTCAGGAGGAGCTGATCGGTGAAATAGAAAAGCTAAAAGAGGAGAAGAACGCGATAATACTCGCTCACAACTACCAGAGACCGGAAGTTCAAGACGTTGCAGACTTCGTCGGGGATTCGCTGGAGCTATCAAGAAAAGCCCGAGAGGTAGACGCGGACGTAATAGTCTTCTGCGGCGTGGACTTCATGGCGGAAACCGCGAAGATACTCAATCCGAAGAAGAAGGTCTTGCACCCCGTCAAAGAAGCTGTGTGTCCGATGGCGCAGATGCTCACGGTAGACATGATCGTCGAAGCTAAGAGAGACCATCCGAACGCGGAAGTCGTTCTCTACGTTAACACCACCGCCGAGTGCAAAGCGTTTGCAGATGTCGTGTGCACATCTGCCAACGCGGTAGACATCGTCCGCAAACTCGACGCCAGCGAAATAATATTCGGACCAGACAAAAACCTGGCGGAGTTCGTTCAGAGCAGGGTTCCGGAAAAGAAAATAATTCCCGTCCCGTCGTTCGGACACTGCCCACTCCACGTCAGGTTCACAATCGAAGACGTCGAAAACGCAAGAAAGACTTATCCGAACGCTAAAATCGTCGCCCACCCGGAGTGCAGAAAGGAAGTCTGGATGAGTGCCGACCTCGTAGCTTCCACCGGAGGAATGGTCAAAAACGCGTGCAAACACGACGAGTGGGTGGTGTTCACCGAAAGAGAGATGTGCTACAGGTTGAAGAAGCTGTATCCGAACAAAAAGTTCCACCCGGCAAAAGACGTATTTTGCGTCAACATGAAGAAGATCACCCTACAAAGCGTTTACGACTCTCTCCAGAACGAACGGCACGAGGTAGTAGTTCCCGAAGACATAGCTTCAAGAGCAAGGAGGGCTATAGAGAGAATGCTCGAACTGTCTTAACCCGGGCAAATTTGGTTGAGAGGTCATGCTGGGGCTACGCGATTTGCTGAGGTTCGTCGAAGAGGATGCACCGCACGGAGATGTTACAAGCGAAGCGATAATTCCAAACGTGGAGTGCGAAGCCGTCATCGTCGCGAAGCAGGAAGGTGTCGTCGCAGGACTCGAAGAAACGAAAAAGCTGTTCGAGTTTTTCGGATTACGCGTAGACCTCAAAAAGCGCGACGGGGATGATGTTAAAGCTGGAGAAGTTTTAGCTGAGGTAAGGGGCGACGCGAAGACGATTCTGCTGCTCGAAAGAACGGTGCTGAACATTATCGGAAGGATGAGCGGAATCGCAACCAAAACCAGGAGGCTCGTCAGAAAGGTGAGAACAGTAAATCCAAAAGTCAGGGTGGCTGCTACGAGAAAGACCTGTCCGGGTTTGAGAAAGCTCGACAAAAAAGCCGTGGCGATAGGAGGCGGAGAAGTCCACAGGTTATCCCTCAGCGACGCCATTCTGATAAAAGACAATCACCTCGCGATAGTTTCGCTCGAAGAGGCGATTACGAAAGCGAAAAAGTTCAGCATCTACAAAAAAGTGGAAGTCGAAGTTTCCGACGTCGAATCGGCCGTGAAAGCGGCGAAACTCGGGGCTGACGTAATAATGCTCGACAACGTTAGCCCCGATAAAGCAAAAGACATCATCGACGCTCTGAAAAGGAGCGGTCTGAGAAACAAAGTGGTGATCGAAGTTTCCGGACGAATCGACGAAAGCAACATCGAAGAATACGCGAAACTCGACGTCGATGTGATAAGCGTTGGTGCTCTAACGCACAGCGTCGAGAACTTCGACGTAAGCCTGAAGGTCACCAAAATTATTTAACTAATATTATTACATGTGTTTTATTGACTTACAAAAAAGTATCAAAAACCTTATATTCATGACTATCATGATTATTAAAAACAAAAGTGCGAGGAGGTGCCACTATCGAACTGACCCAAGAGACTCTGAAGATCGTCGAACAAATACTCGAAAACCTTCCGTTCTACGCCATGCTCGTCGACGAAGATCACGTGATACTGCACGCGAACAAAAAAGTTAGAGAGGTGTTCGGCAAAGAGGTCGAGGAGATAGTAGGTGAATACTGCCCAGCAGTCATCCACGGCGCGGAAGAACCTTATCCCGGATGTCCGCTCGAAGAATCGATTAAAAGAGGTTACGTGCCGATCGAACGGGAACTGTTCGACGAAAGAACCGGTTTATGGATTAAATCGTCGATTTATCCGCTCAACATGAGGACGAAAAACGGGAAAAGAGTTTTTCTACACTTCGTTCAGGACGTTACCGACAAGAAGTTAACGACGAACCTCCAGGAGGAGCTGAAAAGGAAGGAAGAGAAGTATCGAGCGATATTCGAAAACTCGCCAAACGTCGTTGGAATAGTCTCCGAAGACGGCACGGTTGTGGAAGCAAACCCGACGATGATGGAGAGCTTCAAAACAAATCCGGTGGGCAGGAAAATCGAAGAGCTCTTCCCAGAAGAGGTCGCGAGAAAGTGGATTCGCTGCATAAAGCAAGCGATCCTGAACGGCAGACAGTCGACGTTCGAAGAGAGCTGGGGCGGAAAGCACTACTCCGTGAGCATCCTCCCGATGAGAGTCGCAAACGAGAAGTTCGCCCTCATAATCGGTAGAGACGTTACGGAGCTAAAAAACAAGGAGACGTTTCTCAAGATCCTGATCGAAATTGAGAGGTTAATCGATTACGAGACCGACAAGAAAAGGCTGCTAAAGAGAGTCTGCAGAAAGCTGCTCGAAGTTCCGAAGTGCGTAGCCGTGCGAATAGACCTGTTCGACGACGGCAATTTCTTGTTCTCGTGCGGTAAATTAGACAGAGGCTCCGCTGACGTAAGCGTCGAGGCCTTGGCCCTACCACTTAAGACCGAGCGCGTAGTCGGAGCTATAACCGTGCGCTTTAGGGGAAACCTGACTCGCGAGGAGGTGTCAATTCTTGAAACGCTGGCTTCGGACATATCTTTTGCTCTCAAAACTTTCGAACTCGACGAAGCGAAGAGGAGAGCGTTCGAAAGAATCGAGGAGAACATTTACCAGTTCGCAGTTCTCGTGGATGAGATTAAAAACGCGCTCACACCAATCTCCCTCGCTACTGAGCTTCAGCTACCAAGAGAGCTGATTTCGGAGATAATAACGAGACAGGTCGAAAAGATTCGGAACATCCTGAGAGAGATCGACAGGGGATGGATCGAGTCGGAAAAAGTCAGAGAGTTTTTGAAAAGATATATGTAAGGCAAAACGATTATAAGCTATAATGTCGTATTTTTTGTATGGCTAAAGTTTTGATTATAGCCGGAGACGCCGTAGAGGCGCTGGAGATTTTTTACCCGTACTACAGGCTGAAGGAGGAGGGATTCGAAGTTCACGTAGCCGCGCCGAGCAAAAAAGAGCTTCACACAGTCGTCCACGACTTCGAAGAAGGCTGGGAAACGTACACGGAAAAGAAAGGCTACCTCTTTAGGTGGGTAGACCTGACATTTTCTGAAGTTAAACCGGAAGAATACGACGGACTGTTCATCCCCGGAGGTAGAGCGCCGGAATACATCCGAACCTACCCGGAACTCGAAAAGATCGTTAGACACTTCTTCGAGGCGAACAAGCCAGTAGCAGCCATTTGCCATGGTCCGCAAATACTCGCAGCTTACGGGTTGCTGAAGGGAAGGACGGCAACGTGCTACGTCGCCGTTAAGCCCGATCTAACATCCTGCGGAGCCGACTACAAAGACGAAGAAGTCGTCGTTGACGGAAACCTCGTCACGAGCAGAGCGTGGCCAGACTTACCGGCCCTGATGAGAGAGTTCATAAAAATGCTGAAGAAGTGATCTCCATTTTTAAATTTTTGTTTGGCATAATGTCGCCTGCAAATCCGTAGAACACATTTTGACCTCCGAGATTTTGCCGTTCGGACAAGAAAGCTGCGTCGCACTCACTCACCAAAAGATAGTAGCTGCTTATACCTACTCGTCACATAAAGAGTGACGACGGACGCCAACACGAAGCCAGCTACCGACTCTTCCCAGCTGTGCGCCCCCACGATCGGCCTGTTAACGACCATTAGCAGCGGAACAGCCATCAGCGGGTAGAACTTCTTGTCTATCCTCGTCAGAAAGAGAGTGGGCGCAGTAGTATAGGCTACGTGCCCGGAAATGTTCCAGAACACGCTTATCATCGCGTAGGGAACCGTCAGGGCGGCAAGGACGAGAAGACCCAGTTTCACCAATCCGTCGTAAATGTTCTTACGAACGGCGTAAAAGCCGATGAGCGTGGCTAAAGCCAATCCTGAAACAGCGAGCATGTCTTCTACCCACTGCGGCGTCGAAGGATTCCTCACTAAATGCCAGAGAGAGTAAGTCGAGATGGCTACAGTATACGCTACGATCGTAACGAGCAACGCTTCTTTCAGCTTGCCGGTTCTTTTTGCGTCGTAGTGCACAACTATCAGCGCACAGAAGAGCATGTAATACAGCGGGTTGAACACGTCGTCGTAGATCTCCATCAGTTGAGCGAAGTTCAGCATAAACGCGAACTCTGAACATCGTTAAAAAATGTTTTTATCCAGATTACAAGTGGGAAAAAGTCGTTGACACTGTTAAATCTTTTGAAACGCGTGTAGCGAAAATTTTAGGGTTTTAGGATAAGCGCCCCCGCCGGGAATCGAACCCGGGTCTGGGGTTCCGGAGACCCCCAGGATGTCCACTACCCCACGGGGGCTTCGTAGTTGAATTTTACGCACTCTCGGAGTTATTAATGCTGCGATGATGCGTAGTTCAGGTTTTCCCCTGCATACGTATTTCTCGCATCTTGGTTTTGTGCGAGGTGATTGACCATACCCTCAACCAAAAAGTTTTCCGAAAAATTTTGCAACGTTCAACATATGACGACGGGTGTGTTCTTCCACAGAGAGTTTATCGGGAAGGACTGGCCAATAATAGGAGACAGATACGAAGGTTTCGATGAGATCGTAGAAGAACTGTCGAAAGATCCGAAAATAAGAGTAGTCGAGCCCGAACCAGTTCCGGAAGATTTGCTGCTGAAAGTTCACACGAAAGACTTCGTCGAAGATCAAAAGAAGTTCTGGTATTACAGCGGAGCGAGGCTAACGGTGGGAGGAACCGCCAAAGCGTGCGAAATGGTCTGGAGAGGGGAACTGAGCAACGCGGTCGTTTTTCTCGTCGCCGCAGGTCACCACGCTTCGAGATCGTCGGCGTGGGGAGGGACTTATCTCTCATGCATAGGTCCAGCTCTCCTGAGGTTAAGGGAGCTCGGACTGAGGAGGCTCGCTTTAATAGACACCGACGCGCATCACGGGGACGGCGACAGAGACGTTTTAAGAGGTGACGACGACGTTCTGCACGTGTGCTTCTGCTGGGGTGGAAGAAAAGAGAGCGAGACGAAGATGTGCGTAAGCGTGAGCGATGTTGATAGCGACGAAGGTTACCTCGAAAAAGTCAGGAACATTTTTCCCGTAATCGAGGACTTTAAGCCTGAGATGATCGTTCACTTCTTAGGACACGACACTCACAGAGACGACTACGGCAGCTTGGGGTTGAGCGAAGACGTTTACATCGAGCTCGCTAAAGAGGTAAAGCGATTGGCGGAAAAAGTGTGTGAAGGCAAATACGTAATCCTCGACGGAGGCGGAGCCAACAAAAACGTCGGAAAATATATCTGGCCGAGAATAATAGATGTTTTGAAAAGTTAATCGATCCTCAGGTCTTTTACGTAAACTCCTTCGCCTTCCTCCACGTATCCCACTACCTTTCCGTCGTAATTTCTTTCGAGGTCTTTCGCCTCATCTTCAGGCAAAATCAACATGTAGCCCATGCCCATGTTGAACGTCCTGAACATCTCTCTGTCGTCGATCTCTCCGAGCTTTTGGATGAATTCGAAGATCTTCTGCGGTTTGAGTGGCCTGTCTATTACGAACTTCACATCTTTCAACCTTTTGAGGTTAAGAAGGCCACCTCCGGTTATGTGCGCGATTCCGTGGACGTCGTATTTGTCGATTATCTCCAGCGTTTCTACGTAAATTCTGGTCGGCTTCAGCAACTCCTCGCCAAGAGTTCTGTCTTCGAATCTGTCGGAGTAGCTTAACCCTGACGACTCTATCAGCCTCCTTACGAGAGTTAATCCGTTGCTGTGTATTCCGCTGCTCGGAAACGCGTAGATTACGTCGCCCTCAACTATTTTGTCGCCCGTTATCAGTTTCTTAACCCTCCCTATGGCGGTCCCCGAGAGGTCCCAACCGTTGACGAAGTCGAGAGTTGCGGTCTCTCCGCCTACGAGCGTCATGTTGGCTATCCTGCAACCCTCGTTGAGTCCCACTCCGATCTCCTCCATGATCTTTTCGTCAAGACTGTTCGTGGCTACGTAATCGACCATCGCAATCGGTTCGGCTCCGACTGCCATTAGGTCGTTAGCGTTCATGGCGACGCAGTCTATCCCTATAGTTCTAAAGTTGCCGACCGCCTCTGCAATTTTTATCTTCGTCCCCACGCCGTCGGTAGTTATCGCGAGCAAGAATCCGACGTCCACCACGCTCGCGAAGTGGTTAGTTAGCACGGGTTTCCCGAATCCGTCCCTTCGAAACTTCAAAGCGGAAACCAATCTTTTTACCGACCTTTCCTCCTTCTTTATGTCTACTCCAGCTTCCGCATACGTCTTCATTCTCTCAACTCCCTGAGCTTCTCATACAGTTTGGGCAAGAACAAACCGACATCCGTCACGACGCCGATTGCTTGAGCAGTCCCTCTGTCGATCAGCTTCGTAACCGTGGCCGGATTTATGTCGACGCAGATCGTTTTCACCGTAGAGGGCAGAAGGTTTCCCACCGCTATGCTGTGCAGCGTCGTCGCGAGCATCAAAACCATATCTATCCCTCTCAACGCCCTCTTCATCGCCTTTTTGGCTTCCATAACGTCCGTAATTACTTCTGGAAGTGGTCCGTCGTCCCTTATCGATCCGGCAAGTATGAACGGAACGTTGTTCTTAACGCATTCGTACATTATCCCGTCTTTTATTATTCCGAGCTCCACGGCCTTTCTGATTCCTCCCACCGCTATGATCTTGCTTATCGTGTATAGGTGGTGTCTGTTGCCTCCCGGAACCGGTCTGCCGGTGTGCAGGTCCATTCCGAGAGAAGTTCCGAAAATTGACGCCTCGATGTCGTGAACTGCCAACGCGTTACCCGAGAGAAGCAAATCTACGTAACCGTCGCGAATCATCGCCGCCAGAGCTTCTCTCGCTCCCGTGTGATTCACCGCCGGTCCCGCAACCACGGCTATTTTTCCACCCTTTTTCTTTAACTCCACCATCTCCCTCGCGATTATGCCGATTATCTCTTCCGTTGGCCTCTCCGAAGACACGCTGCCGCCCATAAACTGGAAAGGAGAGTAGCTCCTTGGCCTTTCCGGAGGAACTACTTTAACGCCGCTCTCTCCGACCACTATTTTGTCGCCCCTCCTCACCTCGTCTAGAGATATGCAAACGGCTTTTCCGTCTCTTATGGCTATTACCCTGTCCATGCTTATGTCTTCCACTTCGAGCCACCTTCCGTTGTAAAATACGTAGGTCGGATGATTCGTGGTGACGTAAAATCCCTCGGGAAGGACTTTGTCAGCCGGCGCTTCCACGAGCTTCACTTCCTCCGTTTTTATTTCCTTCGCACCGAGCTTGTGGAGTTCTCTTAAGATCTTGTTCAGGTGCTCCTCATTCTTACCCGCGACGAATATTCTCGCGTAGCTGTGCTCCTCCTTCTTCCTCCCAACTCTAAACTCGAGTATTTCGAACTCTCCGTCGAGGTCGAGTATCGTATCGAGAGCCTTACTCAGTATTAGCGAATCTATTAAATGTCCCTCAAATTCCACTTCCTTACCGATCATCCCAAGACACCCCACCTGGCGAGAACTTCCTTGGATTTTATCACGGCATCTTCATCCCTCAGCTCAAGAGTTAAAAACCCTTTGTAATTTTTCGGGATCAGACTCTTCACGTTTATACTCCCCTCTCCAAGGGGCAAATGCTCGTCGAATTCCCCTCTGTTGTCGTGGAGGTGTATGTTAACTATTCTGTCCTTGTATTCAAGAAAGACATCGTGACCGTCTTTTACGTTGTAGTGGCCGACGTCAAACGTTATTTTTACCTCGGTCTCTTCGAATATCTCCCTCAGAGCTTCTCGAATCCCTCCAGTTACGGATATCGTATTCTCAATCGCTACGAGCTCTTCGTTTTTCAAAAACTCCTTCAGCTCTCTGAGAGCGACTCTATTTATCCTTTCGTACCACTCCTCTCTAAAAACGAAACCCCTCGACGTAATGAAGCCCGGATTCCAGCCGATGTGAATCGTCACGAGAGGCGAGTGAATTTTCTCCGCGAATTCTATCGTCCTTCTGAGCTCCTCGTAGCTCGCTTTCCTCATGACTCTGCTCGCGGACAGGAAGTTCGTGTAAACGGCAGAAGCGTGAATCAAAATTTCGACGTCGTAAAGTTCTTTGAGTTCGAGAACTTTCAGAGGGTCGAGGTTCTCGTAGTGGTAGCGGGGGTGATCCATCAGAATCTCCACGTGAGAGAAGCCGTTTTCTTTCGCGAAAATTAAAGCATCTTCGATCGTGTGATCCACGTCGGGCTGAAAACCGAGCAACACGCGACACCTCACGGATACACCATCGTCCCTATCCCTTCCTTCGTGAACAGCTCGAGAAGGATCGCGTGCTCGACCGAGCCGTTGATTATGTGTCCCCTCTCTACCCCTCCCTTCAGCGCTCTTATTATCGCCTCGGCTTTGGGAATCATACCTCCCTGCAGCTTGCCTTCCCTCAGCATCGCTTCAAGCTCTTTCAAACTCATCCTCGAGATAACCGAAGTCCTGTCGTTGACGTCCCTGAGTATTCCCGGGACGTCCGTCAGAATTATCAACTTCTTAGCCTTGATGGCTGCGGCGATGTCTCCGGCTACGGTGTCGGCGTTCATGTTGTAAATGTTGCCGTTAAGGTCGACGGCGACGGGAGAGACCACAGGAATAAAGCCGTTGTCTATCAAGATCTTAAGAATTTCCGGATTTACGATTTCCGTCTCCCCAACGTATCCGAGGTCCAGCTCAACCTCGCTGTCGCCTATTTTCTTTCTGACCTTTTTCTTCTTCGCGACCACGAGCAGGCCGTCCTTACCGGACATGCCAACAGCTTTACCGCCGTTCTTTATGAAGAGAGACACGATCTTGGAGTTTATCTTCCCGTCAAGAACCATTTGAACGACCTCTATCGTCTCTTCGTCCGTAACTCTCAACCCGTCCACGAACTTCGGCTTGATTCCGAGCTTCTCCATTTTCTCGCTTATCTCCGGCCCTCCTCCGTGAACGACTATCGGCTTAATTCCGACGAAATACAGGAGGAGGATGTCCTTTATCGCGCTTTCGAGAACCTTCTCATCCACCATCGCGTGACCGCCGATCTTGATAACCATCACTCTACCGTGAAACTCTCTGATGTAGGGTAGCGCTTCTACGAGCGTCTTCACTTTTTCCATGGGTTACAGAAGGATAAAGGATGTATTTCTAACTTATGGAAAGGTTTAAGTTTAGTTGTGATGTCATTGTCTTGAAATGCAGGTAAGCCTGCTCGCAGACCCCTGCCTTGAAGAGTGCGACGAAATATATTACAATATAGTCGAGAAAGTTCCCATCAGAGAGTTGATGAGAATCGTCAGGGAGTATAGAGATCGAGACATATACATCGTGATCGACAGAAAGACGAGGAAGTTCTTCGACCTTACGTTTTCCGTCTACGAAGGCGAAGATCTGATGTTCGTTCCCGTCCCCAAGAGGTTTGCCGTTCTCGAACCCGACGAACACTACTTCGAGGTTACGTTGAAAGCGAACATCGTTCTCGCCCTGAAAGGCGAGAGGGATTACCACAGATGAGATGAAGGTTCCGTGGAGGAGAGTAAGCAGGTGGACGTGTTTAGCCTGCGGTAAGTGTTGCAGAGTTTACAAACCGAGACTCACGTTTTACGAATACCTGACACTGCCAAAGGCTTTCGTCGAAGAGAGAAAAGGAAAATACTACATCAGGAAGTTCAACGGGCTCTGCCCCTTCCAGCACGGTAACGTCTGCGCGATTCAGGAAAAGAAGCCGCTTTCGTGCAAGCTTTTTCCGTTCTCGATTTACGAAAGAGGTGAGGACGAAGCTCTCTTCGTATATGGAGACGAAGAATACTACGTTTACATCGATACGTTCTGCGAAAACGTGCTTTTAGGCAGACCCACTAAAGAACTCGTAAAAGCGATCGAAGAGGCTATAAAGATATACAAAGGAGATAAAAAAGTTCCGACCCTGCTGACGTCAAGAAGGCTTTCCGGAGTCTTCCTCTCTTAGAACTCTTCTGAGAATCTTCCCCACAGCGCTCTTCGGGAGTTCGTCTCTGAACTCAATTATCCTCGGAACCTTGTAAGCCGCGAGCCTCTCTCTGCAGAACTTCTCGATGTCCTTTTCAGTAACTTTGCCCTTGTATTCAGGCTTCAGAACTATGAACGCTTTTACGGTTTCTCCTCTGTAGGGATCCGGAACTCCGACGACGGCAGCCTCCAATACTGCCGGGTGCTCGTAGAGGACTTCTTCTACTTCTCTCGGATAGATGTTGTATCCTCCGGCAATTATCACGTCCTTCTTCCTGTCCACTATGTAAAAATACCCGTCCTCGTCCATTTTCGCCATGTCCCCCGTGAGGAGCCATCCGTTTACGAGCGTCTTTGCCGTTTCCTCCTCCATCTTGTAGTAACCTTTCATTACCTGCGGACCCTTTATCGCGAGCTCTCCGACCTCTCCCGGAGGCAAGACTCTACCCTCGTCGTCGATTACGAGAGCGTAAGTATCGGAAACGGGTATACCGATGCTACCCTCCTTGTTTAATCCGTAAATCGGATTCACGTGCGTAACCGGAGAGCTCTCGCTCAAACCGTAACCCTCGACGAGCTTCCCGCCGGTTATCCTCTCGAACTCTCTTTTAACCTCAACCGGAAGAGGAGCGGAACCGCTTATACAGGCTCTTATGCTCCTGAGATCCCTCTTCTTCGTATCCGGATGGTTGTTTATGGCGTTGAAAAGGGTAGGAACTCCGCAGAATATTGTTATCCTGTGCTTTTCGATAGACTTGAGAATCCTCTTCACGTCCCTCGGATCGGGGATTAAAACTATCTTCGCCCCGAGAGCTATTGGCGTGTTCAGGCTTGTTGTCATACCGTAAACGTGGAAATACGGGAGAACTCCTGCAAAAACGTCGTTCTCGCTCAATTCAGGCAACCACTCCATTATCTGCCTGACGTTAGCGACGAGGTTGAAGTGCGTCAGCATGGCTGCCTTCGGCAAACCGGTGGTTCCGCCGGTATACTGAAAGACTGCCACGTCTTCTTTCGGATCTATTTTCGGCTTTTCTTTAATCGGCTCGCTCTTCACGGCTTCGGTCCAAAGCTCGTAATCCCCGTCGAGCTTAACCTTCTCCTTCTTGAGTTTGTAAAGAACGTTCAACGGAAACGGAAGGTAATCCTCTATTCTGCAGACCACGACCTTTTCGAACAACCCCTCGTCTTTCAACTTCTTGATTCTCGGATACACGCTTTCCACGGCAAAAACTACCTTAGCTTCGCTGTTCTCCGCGATGTGTCTGATTTCTCTCTCCGTGTAAAGCGGATTGCACTGAACGACCGTCGCTCCGGCTTTAAGTATACCGTAGTAGCCGATCACGTAGTGCGGGGTATTCGGCAGGTCGAGTATCACCCTATCGCCCTTTTTGACGCCTATTTTCTGCAGATATCCCGCAATCCTGTCCGACAGCTCTTTAACTTCCGAATACGTCAACTTTTTTCCGAGAAAGTCTACAGCTACCTTATCCGGGAACTTCTCAGCGGACTTGTCCAGCAACTCGTAAAGAGGAATTTCCGGATATTCAACGTTAGGCTTTACGTTTTTATCGTAATGTTTTAACCATATTCTGTTTATTTCTTCCTCTTTTATCTCGGTAATCAACTTTCCTTCGACTCCAAGCATATTGTAGACTGGTTTGCTTGCGTTAAAAATTTTTCCACGATTAATCCATAAAAATATCACGATTTTCCGCGCGGTTCCTCAGACAATATTTAAGTTTTTTGATCGCGCCATCGCAAACATTATCGCGGTTGGCACACACTTCGCGGTGATGTTTTTCACAACTTAAAGTCCGAAATTCTCCGATGTCTGAAAGCAACGCCGCCGACTATGTGGTAAACCTCGAATCCCAACCTTTCAAGGTGCTCGCTCACGAACCTCCTGTGACACCTGAGGTAGTTTCTCTCCGCGCACATTATCGCCACTCTTTTGTCCGCGTATTTCAAAAGCTCCGTTATGCCCTCCTCGAACTCTTTCGTCTCCATATACTTTCTGTAATTTCCTCTGTATCCACCGAGCTTTTCTATCCAGACGTACTTTATTCCCGCTTCTTCCAGGCTTTTCTTGAGGTTCTCCCTGTCGAACTGCTCGTGCTTCGATTTGGGAAACCTCCTGATGTCGACCACTACCTCTATCGAAAATTTCCGGAGCGTCGATATGAATTCGTCGATAGAGTAGTTCGAATGTCCTACCGTGTAAAACACGCGAAATTATAAGGAACGACAAGAGATAAAGGTAACTAAAATATACCTCCCAGACTCTCATCAGCCCATGGAGAGGATATTCGCTCCGTGGAGGATAAGGTACATAGAGTCGCCCAAATACGAAGGGTGTATATTCTGCGACTTTCCAAAGGAGAACAGAGACGAAGAGAGGCTAATTCTCTTCAGAGGTGAAAAGTGCTTCATCATAATGAACAACTACCCGTATAACCCCGGGCACGTGATGATAGCACCATACAGACACGTGGCGAATGTCGAAGATCTAAACGACGACGAGTCGCTCGAAATGATGAAGCTCTGTCAGAGGGTGATCAGAGCGATAAGAGAAGCTATGAATCCGGACGGGTTCAACGTGGGTATCAACATAGGCAAGGTCGCGGGAGCAGGGATAGAAGACCACGTGCACATGCATGTAGTCCCGAGGTGGAACGGAGATACGAACTTCATGCCGGTCTTGGCCGACGTTAAGGTCATCCCCGAAGCCATAGAAGAGAGCTACAGGAAGATAAAGAAGTTCCTGTGAGCAATGTCGCGCGTAATAGTCAGGTCGAAAAGGTTGCCAGAAAAACTCGTGAAAGAGACGGAGCTTACTCTAAGAAATTACTTCCCGGAAATACGAAGGATTTACCTCTATTTTACATCCTCTTCCTACGGCAGGTTTCTTGGCGGTTGGAAAATCGCTCTGAATCCGCGAATACTGAGGAGGAAAAGAGAAGCTCTGCACGTGATAGCGCACGAAGTTACGCACGTGATTCAGTGGAATCAGGAAGTTATAAGGAGTCTCGCGCTGAAAACAAAGTTCAGATACCTCTACGATCAGAGAATACCTAAAGGAGAGCTGGCATGCGAGATCTGGACGTTTGCGAGGCACGAAGATCTCGTCTCCATCTCGCCGTACATAGCGAAGGAAGTTAGCCGCACGAAAGGTTTCGAAGATAAGGCAAAGGAAATACACGAGCTCTCCAAGGAGGCCATAGCGAGGAGGAAGAACGGGGAGAGAAGGTACATAAAGTGGTTCCTCTCTCAGCTTGAGTCAATTCTGTAGCCTCCTCTTGTAGCTCTCTATCCCGTCCTCCTTTAAGTAGATCGCGACCGCAACTTCGTTTACCTTCTCCATCGTCAGCTTCAGCAGGGTGGCGTAGATGTTGACGTAATCTCTAACTCTAACCTCTCCGAACCTTGACACGTGAGCTTCTTTCAGCATTCTCGCGTCCCTTTCCACGAGCTTGAGGAACCTGCGCGCAACCAGTATCGGGATGTAAACGGATTTCGGAAGCGGCAGTTCGATGACGTCCCGGAAAGAAAATCGAAAAGCGGAAGTAAGCGTGATTAAGAACAGAACTCTGAGCGAGAAAGTTACCGCTTTATCCAACCCGAAGAAGATGTAATTCGTCGCGAAAACGTACAACGTAACCGGAGCGGCTACCTTCCACGCAAGCTTCTTCGAATAAAGCAGAACCACGAAAACGAGTAGAGCCAGCAACCGAGGTGGTAAGACGAAAGCGAGCGAAAAGCTCGCGAGTAAGATTAACGCCTTAACCGTGCTTTTCAAGTCTTCCTCCCTCCAGCCTGTATACGTCCGCTCCTTCCAGACTCTTCAACAGCGTCCGATCGTTCGTCGCGATTATTACGCTGTTCTCGATCTCTCCCAAAGCGTTAAGAAAAGTTTCAAACCCCTTCAAGTCTAAAGAAGACGTCGGCTCGTCCAAGCAAACGACGTCAGCGAACATCGAGCACGCTATCGCGAGCAGCGTTCTCTCTCCTGTTCATCTCTTCTATCCTCTTCTCTCCGTCGATGCCGAACATCTCCAGAACTTCCGAGTATCCGTCTCCAAGAGATCTCCGCGCTTCTTCCCACGCGTAGGTGTGAAAGAACGCTCTGTCCGGAAACTGATGAACGTAAGAGACTTTTCCAGATCTTTCGACGACCCCTTCGCACTTTAAAAGTCCGGAAATTATTTTAAGGAGCGTGGTTTTTCCGCTTCCGTTCCTGCCAGTTATCACGCTCACACCCTCGCCAAACTCGAAGTTGAGGTTGCGAAATACCGGATGGTTTCCGTAGGAAAAGCTCACGTTTCTACCCCTCACGACTACCCCGTCTCCTCTCTTAACGCTCGTCTTTCCAACTTCGTAAGGTCTCTCACGCTTGATGAGTCCTCTCTCCGTGAGAACGTAGTGCTCTCCAAAATCGAAGAGATCCGGTCTCCTCGTGAGGATTAGCACAGCCCTCTCCCTGCTCAGCTCCTTAATTATTCTGCACAGTTCTTCAAACGCTTCCGGATCTACGTGCGATTGCGGATCGTCGAGAATTAGATCCTTAGCGTCTTTCGAAAGAGCTTCGGCGATGCAGATCTTTTTTAGCTCTCCTCCACTCAGTGTGTGCAGCTCTCTCTTTTCGTATCCCTTCATCCCGAGTCTTTCGAGGATCTTTTTGTCTATTCCCGCTATCTCTATTTCATCTTCTACGGTGTATCCGATAAGCTGGTTGTCCGTCTCTTCGAAAAGAACGCTGCAGTCTGCGATGACGTTCCCTTCCACCTTTATGCCGAAGAACTCGTTGAGTCCGGCAATGCTCAGCATGAGCAGAGTCTTCCCACTTCCAGACCCACCACCCACGACCACTACTCCTCTCTCAAGCGTCAGGTTGATTCCGCTTATCACCAGCCTTTTTCCTTCCACTCTGAGATTTTCGACGATCATACGAGCCTTCCGAGAACCTGCACGGGTTTTCCGAGCTTTCTGCATTCTTCAATCCTGCTCTCCGGAACGGTCGCCAACACGACGCTCGAAGGTCCGCAGCTCTTTTCATACGGGAAGTTCTCGTTTAACATTTCAAATTCGAGACTAGTCTCGCTTTCAAGGACTTCTATCTCCTTTTTCACACCACCAGATCCGGTCGGTATCAGGTCGTTGGCTATTTCGAGCAGCTTCCTGACGGTCTTGACGTCCGGTAGATCGTTTTCGTTTTCTACGACTTCGTATCCGACGCTTGGAGTTCCCACTGCGACGACATAATCTCCGGGGTTGCTCCTTCCGACCCTGAGCTCGTCCGCGAAGCCAATGCAGAAGACACTGAAGAAAGTGGTTTTGGTCGGAAAGTTCTTCTCTGTGCTTCCAAAAATTTTGAGGCCTTTCGCTTCGCTCTTAATACCCTCGATTATCCTTTCCGCATGCTTTTCGGCACTTATTCCGCTTACCAGTGCGTAAGGTTCAGCTCCCACGCAGAGAACTTCGAACACAGCGACTCTCGTTCCAAATTTCCCGACGAGAAAAGGGTCGACCTTCACGACATCGTTTTCTTCCCCTCCTATGGAAGCCGAGCAGTCCGACGAGACCACGACTTTCTTTGAGCAGAAGGGCAAATCGAATACGATCAGGTCTCTCAAGCTTTCAACCTCCCGCGCACGAGAGCCGCTACCACAACGTTTACCGCCGACGCGAGCGTTAGGAACGGCATGATCGCGAGAACCATCGGGAGACCTCCAATCGGATAAACCAGAAACGATCCAACAACGCCGTTTAAGAACGTGGCCACGAGTATAGCGATCAAAACGTGCACGCGAGACAGCCTTCCGAACACAACGGCGCAGAACGACATGTAAATCGCGATTACGCCGTGCAGCGCTCCCAACGGAAAACCTCCTGTGTAAGCGGAGAACAGGTGTCCAAGCGCAGCCACGAGCGCACCTTCTTTTAACGAGATTAGCGAAGCGAAGTATCCGGGTGCTGAGTCGAGAGCTATAGAGCCGAGCGGCGACGGAATTTTCAGAAAGCTGCCAACAGCCGCGAGCGATGTGAGTAAACCCACTCGTGCGTAAGACCTGTATTTCTCCGGCTGCATGAGTTTTCGCATTAATCGAAGAGTAGTTAACGGTATCTGTTGTATTACGCGTGTATTACAATCTGCAGGAAAAAAGAATTTTTAAATTGGCGTTACGGTTCCCCACTTTTCAAGAGCCCTCGCGAGCTCTTTGTGAGTTTTCGCGTATTCTTCGAGGGGTATTCCCTCCATTATCGCGTCTATTGCCTGCCTCACAGCCTTCGCTCCGGCTCCGGGACCGTCGGGATGACCTATGGTTCCACCGCCGACCTGAACGACTATGTCCGTCCCGAGGGCTTCGAACACCTGCGGCAGGTTGCCGGGATGCAGACCTCCGGAACTCACCGGAAAAGCCGCTTTTATTCCGTAGAACTTCTGCTCGAGGTGATACAGGTCATTCTCCTCTGGCTTGTAGTGAGACTCCCTCAGGATTCTCGCGTTCTGGACGACTTCCCACTTCTTTCCCTCAAGCTTACCGGCTCCGGCCGTTCCCACGTGCAGCTGATCTATTCCAACGAGTCTGTAAAGCTTGGCGAGGACGAACATCGAAATTCCGTGCCTGTCGTTTCTCGTGAAAGCTGCGTGCATCGCTCTGTGTCCGTGAATTGCAATGTTGTAGTCGTCGGCGAGGTCTCTCACGCGCTCCAAAACCGACCAGCCGCAGACCACGACGTCGACCATCGCGTGTTTGAGGTTGAGGTCTGCCAAGATTTTCAACCTCCTCTCCATCTCATCGACGCTGGCGGTTATGTTGGCGAACCACGTCTTCTTCTCTCCCGTCTCGCTTTCAACTTTTTCTATGACCTTGCTCACAATTCTCGCTCTCTCTTCGAACCTGTTGAACCAAGGAGATGCAAGATTTTCGTCGTCTTTTATGAAGTCCGCGCCAGAAGAAAGCAGTTCGAACGCGAGCTCTTCGAACTCTTCAGCCGAGTAACCGACCTTCGGCTTCGGAACGACTCCGTAAATCGGCCTCTCCTTTATTTCGAGCAGCTTCCTTACGCCTTCTATTCCCATAGACGGGCCTTTAAACTCTCTCACGATCCTCTCGGGGAAGTATACGTCTTCGAGTCTCAGACCTTTAACTCTCCTCATTCCGAAAACGTTCCCGGCTATCGAGGCGAGGAGTGCTGGAAGGTTTCCTTCCTCAAACGCGTGGTAGGGGTAAGCTATCTTCACGATCCAGCTACCGTCTCCGAGGTCTACGAAGTCGTAAGCTTTGGCAGATAAGTCTTCCCACCTCTCCTCCTCATACCAAGGAAACAGCGTCGTCCAGGTCCCGGTAGAGCTTTCAGCCGCGACGCCTCCTGCACACTCCTCTATAGAGTATCCCTCCGCAGGAGTTATTCTGAAAACGGCGACGATGTCCCTCTTTTTGTTCGGCTCGTATGACTTGTCGACGTAGTAGTCGTAAATTTCGCTAAACTTCTCGGCCATGTGCAATGGTTGTCCTCGCAAAGTTAAAAGCTTTTAGGATCACGGAAATCGTGCTAAAGCTATTTGCCGGTAACGTTACGATCGGAAAGGGATGCGAAGTTACGATCAGAGTTCGAGTTAAGAGCTTTCCTGTCGAGTTCGTAGTGCACTATCGTGATGCAGTGTTCCGCCATAAGACGTTTCGTTGGAATTCCCACGATCTTCTTGGCCCTATCGACGATTACATCTTCGAGCTCCTTCGATACTCCGATGTGATCGCCCAAAACGAAAAGAGAGTTGCCAACCGCGTTCAGACTTCTTATGTCCTCTCCGTCTTCCCTGAGGTAGTAAACATCCCCTTCGAATTCGTCGAGAATCTCTTCGAGCCCTTTTTTCGAAACGTAAACCCCGGGGTTCGCTTCAGTCCAGCTTTCGTTAGCTTTCACTTCGAGTGCCTTTCTTATTATCCCCGCTATCCCTCTCTCGTCCGGTGGCATGTACTTCACTTCTTCTCCCGATATCTTGATCGCTTTGGGAGGGTCGGGAGGGCCCAACAGCAAAAGGTAAACTACTACGTCTCTTCTTATGTCGTGCGAGAGGAAAAACGCCGCAGAAATGCATCTGCAGAGGACGTCGATTCTTCCAGCACCGGTCAGATCGTTAAGGCTGAACTTGGAAGTTTTAGCCTTGTTGCCTATTATCAGGAAGCTTCTCATCTTAGTGTCTCCTCTGCAATTCTTTTCAGAGCTTTTTTCGGCAGTTCGTTTTCGCATACGGGTATTACGTCCACGTAGTCCTTGTATATAGTTCTAACCCAGGTTCCGATGTAGTGGATGTCGTCGAAGCATACCGGCTTTTTACAGATCGTGCACCTCCTCCAGCTGATGCCTTCCTCTTCCTCCTTCAGCTCTTTTCCGCACGTGACACACTTCATAAAGCACCACCTCAAACGTTAACGGAGCTTTTAGCAAGGACGTCAACGAGGTCGCTCGCGGTGAATATCCCGAGGATTTTTCCTTCTTCAGCAACTACGAGTCTTCTAACTCTCATCTGAGCCATGATCCTGGCCGCTTCCCTCACGGTGTAGTCGGGCGAAACCGTTATGAGCGGTGTGCTCGCGTATTTTCCCACCTCATTGTCGAGACCGTCGTCCGGAAATATCTTCGAAAGCAGATCCCTCTCTGTGAAAATTCCGTATATTTCCCCGTTCCTCGAAACGAGAACGCTGCCAATCTTTTTCTCTCCCATGATCTTGCACACGTCTCTGACCTTCGTTTTTTCGTCGACGACCACAAGGTCTCTCCTCATAACGTCCCGCAACTTCATACTTCTATCTCTTTCAAAACGGTTTTAACCTTTCCCGAACTAAACAGAGTTTCGATGAAGATTATTCCGATAGCCTTCGACTCGTTTGGTGCGAGGAGCATGGCCACGTTCGTTAAGGCCAAGACTAAGATAATAATAGATCCGTCCGTAGCGCTCGGACCGAGGAGATACGGATTGCCTCCCCACGAAAAGGAGATCAGGATGAAAAACAGGCTGTGGGAGAGAATTAAAAAGTTCGGAGAACTTGCTGACGTCGTCATTATCACGCACTACCACTACGACCACCACAACCCGCACGAGGTCGAGTTCTGGAAAGGCAAAACGTTCCTGATAAAAGATCCAAAGAACAACATAAACAGAAGCCAGACGTTCAGGAGCGCGTTTTTTCTCGACCAGATTAAAGGCGTGGCAGAAAGAATAGAGGTCGCAGACGGAAAGACGTTCGAGTTCGACGGAGTCGCGGTGGAGTTTTCCAGAGCAGTCCCGCACGGAACGAACTCTCGCCTGGGATTCGTCCTCGAAGTGCTCGTCGATGACGGGAAAAAGAGGTTCCTATACACGAGCGATGTCGAGGGGCCGGCGCTCGAAGAACAGGCGAAGCCCATGATCGAGTTCGACGCAGACGTAATTTTCGTCGACGGACCGATGACCTACATGCTGAACTACCGCTACTCGAAAAAAAGCCTCGAAGCTTCGATAGACAACCTGAAAAGAGTTATGGAGAAAACGAGGGTGAAAGAGCTCGTCCTCGACCACCACTTAACGAGGGATCTGAACTGGAGGGAGAGGATGCGAGAGGTGTTCGAGTTCGGAGAGGAAGTTGGAGTTAACGTCGTTTCAGCCGCTGAATTTATCGGAAAGAAGGAGAACCTGCTCGAGGCGAGGAGAAAGGAGCTTTACGGAGTGGGTTGAGATGAAAGTCGGCTGTTGTGGTTTCTGCGTGTCGATGAAAAAGTATTTTTCCGAGTTTAAGCTCGTGGAAGTTCAGAAGACGTTTTACAAGCCGCCGGAGGAGAAGACTGCAGAGAGGTGGAGAAGAAGCGCACCGGAAGACTTCGAGTTTACTGTAAAGGCTTTCCAGAAGATAACGCACCCGCCATCGAGTCCCACGTTCAGAAAGCACGGAGTGGAGGCGAAAGACTGCGGGTTCTTCAAGCCGAACGACGAGGTCTTCGAAGCGTGGGAGGTGACGAGAAAGATCGCAAAAATTCTGAAAGCCGGCATAATAGTCTTTCAGACCCCGCAATCGTTTAAGGAAAGCGAGGAGAATATAAAAAACATGATCGAGTTCTTTTCGTCGATAGAGCGCGAGTTCACGTTCGTCTGGGAACCCAGAGGTTGGAGAGGTGAGACGATCAGGAGCGTCTGCGAAAAGCTCGAACTCGTGCACTGCGTAGACCCTTTCGTTTCGAAGCCGAGTTACGGAGAGATCGCCTACTTCAGGCTGCACGGCGCACACAAGAGGATGTATAGGCACAAGTATTCGGACGAGGAGCTGAGGTGGTTGAAAGATTTCTGCGACAGCTTGAAAAAAGAAGTCTACGTCCTCTTCAACAACGTGCACATGTGCGAAGACGCGAAGAGGTTCATCCAATTAGCTTCAGAACCTCTCTGAACACCTCGGAAGCTCTGCCCCTAACGAAAAGATCTGCGATCGCCGTTATAGGCGTCTCTTCAACGTTTACCTCCGCCACGCGCCTTCCAGACCTTTTTGCGATGAACGGTAACGAAGCTGCGGGCTGAACGACTCCGGACGTGCCGACGACGATCATGTCGAACTTTTCGGACAGTTCGATAGCTTCCCTCAACTCTTTCTCAGGCAACGGCTCTCCAAACCACACGACGTTTGGTCTCATCATGCCGCAGCATCGCGGTATCTCGCTTATCGGTTCGTCGAATCTGACGACTTTCCCACAAACCTCGCACCTCGCTTCGTCTATCCTGCCGTGAAGGTGTATGACTTTCCTCGATCCGGCTCTCTCGTGGAGGTTATCGACGTTTTGAGTAATCACAGCTTTCACGATTCCGAGTTCTTCGAGTTTCGCGATTGTTTTGTGAGCATCGTTTGGTTTGGCAGAGAACACGAGCTTCATCCTCCACATGTACCACTCCCAGACGAGTTCGGGATTTTTCCTAAAAGCTTCCGGCGTCGCAAGTTCTTCGGGGCGATACTTGTTCCACAAACCGTCCTTCCCCCTGAAAGTCGGTATTCCGCTGTCCGCTGAGATGCCAGCACCCGTCAGAACCACTATCCCGTCGCTGCTTTCTATGAACTCCCAGAGCCTCAAGCTTTCACCATCCCGAAACCGAACGAGTTCAGCTCGCCGAAGCCAGCTTTGTATCCAACCTCAAGCAACGACTCGCAGCCCTTCGCTTCGAAGACCATTTCGAAACACCTGATTATTTTTCCGAAAACGGATATCCTCTTCGGCTTTACCTTAAGAACTTTCATTTCGAGTTCGTCCTCGTGCTCGTATCCAAACTTCTCCGCCTTCCTGACGAGGCTTCGCTTTATTTTCTCGAAAAACTCCACGCTGTTCGGTAGAAGCTCTCCTCTTTCTCCGGAGACCGTTATCGGAGACATCGTGATGAACGTCATCTTGGAGGATATCTTCTTCTCCTTGAACTCCCTGACGTTGTCGACGAAAAACCTCTTTCCGTCTATTTTAAGAGCGTAGCTCTTCTCAATCTGCGACGTCACGGCCTCGCCGACTTCGTCGAGTATCGTGGAAAAGTACAGCTCGACTTTATCCGAGTCTATGAAAATCTTGTCGTGGACTATCGCGTATTTTCGCCTGGGAACCATAAGTTTGGAGAAAGTAAAGCAATCCACGTTATCGAAAACTTTTTCTTCGAGATCTCTCCTGTATAAAGTTATCGTCCTGTATAGCCAAGAGGAAACGAATTGGTTGTAATTCAAGTTTATACCTTGCTTTTCGGTTTCTGGGACAAGCGTTATTTTTACTCTCATTTTAGTAAGTATTAATGCGAGAAAAGTATAAAAAATTTCTGTCCGCTCTTTAAACCTTTCTCGGGTCCGTAATGACTCCGTAAATGGCAGAAGCCGCTGCTGTGGCTGGAGAAGCAAGGTAAATCTTACCCTCCGGACTGCCCTGCCTTCCGACGAAGTTCCTGTTAGAAGTCGAGAGGCTGACCTCTCCGCTCGCTATCAATCCGAAGCTACCCCCCATACACGGACCGCAGCTCGGAAATTCCACTATAGCTCCGGCGTCGACGAAGATGTCGATTAACCCCTCTTCAAGAGCTCTCTTGTAGTGACTCCTCGAAGCCGGAATCACGATCAGTCTAACTCCCTTCGCCACTTTTTCGCCCTCAAGAATTTCGGCAGCCACCTTCAGGTCTTCGTATCTACCGTTCGTGCACGAACCTATGAACACCTGATCCACCTTCGTTCCCTCGACTTCGCTCACGGGTTTCACGTTGTCAACGCTGTGCGGACAAGCTACCTGAGGTTCCAAGTCCGTGACGTCAAGGTGGACGACCTTCCAGTAGTTGGCATCCTCGTCGCTGTTCAACCATTCCGGAATGTCGAACTCGACTCCGATGTTTTTGAGGAACCTTTCGGTTACACTATCCGGAGGGATTATACCAGTTTTTCCGCCCATTTCTATAGCCATGTTGGTCATCGTTAACCTTTCAGACACGCTCATCTTTTCCACAGCACTTCCGACGAACTCGCAGGCTTTGTAATTGGCTCCGTCGGAGCCGACCATTCCTATCAGCTTCAGAATCACGTCTTTGCTGTAAACCCTCTTCTGAAGCCTTCCCTCTATTTCGAACCTGATGGTCTCGGGAACTTTAAACCAGAGCTTGCCCAAGGCAAAGACGGCTCCCATGTCGGTAGAGCCTATTCCGGTAGCGAAAGCTCCGAGAGCTCCGTACATGCAAGTGTGCGAGTCAGCTCCGACGACGAGCATTCCCGGAAGAACGTGTCCTTTCTCCACCATTATCTGGTGAGCTATACCTTCTCCAACGTCGTAGAGGAGTATGCCCTGCTCCTTGGCGAACTGCCTCAGCATTTTGTGATTTTCAGCAGCGTTGACGCTGTCAGCTGGAGCCTGGTGGTCGAAAGCTATGACGATCTTTTCCGGATCCCAAACCTTAGCGTTTTCCCCAGCTATCTCCCTAAAAGCTTTGATTGCCAGCGGCCCGGTTATGTCGTGGATCATCGCTCTGTCCACGTTCGCCAAAACGAAGTCTCCGGCTCTTACGTCTTTCCCACTTTTTTCGCTGAAAAT
>CAYXDX010000010.1:0-32431 GCA_964463865.1 uncultured archaeon | reverse complement strand
ACACCCTCGAAGCTCTTGTGGACGCTATTTCGCTCCTCTCAGTTATGCACGACGATGAGTTGCAAAACAGAATCGAGAACTTCGTCGAAGCGGTGACGCCGTGCGCGTTAAACGTCGACAGAAGAGTTGGTTTGGTAACGGAAGCGTTAGCGAAAGCTCTTAACGAAAGCCTCGAATACTCACCGGCCGGCATCGGCGACATTCTGAGAGCGCTTAGAGATCCGGACGTTCAGAAGGCTATCGGTTTCATACTGAAGTTCCTGAAGGAGTTCGGAAAAAGGATTTAAACTTCTTTTAGAACCCTTACAACTTTCTCCAAAACCATCACTCTGGCTTTTCCGTAAACCTGCGGAGTGCCGTCTGCTGATATTACCGTTTCGCACTCGATTTTTGCAACTTCGCCGTAATCGAGGCTGAGCGTCTTCGTTACTATTGGCTCTCTCCTTCTCAGCTCTTTTTTGTCGTATTCCGCGACCACGATGGGCTCGCTTACGGCAGAGATTACCGCCGGAAACCCTACGAAGGTGGAAATAGCTACTCCTCCGGCGGAGCCTTTCCCAAGAAACTCTTTTGAGGTCATGTTTACGAAGACGTTTCCGAACACTCCTTCGATGACTTTTCCGCTAACCTCTACCCTGCACCGAAACTTCTTCGGCCTCGCGTAAACTTTTCTCCCCTTCATGAACTCTTTAGCGTCTATCTGAGTGATCCTACCGTTTACCGTCGAAAGTATCGTGTCGCCAGCGACCACGTCGTTGAACACGAGCCTGTCCGTTTCGACAAGGTGCAGTGCGTCGAGCTCAAAGAGTTTCAATCTTTCCGGGTCGAAGTCCGGCCTAACCACGAGCTTTCCAACATTTGTCGTTCCGACTCCGATGCAGAGTAGAGGAGTTTCTGGCCTCGCAGAGGCTGCATCGCTCGCAGTTCCGTCTCCTCCAAAAACGACGATCACATCTACCTTTCCGTCCATCAGTTGAACGAGCCTCTTCGTGTCTTCTCCCGAAAAGCTCCTTTTTATTTTGACCACTTCTCCGCCTTCGACGAACTTCTCTCCGAGTTCCCCCTCTCCGACGAGTTTGACCTCTCCCAACTTATCGACGACACTCTTAACGACTCTCGGGTCAACACCTTTTCCGGCGTATGGATTGACGACGACTCCGAGCTTCATAGTCCGCAGTATTTTAGTAGGAGTTCGTAAGCCTCTATTTCCCTCCTTCCGCCGCACTTTCTGATAATTTTGGAGTGTCTTAGGACATCTTCTGCGAACTCTTTTCGCTTGAGAGCAACGAACCTCGTAGCCGAGACGAGCGCCTCTATGAGCGCGTTAAACCCTCTGTTTACTGCTCTTACACTTCTCTTTATCACTTCACCCCTCACGAAAGTTAATCGTGCTAAATTTCCGCTTAGTTTTGCCTCAAACTCCATCCAGCTGAGCGCACCTCTGATTATTGGCGGATCGAGGCTTTCGAAGTATTCCTCGCTCAGGTCTTCAAAAGCCGCAACGACAAAGATTACTGGGTCGTCCACGACGTTGACGAACAGCTTTCCCGTCTTCTTTAGGAACTCTTTAGTGTGGTTTTCGTAAAGTCTGACGTAGATGTCGTTTCCTCGAATCACGATGCCAAGTGGAGCTGTGTTTATCCATTCTCCGAGGGTTATACCGATTACCTCGTTTATTCCTTCCCGCAACCCCAAATCCTCAAGCAATTCTGACACCTTCCAGCATTGACAGGAAGATTCCGCCTATGGTTATGTCTGCTACACTTCCCGGATTTATGCCTTCTTTCAAAAGCCTTTCGTCAAGATCTGCGAAGATCGAGAAATCCTTCAGCTCCTTGAACTCACGTAGAACGTCTTTTGCAAGTTTTCTCACTTTTTTCGCGACTTCCTTTCCGTGTTTCGCTATTATCAGAGGATCGAGAACTTCGGAGAGGATTTCGTGATAGGCAATCACTACAGCTCTTTCGAATCCGAACTCGTCTGCGAATTTCGTCACCGCTTCTTTGCACTTCACGGTGTATTTGTATCCGTTCGTGACCTCTCTTGCTATAACGTTCTCCGGAGGAGCCATACTCAACCAGTCGAAAAGGCCAATTTTTTCGGTTTCAATCCTCTTTTCGGTCTCTTCGTCTTTCAAGTCGAGGTCGTTAGCGGATATGACTCTCGGACTCGCGATTTTAAACGCTCTGTAGACGTAAAGACTCTGCCTCCAGTCCGAACTCCTGACGACCTTGACTGCTTTCTTCGGATCGCCTTTTGAAGCTACAAGTGGTGCGAGCAATAGCAACGCTCCGAAATGAACGTTCTTCTTTCCGTAAAACTTCACTCCGCTATCGATCGCTCTGTAGATGCACTCTCCGACTCCTATTTCTCCGCTGGCGAGCTTCATGAAAGGTGGCAGAGCGCAAATCGAAGATACGACGAAATCCGAAAGCTTCAGGTCTTCGAAATCGTGATCCCTGTCGACGTTTCCCGACTTAGGACTCGCTAAAACCTCAAGGGACATTGAAATTGATGCCGCGACGGCTACTTCTTCAGCGGACGAAAACATCTCGATCACCTTTTAAACAGTCGCTGTCTTTAAAACGTCATGGCGAGGATTAAAGACTTTCTTGACTTCATAAAAATAGAGCACACACTCTTCGCCCTCCCTTTCGCTTACCTTGGCGCGTTTCTCGCTGCTGGGGGACTCTTCTCTTTAAAGAAGTTCGCACTCATAACGATCGCCTTCACTGGATTGAGAACGGCGGCGATGTCCTTCAACAGGATCATAGACAGGGAGATCGACGCTCTGAATCCGAGAACTAAGAACAGACACATTCCGGCCGGAATTATAAGCGTGAGGGAAGCTTACGCTGTAGCGCTGACTTTTCTCGCTATTTACTTTGCTTCCGCTTACCTAATAAACTGGCTCGCTTTCGTTCTCTCTCCGATTCCCGCTATAGTCTCTTACGTTTATCCGTATCTCAAGAGGTTCACGTGCCTGAGCCACTACGTTCTCGGCTTAAATCTGGCCTTCGCGCCGATGGGTGGCTGGATAGCTGTGAAAAACAGTTTTAACGTTTTTGGAGACGCAATTTTGCCGATCCTGATCGGCGTCGCCGTGATGTTCTGGGTGGCGGGGTTCGACATAATTTACGCTCTTCAGGACTTGGAGTTCGACAGAAAGTTCGGACTGCACTCGATTCCAGCCCACTTTGGAGTTAAAACGGCAAAAGTCGTATCGACCGTAAACCACGTGATCTTTCTGTTCCTGCTCTTCGTAGCCTTTTACGAGTTCTTCGAGTTTGGAACGTTCGTTAAAATTTCCTTGGTCGTCATAACGGCTCTCGTAATTTTTCAGCACGCGATAATTGAGGTCGACGAGAGCAAGATAGAGCTCTCGTTTTTCTACGCCAACGCGCTCATAAGCTTCTTCTTACTCGTGTTCACCATCGTTGAGGTGCTGTGCTGAACGCTAACGGAGAGTAGATCAGGCTGCTGCGGGATTAAAACTCACGCAGGGAGCGATGAAATGTTTTGCGAGGAAAAGTATAAATACGACTTCCGAACTACTTTTCAAATCTTGGAGGGGTATTATGAGGTTGTTCGTCGTGTTTTTGTCTCTGTTGGTCGCTTTCGCCGGGGTGTAGTGGAGAGAAACCGGAAAAAGCTGAAGTCGTGAAAACTCCTGAGGCAGCTACGCCGGAAGAAACTCCAACCCCGGAAAGAACGAAGGAGGTTGCAGTTGAGGAGGGAGATATAAAGACGCTCATGGACCTTTTCAATGCGAAGAAAATGTATTACGGAAAAGCCGAAGTCGTAGAGAATGGCGAGAAGAAGACTTTCGAATTCTGGTATTACTTCGACGCCGACAGCAACGAACAGCTTTTGAGGATGCAGCAAGCGGACGGAGTAGTCATCGTGAGATACAAGTATGAGGACTCAACCCTAACCACGATAATGTTCGCCAAGGGGATGGGCATGAGTGTCCCTCAGAACTGCGAGTGGGTCGAAGTCAGGATGACGCAGCAAGTGTCTCCGAGCGAGGCTGAAGAAGTTAAAGACGAACCGGTGGGGGACTCTTTCAAAGCTACGGTAACTCAGCAGGGGCAGATACTTGAGAATTACGAAGCGAAGTTCGTGGACGTCGATCTCAGCCTGTTCGAGCCGGACGGAGAGGTTTGCTCGATTACGATGATGCAGAGGTGATTTTTAAACAAATTTTTCATGGCGACGACTTTCGTGCCGAACTCGGATTTTCGATTTGCAAAAACTTCAAAAAATATAATGCAGGACTGAGTCCATGGGCCGGGTAAAGGTTGAGGTAGTAAACGGCGTAGCAGTCCTCAAAATGGGTGGGGAAAAGAAGAATCCGATAAATCCGGAACTCGTCAGCGATCTGGGTGAAGCCGTGGAACACGTCAGAGAGAGCGATGAAGTTAGAGGCGTCGTGCTGACGAGCGATGACGAGAGGTTTTTCTCGATCGGACTCGATGTTCCCAGGCTGATAGATTACGACAGGAAGGAGTTCAGAGAATTCATCAGGAACTTCAACCTCGTCTGTCTCGAGATTTATACACTGCCTAAGCCAGTGGTTGCGGCGATAAACGGACACGCTATTGCTGGAGGTTGCATTCTCGCTTTGTGCTGCGATTACAGGTTCATGAGTCAGGAGAAGTGCCTCATAGGGCTGAACGAAATCAGACTCGGCCTTTCAGTTCCGTATCTGCCTCAGAGGATACTTCAGCAGATGGACTGGAAACTCGCCAGGGAGCTCGTTTACGGAGGGGACTTCTACTCACCCGACAGAGCTCTTGAAATGGGTGTCGTCGACGCGATCTTTCCGAAGGACGAACTCGTTGACAGGTCGATAGAGAGAGCGAAAAGCTTGGGAGAACTTCCGAGCGAAGCGTTTTCGGTCGTTAAGGAGATCAGAACCATGAAGGTAAAGGAGGAGTGCATGTCCATTCTGGAAAAAGATGTCGACGCTTTCACGTCTCTGTGGTTCAGCGAAGAAGCTCAGAAGAGGCTCAGAGAAGTTGTAAAGAGCTTTTAAAGTGGGGCCGGTGGGATTTGAACCCACGACTGGCGGGTCTCCCCGGGTCAGCACTCCAGCGGATCATCACCGCTTCAGCAGACCCATCAGTCATCACGCCGCTGGAGCCCGCCGCGCTTCCTGGCTACGCCACGGCCCCTCGTTTTAGACTACTCTCTAACTTAAATATAACTCTTGCGATTGTGAGCAGGGGCTTTCAGAGGGTTATCAGTCCGAGTCTGAACATGTCGTTACTCGTGAGAACCCTTTCTCCGCTTTTCTCTATCAGTTCAACGTTTTTAATGGTCGTCTCTATTTGTTCGAGCAGATCGTCTTTTTCGTCCGGGAGGTATCCGCTGACGCCGTAAAAAATCACTCCGTCCCTCGTGAACAGGTAATTTGAAACGTGGTCACACGTGACGAACGTTTCTACGCGAATACCTTCGATAATCTTTTTAAGTTCCTCAAGTTGCTGCTTCGCGTCTAAGAGCGTTATTCTGATTCCCCACCACTTTCGAGATCGGTGCGTTGGGCACGAGGGTTAGATTCCTGAATCTGACGAATGTCGGTTTAGCAAGGTTTATCACTCTGGCAGTGTTTTTGGCGTGACTGTCGCTTCTTTCAACACCTCCGAGTCCGGTTATGACGTAGAAAGTTACTTCGAAGAACTTCCTTGCTTTTTTGCCAGCCTTTATAGCTTCGTCTGGCGTTGTACCTTTCCTCACGAGTTCGAGGACTTCTGGGTCGCCACTTTCGAGACCCACGTGGATCCTTTTTAATCCAGCCTCTCTCAGCTCGCTAAGTCTTTCCTCTGACATTCTGCATATCGTCTTTATTCTCGTGTAGCTCGTTATCCTTTCAAGATCGTATTTCTCGTTCAGGTATCGCACGATCTCGACTATGTCTTTGTGGACGAGCGGATCGGAATCGCCGATAAAGGCCGTTTTCGACGGCGGGAAGAACTTAGGCAGATTGTCGATGTCGCGCATGACTTCCTTTTTGTCTCTGAGGCAGAACCTTACGTCCTTGTACATTCCGCAGAACGCACACCTGTTCCAGTAGCACCCTCTGACGACTCTTATCAGGTAACTTTTAGCCTCGCTTGGCGGTCTGTATGGTGGAAAGTCGAACATCAGTGTTAACTTGTCCGAACTCTCTGAATAAACTTTCGACTCAGAACGTTAATATACATCATGCACGCTCTCAGCTTTATGGTTGATTACGCGGAGGGACTGAAGAAGATCGAGTGGGCAGAGCAGAGAATGAAAGTCTTGGCGAGGGTTAGGGAGATTTTCGAAGAGGAAAAACCTCTTGAAGGCGTAAAAATTGGGATGGCTCTTCACGTAGAAGCGAAAACCGCCGTTCTCGTAAAAACGCTAATAGCTGGCGGCGCGGAGGTCGCGATAACGGGATGTAACCCTTTGACAACTCAAGACGACGTCGCAGAAGCTTTGAGGAGGAGTGGCGTGAAGTGTTTCGCTAAGAGAGGAATGACGAGGGAGGAGTATTACGAGGCTCTGAATAAGGTCATAGACGAGGAACCGGACGTGATAATCGACGACGGAGCCGACTTGATATTTTTGCTCCACAACGAGAGATCCGACGTTGCTGAAAAGGTGATAGGAGCAAGTGAGGAAACGACAACTGGCGTTAAAAGGATAAAGGCGATGGAAAGCGAAGGTTTGCTAAAGTTTCCGGTCATTGCAGTTAACGACGCCTATACGAAGTTTCTTTTCGACAACAGATACGGAACCGGTCAGTCCACGTGGGACGGGATAATGAGAGCGACAAACGTGCTCGTTGCCGGAAAGACTGTCGTAGTGGCAGGATACGGCTGGTGCGGTAGAGGTATAGCTATGAGGGCTCGTGGATTGGGGGCGAGAGTAATCGTGACTGAGGTCGACGAAATAAGAGCGCTGGAGGCTTTGATGGACGGTTTCGAAGTGATGCCGATGGTTGAAGCTGCTAAACGCGGCGACATCTTCATAACTGCTACGGGAAACGTAGACGTCATACGGAGAGAACACTTCCTGCTAATGAAGGACGGAGTGCTGTTGGCCAACGCTGGTCACTTCAACGTCGAAATAAATCTGAACGACCTCGAAGAACTGGCTTCGAGCGTGAGGGAAGTGAGAAAGAACGTGAAGGAATACAACCTCGGAAACAAAAGAATCTACGTTCTCGCGGAAGGGAGGCTCGTAAACCTCGTGGCTGGAGACGGACACCCGATAGAGGTAATGGACATGAGCTTCTCAAATCAGGCGCTGGCCGTAAAATATCTCGTGGAGAACAAAGGGAAGCTCGTCAAAAGGGTTTACAGAATGCCGGAAGAACTTGACCGACTCGTCGCGAAGCTCAAACTTGAGGTGGAGGGCGTTAAAATAGACGAGATGACGGAAAAGCAGAAGAAATACGTAGAGGACTGGAGGATGGGAACGTGATCTACAGCTACAGACCGATTAAGAACAGGGAAGCCAGAAAAAAGTATCTCGTAAGTTTCGCGGCGATGTATCTGATCTCTGCAGCCATTTCGATCTGGAAAATTGCCGGGAGTCAAAAATACGTCTACACAGCTCTCGCTCTGTTCTTCGCCATCACCGCCCTAATGTTTACGACCCTGAGAAGACCGAGGTTTTTTGCTGTCAGAGACGGGTGGCTCTACTGTGGCAGAAAGATAGACGTCAGAGAAGCAGAAATCCTGCCAGATTTCGAGAAGCTCGTCGTTAAGGTCAGGTGGAAGGGCGAAAAGACTCTTTACTTCGAAAGCGAAGACGAAATGAGGAAATTCCTTGAGGAAGTGGAAAAAGTTAAATACTCTTGAGGAAGACTTTCGCGGAATGCTCATCAGAGAGATGCTCGACGAGGAGGTAGAGGACATCATACTTACGGAATACGAAAAATTCGGGAACAGTGTTTTTGCGTGCCTTTCTGTCACGGACTTCAAAAAGAAAGTTCTGGTAGCTTCTGACGGTGGATTTAAGGGATTTGCAATAGTTTACTGGAACTCCGAGGAATTTTACATAGGGCGGATATTTGCAGAGAGCGGAGAGGTCGAGAAGAGGTTACTTGAGAAGTGCATATGCGAGGCGACGAAGCTTAACTTCGAGCGCGTAAACGTCGAGGTTCCGGTGGATCACGACCTGACGAAGTTTCTCGCGTTCGGGTTCGTCGTGGACGGAATTACGAGGCACAGATACGGGATAGGAAAACACGCCTTCAGGCTTTTCTACGAGATTTGATTTCTTTTATCGGTTCCGTCCTTATGGGCTCCTCTTTGATTATACCTTCCGGCCTGTAGTATAGGACGAGGAGCATCAGCGCACCGAAGATTATATACTGCAGCCAGTTGACGTCGAACGGCAGGTTTAACGCGGCGGATACGTCGTGCTTGTATTGATCGAGCAACCTCCACACGGTAACGAAGACGAAAACTCCTGCGAGAACTCCGCGGTTGTTCGCCATCCCTCCGAGGAGAACCATCAGGAACGGGAAAAACGTCCAGTTCACTCTCGCGAAGAGGTTCACTATTCCGATCACGTTTCCGGAGTATAGCGTGTACAACATCCCGGCAACGGACGCGATCGCAGAGCCGAGTGTAGTGGTCTTAATTCTCAACCACATCACGTCTTTTCCGAAGCTTTCTACGACGTCCTCGTCCTCTCTCATCGCTTTTAGCAGTCTGCCGTAGGGGGAGTTCGTTATCCTTTCTACGAGCAGGAACGTTAAGAATGCGAAGATGAGGATGAGAACCGTGTATGCCAACTCTCTAACCTCTCCGGGGACGAAAGCGAGGACGTTTGGTGTCGGCGTTCCGTAGTATCCTCCGACGATCGATGTGTCGTAGTAGGATATCATGAACGCGACCTCGCTTATCGCGAGCAGCGTTATCGCGAGGTAGTCGCTCTTCAGCTTCGCGCTCGGGAGTATGAACAGCGCCCCGAAAACTGCTCCGAGAACGGCTGACAGCAATATGCAGAATAGCAGAAGTGCTATTCCGTAAGCGGGGTTTGACGATATCAGCATGTCTATTTTGCTCTTCGCGAATCCGCTCATAGCCGTGTAGGATATTCCGCTGACGCCGGTCAACGCTATGAGCACCCTGTTCACCACGGCTCCAACTGAAATCGCTCCTATCAGCAGGGCGAAAGCTCTTCCGAAGTTCGGAATTCCTCCGAAGCCGTATTCTATGTTGAGGCTCAAAGCCACGATGGCGTAAACTCCGAACCAGAGCAGTATCGTAGTCAGCGTCTGTTCGACTGCCATAGCAACCTCCTCCAGTTTATCGACGCTATGCCCTGCGGGACGTAAAGGAGGACGGCTATGAGTATCGCCAGCGGTATCATCTTGCTGTAAACGAGAACCCACGATCCGAAGAACTTGCTCAAGTAAAAGGTGACGAGAGTCTCGGAGAGGCCGATGAAGTAGCCTCCGACTATCGCTCCAAGGAGGCTGCTCAACCCACCGACTATGCTCGCGGCGAATATCGAGACTATGATCATAGCTCCCGTGCTCTGAACGATCTCTTGCTTGAAGGGTAGCAGAGTTCCCGCCAGAGCCGAGAGCGAGCCGGAGAGGAACCAGGAGAAAATTCTCGTGTATTCCACGTTTACTCCCATGACTTCAGCCAGCTGTGGATTCTCCATCGACGCCCTCAACGCGACTCCGAACTTCGTCTTGTACAGCAGGTAAGCGAGACCGAGCAGGCAGACGACTATCGTAAGGAGTGAGACGAAGAACACGCCCTGCAGACCGAACAGCCTGTAATCGTATGGAGTGAATATGAATCGCGAGGCGTATCCGCCGATGGCTTTTCCGAGAACCTCAGAAAATATGCCGAGAAAACCGAGGAGAATGAGATCCCACGCCAAAGTCGCGATCATTAAAATTAAAACGCTCGCTTCTTTCCGGATCAGAGGCTTCAGGACGAACAGATACGTCACGACGCCGAGCAGACCGCCAAGGAGAAACGTTATCGGCATAGCTTCGTAGGGGTGAACGCTGAAGAGTTTGAAAAACGCGAAGGCCAAGTATGAGCCGAAAACTGCAAACGAACCCTGGGCGAAGTTTGGAACTGAAGTTGTTATGTAGGTGATCGTCAAACCTAAAGACAAAAGCACTAAAAGGTTCGAATAAATTATAGCACCTTCGACCACATTCATCGGCGGAAAAATCCAAGAAAGATTTATAACTTTAATGGTGTATAAACCCCACATGCGCTGGATATTTGTGGCTTTGGGTTTGCTATTGATTAGCAATGTCGCGGCTGCAGAGGAGATAAAAATCGGTGTTCTTGTAGACCTCTCTGGCCCCCTGACGACGTTTGGAACGGACATAAAAAACACGCTCGAGATCGCTAAAGAGGACATAAACAACTACTTCAAGGAGAAAGGAGAAGACTTTACCGTCGAGTTCTACGTGGAAGACACGAGGGTAGACCCGAACATAGCTTTGCAGAAGGTTCAGAGCCTGTATTCGAGAGGTATAAACCTGATCATCGGACCGATGGGTAGTGGTGAGGTCAGCAACGTTAAGGATTACGTCACGTCTAACAAGATAATCATAATCTCGCCGTCGTCAACGGCTCTGCCGCAGATAATAGGTTTCGCGACGCCGGAGGACAAGAAATATATCTTCAGGTTCGTCGGAACTGACGACCTGCAGACCGACGCCATCGCCTCCGAGCTTAAGGACCTCGGAGTTAAGGGTGTCGTGATAGTTTACATAGGAAACGCGTGGGGTAAGGGGCTCTACGAAACGATAAAGCCGAAGCTCGAAAAACTTGGGATCGAAGTGGCTCAGCCGATAGAGTATCCGGACCAGGTTCCGGCGGACTTCTCGCCCTACATCTCCACGATGGAGAGCGAACTCAACAAGCTGATCGAGAAGTACGGTAGAGAGAAGGTCGCTGTTGTAGCGTTCACTTACGAAGAGGTTTACACGCTCCTCGCTCAGACTCCTGAGAACTCCCCGATACTCAACGTCGTCTGGATCGGATGCGACGGTAACGCGAAGAGCGGAAAGATAAGCAACGCTCTCGACAAGGTGAAGAGAGTCGGTATGTATGCCACGCTCTTCGAGTCCAAAGGGCCAGCTTTCGAAGAGCTCGCCAAGAAGTATAAGGAGAAGGGCTTCGGAGACACACCGTATCAGTACGCCATGAACGCTTACGACGCTGCCTGGGTTCTCGCGTTGGCTTACGCTGAGGTCGTGAAGGAGAAAGGTAGCTACGACCCAGACGCGATGGTTGAGAAGATCAGAGAGGTGACTGTCAAATACAGCAACGGCGAATACGGGGTCGAGCCGGTCAGTGGAAAGATCGAGCTCAACGAGTGGAACGACAGAGCGAGCGGTGATTACGCGATATACTATGTGAACAAGGAGGGCAAGTGGGACCTCGCCGGAATATGGAAGTTCGAAACCAAGAGCATAGAGTGGAAGCACAAACCGACGTGGCCAGAAGTGACGGAGGAGAAGGGAGGCAAAGCGCCCGGCTTCGAAGCAGCGTTGGCGATTTCCGGCTTGTTGGCAGTGGCTTACGTTCTGAGAAGGAGAACATGATTTTAAAAACCGTTTCTCTTTCCAAATTTTTTGACGGGCTCAAAGCACTCGACAGGGTGAACATAGAGGTCGAGCAAAGCAAGGTAACGCTCGTAATAGGCCCCAACGGTAGCGGGAAGACGACTCTGATAAACGTCATTACCGGTTTTTACAAGGCTGACGAGGGGAAGGTGATCTACGAAGGAGAAGACATCACGAACAGACCGCCGCACGAACTCTACAGGAAAGGGATCGTCAGAACGTTTCAGATTCCGAAGCCTTTGAAAAAGCTGACGGTTCTCGAGAACCTGCTGATAGCCAACCAGAATCCCGGTGAGCAGGTTATACACGCGCTGAAAAAAGACTATGTGCCTTTCGAAAAGAAAATCGTCGACAAAGCGTTCGAGATTCTTGAGTTTCTTGGCATAGATCACCTCTGGGACGAGGAAGCTCAGAACCTGAGCGGGGGTCAGCTGAGGCTCGTGGAAATCGGCAGAGCTCTGATGACGGACGCGAAGCTATTCGTCATGGACGAACCGCTCGCAGGAGTAGCGCCTAAGCTCTCTCACGACATTCTCGGAAGAATCAGGGAGCTGTGCGATGCCGGTAAGACTTTTCTGATCGTCGAACACCGCCTCGACATAGTCCTCGAATACGTGGACAAAGTATACGTGATGGCGAGCGGAAGGATAATCGCTGAGGGTAAGGGTAAAGAAGTCATAGAAAAGCCGGAAGTCGTGGAGGTGTATCTCGGTGCTTGAGGTGGAAAAGTTAAACGCCGGATACAAGGAGCTGCACATCCTGTTCGACGTCGACGCGAAGATTCACAGGAATTCGATAACAGCAGTAGTTGGGCCGAACGGAAGTGGAAAGTCCACGTTTCTCAAGTCGATATTCGGTCTGACAACTATATACGGTGGAAAAATAGTTTACGAGGGTAAGGACATAACTCGCGTCCCTCCTCACGAGAAAACGAAGATGGGCATAGCGTATTTACCTCAGACGGACAACGTTTTTGCGAACCTTTCTGTGGAAGAAAACCTCAAAATTGCCGGATACACGATAGACAGGGAGGAGTTCGAGGACAGAGTTGAGCTCGCGCTTTCGATGTTCCCTGAGCTTCAGACCAAGATGAAGAGGAAAGCGGGGACGCTGAGCGGAGGTGAAAGGCAGTTCCTCGCGATGGCTATGGCTCTGATAAAGAACGCCAAGTTAATGATGCTCGACGAACCGACTGCGATGCTCTCCCCGAAGTACGCTTCGGTTATATTCGAGAAAATCCAGTTTTTGAGAGACGAGTTGAAAATGACGATTTTACTCGTCGAGCAAAACGTTCTAAAGGCTCTGGAAATCAGCGATTACGCATACATGCTCGTAAGCGGCAGAGTCGTGTTCGGTGGTAAATCTGAGGAGCTCGTGAGACACGAGAAGTTCGAACAGCTTTGCGTCGGGTATACGCTTTAGCTTTCTTTTTTGCGAGGAGAAAACATTTTATATACTACGTTTCGACATAGTCATTTCTGGAAATGCAGGAACTCGTGATGCGAACTGTGTTGAAGATCCTCCAAAAAGCTGGATTCACCGTTACGGACTTAGTCGAGACTAAGCCGAGGTGTTTCGACATAGTCGCAAGAAAGGACGACGTTGTAGTCTTGATAAAAGTCCTCTACAACGTCGATTCTCTTAAATCGGACATGGTTCGGGAGATGAAGCTAATAGCGAAGGTTCTGAAAGCGAGTCCCATAGTGGTTGGGGAGAAGTTCAAGCAGGACTTCCTTGAGAGGGGCGTAGTCTACACGAGATACGGTATTCCGGTGATAAACGTCGCGACGCTTTACGACATAGTTGTCGAGGGGATCTATCCGCTCGTGTATTCTGCTCCCGGTGGATACTATGTCAAAATCGATAGCGAGAAGTTCAGGAAAAGGAGGGAGGAACTGGGACTGTCGATAGGTGAAATAGCGAGTAGAATCGGCGTTTCGAGGAGAGCTGCGAAAAAATACGAGGAAGGTGTAGACGTCTCGCTCGAAAATGCGATAAAACTTGAGGAAATTCTTGGCGGAGACATCGTGGAGGAGATAAACGTGTTCGAATTCGAAATCGACGTCGATGGGAGCGTGAACGAAAATTACGAGGGTGAGGAAGCGGAGATAGTCGAGCAGCTGAAGTGCATAGGCGTTAAGATCCTTCCAGTGAAGCACGCTCCATTCGACATGCTGACGATAGCGGAGGAGGAGCACATCCTCACGGGAGTAAAACAGGTGAGGGAGATAGAGAAGAGGGCGAGCATCATCGGAAGAGTTTCTGAAGTCCTCTCAACGAGTGCCGCCTACATCGTGGAGAGGAGGGTAAAAACCGAAGTCGGCGGAGTGGTCTTCATAACGAAGGACGAGATCGAGTGCGTTTCGACGCCAAAAGACTTTATATCGCTCATATACGAGAAGAAGGAGAACTGAAAAATGTTGAAGGTTACCCACGTTTTGTTCCCCGTAGCGTTAGCGAGCTTCCTGACGAAGGACACGAACGCTCTGTTCGTAACGGCTTTCTTTGGAATCATAAGCGATTTCGACCTTGCCGTCGGCATAAAGCACCGCGGATTTACGCACTCGATACCGTTCGTTTTTCTTGTGGCTGCAGCAGTCTATTACGTCGATAGATCTATGCTAATCTACAGCCTGATTGGATTAACGTCGCACCTGTTCCTCGACATGCTGACTAAGAGCGGAGTTCAGCTATTCTACCCGATCAGAAGGAGATACAGGCTTCTAACTTTTAGATACGACAACTTCTTCCTGAACGCGTTTCTGATTCTATTCTCTCTCTACGTGCTCAAGAAGAACGGGGTGGTGAGTTGGAAGCTCTTGTGAGTATAGCTGGCTTCGACACCGGAAACGGTGCCGGCGTTACTGTGGACTTGAGAGTATTCAGGCTTTTCGGCTTTCACGGTGTCGGGGTGATTACGGCGTTAACTTTTCAGAACTCGTGTGAGGTTCGCGGTTTTATCGAGATTGGTGTTGAAGATCTTAAAAATCAGATAGATGCAGTCAGAGACGATTTTCGGCTGTGCGGAGCTAAAGTTGGCATAGTCGTCAGCGAAGGGCAGGCTGACGTCATTGGAGGGTTTTTGTCAGACTTCGACGGAGTAAAGGTTTTGGATCCAGTTATGAGGGCTTCCGTCGGCTTCGAATTCTCTTCGGCCAAAACTTACGAAAAACTCTTAGGAATCGTGGACGTCGTGACGCCGAACGTGAAGGAAGCGGAGATTCTGTCGGGAGTTGAAATAAATGACATCGACGACGCTAAGCGCGCGGCGGAGAAAATAAAGAGCGAGTTTGGTTGCGACGTCGTGATTACCGGAAAGGATCTTGGCGGTGTGGACATCGTTTACGACGGAAAAGCTCACGAAATTAAAGCGGAGGTAGGAACTAAAGAAATTCACGGGACGGGTTGTGTTTACAGCTCTTCTCTCTTAGCGAACCTGTGCCTGGGTAGAAACCTTCTTGACGCGTCGAGATATGCGAGGTTGACCGTTCTCGAAAGCTCTAAGAGAGCGAAAAAAGTCGGGAAGTGTTTGTTATTCGTCGATCCACCTCTTGTTTTTGATTAGTTCTACAGCCTCATCGAAACCCATCGTCTTCTGTTTACCACTCTCGAGGTCTTTTACTGAAAGAACGTTGCTCTGGAGCTCTTTCTCTCCGACTATTATCACGTATTTAGCACTTACATCGTTAGCGAAGCTGAATTGCTTCTTGACGTTTCTACCCATGACGTCGACCACCACTTTCAGACCTTTCGACCTGAGCTCTTCCGCTATTTTAAACGCTTTTGGCGACGAAACGAGCGAGACGAGAACGACGGGAGGTTCGTAATCTCTCTTGCCTTTCCAGAGTTCGACTACTCTGTCGAAACCTATGGCAAAACCCGTTCCGGGAATGTCTTCTCCGCCGAACAGTCTGGCCAGTCTGTAGCTCCCTCCACCGCATATCTGCTTCTGGGCGCCGAGACCTTCGGAGTAGTATTCGAAGACAACTCCGGTGTAGTAGTCTAATCCTCTTGCGACAGTGAAGTCGATCTCGTATTTTAAATCCAGCTCGTCAAGGATTTCCACGAGCCTCTTCATGTGGCTGAAATCGTAGTCTACGACCTCTTCTGCCTCTTCTATACTCTTCACGTCCTTCAGCTGGACGACTTTCTCGTATGTGTCGAGCGCCCCGTCTTCGGACATAACTCTTTTCAGCTCGTCAAACTCCTCCTTGTCTATCAGCCTCATAGCCTCTTCTTGCCTTGGGTAGTCTCTCAGGACGTGTCTGAGGAGGTTCACGTCCCCTACGCTCAGTTCGAACTCGATTCCTGCCCTCTCGAGCATTCTGTAGGAGAGCAGTATCACTTCAGCCTCGGCCTCGGGGCTGTCGCTTCCGATCAGCTCGACTCCGAACTGCCAGAATTCCCTGTATCTTCCCCTCTGAGGCCTCTCGTATCTGAAGCAGTTGGAGAAGTAGTAAAACCTCAAAGGTTTTGGCATGTGCGAACACTCGTTGACGAACATTCTCATTACCGGCGCGGTGAGTTCGGGGCGCAGAGCTAAGTCTCTTCCGCCCTTGTCCTTAAAGGCATAGATTTCGTTGATTATGCTCTCGCCGGATTTTATCGTAAAAAGTTCGAGATGCTCGAAAGTCGGAGTTTGGACTTCTCTGTATCCGAAAGATTCCGCCAACTCTCTGAACAATTTTTCCAGCTCTCTCCTCCTTTCCATTTCTTCCGGCAGAAAGTCTCTCGTCCCTCTCGGTCTTTCCACTTTCATTTCTCACCCTCCAGCATGCTCAGATACTCTCGGAGCATTCTCGGAAACTTCATAGCCTCCACAAATCTCAGGCCCATGAGCTCGGCCCACCTCTTTATTCCTTCATCACTGCTGACCACTGCAGCGTCGAGCTCCTTGGCGAGCAGAAGAACGTCTATGTCTGGCGACGAGTCGAGTATTCCGTGTCTGAGCGTAGCTCGATACTTCTCTCTGAACCTCGATATCAGCTCTCCGATCTCTTTTCTCAGCTCTTCCGGTTTCGCTCTTGACGTTATCGCGGAGCTCTCCCAGATGAAGTCTTCGGCGATCTTCCTGCCCTTGTTTATCTTCTGCCTCATCGTCAGAACGTATTCGTAGAATATCGCGGCAGGAATCATGACCTCTATTCTGCTCGGCGTCTTCTTTACGAGCCACGTGTCCACCTTAATCATGACGTCCTCCGAGCAGTTGTATCTTTTGAGAAAGCTCATGAGTTCGGTGTATACGGAAGGATACGGAATGTAACAGCTTATGTCAAGTTTCATTCTCGCTTTGGCTATCAGGTCGAGAATTTCATTTGCCGACTGACATATGTCTTCGAATCCCTCTTTTTCTCTCATTCCCGTATCCGTTATTGCCGTGGTGTCGAGAACGAACCTTTGTCTCATCCCCTCCACCTTAGGTAGAAGCAGACGTGGTCTCTGTGGAACTGCCCGATGTCAACTCTCGAGAGGACTTTGAAGTCTTTTTTAAGATCTTTTTCCACCATTTTGAATATCTTCTCGGGTTCGAGCGTGGAATCTATGCTTCTCGCTTTCACCATTATTATTCCGAGTCCTCCGTCTTTCAGGAAGAACTCCGCGTTCTTTTTGAATATGTCTATCTGATCCCTCTGCGCGATATCCTGATAAATCAGGTCGACTTTTTCCACGATTCCAGAGTAGTTTTCTGGCTTTCGGGCGTCTTCGAGGAGCGGGACTATGTTTCTTCTCTCTCTCGCGAGTTCGAGGAACTTGACGAAGGGTTTAGCTGAGTATTCCACCGCGTATATAACTCCGTCTTCGACTATGTCCGATACGTGGCTTACGGTGGTTCCGGATGCGGCTCCGAGGTAGAGAATCTTGGAGTCCTTTTCTATCTCCGGCTTCAGACCTTTTATAATCGCGGCAGAAAGCTTGCTTCTCGTCGGGATCCACTCTCTGAAATCTCCGTATTTCCTCTCGCCATAAAACGGCGGATACCTGCTTTTGGTTGCGAGAATCCTCCTACCCTCTACTTTCAGGAAGAACGTGTTCGGCAAAACCTCTTTAACTTCTTGAAAGTTCTTCATACTTCCTCCTGACCTCCTCGGAGAGTTCTTCCCTCAACTCACCTCTAAAATAGTCAAGTTTCGCAGCTATTGCAAGTTTTCCGGCCATGAACCTCGCCATTTTGCCTCTCTTTCTCTTCGGCAACGTTCTTATAAACGGGTGCTGGAATATAACTCCGTGTTTGGGTATTTTCGCCTTCTTGCCTTTTCTGATCCTCGTCAAAGCTTTGAACAGCGATTTTTCTGCACCTATTATCTGAATCGTGCTCGCTGGAAGGGTTGCGAGCTTCTCCAGACTCCCTGCTTTTTCGAGGAGTCGCGCGGCAATCTTCGGGCCAAGAATTTCAGTGAGGTTCGGAGCGATCTTCTCCATAACGGCTTCGATCTCTTTTTCGACCTCTCTTCTCAGGTCTTTCAATCCTCTTATTTTTTCTTCAAAATCTTCCGTAACTCTAGACTGCATGACTTCGACGAGATCTCTGTATTTTTCTTCGAGGAGGTTTATTGACTCGTTTAACTCGTCTAAGGCCTTTACGAGCATTATCACGTAGCGATCCTCTCTTTTGAGTTCTCTTTCGATCTTCTCTTCAGTCACGCTTATGGCGACTTTCCTCAGAGTTTCGTAGTAGTTCTTCACGACTTTCTTCGCCTCTTCGAAAGCTTCTTCCGGAACTGGGGAGGGATTCTTGGCGTCCTCGAAGGACTTCTTAAAATCCTTCGAGAGTTTGAGACTGCCGTCGAACTCGCCGCACCATAGCTTATACTTCAACGTCGGCCCCCCTGTTTCTGCCTTTGGTCAGTATAATCTCGGCTTTCAAGCCAAACTCAGCTATCAGATCGTTTACTTCCTGAATATTTATTTTTTCCGAGACTATATAAAGCGTCGGACCCGTCGAACTCATGCCGCAGGCTCCAACTTCTTCGAACCTCTTCATCAAGCTTCTCATTTTCTCTCCGTACTGCTCGACTTCGGCTCTTTTGAATCCGAGCTCCTGGATTCTCGAAATTGCGGAAGAAAAATCGTCGATGTCTTTCTCCGCAACTGCCGGGAGCAGCTTCATCAAAATTACGTGGCAGAGCTCTCTAACTTCTTCGAGTTTTATCGGCGTGTTTTTTTCGAAGAGATCAACCTCTCTTTCTCCGAAGAATCCCCTTCCTTCTGGGATTACCAGACAGACGTCCCAGTCGGGGAAGTCCAGCCTTGATATGACTGGTCCAGGCGGAGCTTTGCTGAAGGCTGAAGGCAGAAAACTCTTCTTAACTTTCTTCGAGTGACCGCCGTCAACTATGAATCCTCCCATTTCGAAAGCTGCAACGCCAATTCCGGACGTTCCGCCTCTACCCGTTATTCTCGCCACGTCTCTCACGCTCAGGTTCAGGTCGTAGAGTTTTGAGTATGCGACGCCTACCGCCAGACTTATCTGGGTTCCGCTTCCGAGACCTACGTGCTCTTTGAAGTCCGACAAAACTTCTATCTCTATTCCGAATCCGAATCTCTCTTTCAAACTTCTTGCAACGCTTTCGAACCTCTTTAAATTGTGCGCCTCTCCTCTGACGACGACGTCTTCTGACTCTCTCGCCACGATCTCCACATGAGGCTCCTCTAAGGCGAAACCGACCCCACCATCAACTCTACCTATCTCTCCGTTCAAGTCGATCAGCGTTACGTGAACTCGCGAGGGTGTTCTGATTCTCATACTCTCTCAAGCTCCACCTTTTTGAGGTAGCTTTTAGTCTTCAAATCGACGACGTAAGCTTCTGGCGCTATCACTGGCAGCTCGTATCCGGTGAATATTCTCATGATCTCTCCCGCCTGAACGCTGCAGGTTATCGAATACGCGATGGGGTTCTCCTTAACTTCCGGAATCTTCACCTCAAAGTAGCTCACACCGTCGGGAAGGAACGTTGTTATGATTCTCGGTATGAACGGAACTCCAATCTCTTCAGCTATTCTCGCCGCCAGGCTTTCGTATTTGTGAGCAACTATTACATCGATACCTCTGAGCTGTTTTTTTAACTCTTTGTAGTCGTGGGGATACGGATAACTTATGACGCAGCTGTCCGAACTCATGGGATGCATGACATCGTAATCGTTCGCGTCGAGCGGACGAATCGTGGGGTCTATCCTTGAATCCGTTGGTGTGACGACGTCGCCGATGTACCTTATGCACCCTACTCCGCACCTCCAGAGTATCTCCGCGAGCATTCTGCTTCCTATTACTGCGACGCTGAACTTCTTGAGGTAGTCTATCTTTTCTTCTTCAGCCATCTGGAACCAGAAAATGTGCTTCAGATTCATGCTATCCCCTTACGACTTTCATAACGTCGTGCTTGGTTATGATACCGATGACTTTATCTCTCTCAACGACAAGAATTGCGGGATTGTTTAAAAGCATTTTAGAAATGTTCTCGAGGGACTCGTCGGGCGGGACGGTCGGTAGCGGATCTTCCATTATGTCCTTAACCTTCAGCTCGGAGAGATGTTCGACACCTTTTTCGAGTATCTGCCTTATTATGGCCGATTCGGTGACGCAACCGATGTTTTTACCCTTGTTATCTATTACTGGAACCTGCGAGATGCCTTTTTCCCACATGATTTCGATAATCTTCTTGGGAGAATCTTCTGGGGTTGCGAAGATCACGTTGGGGTTCATTATTTTCTTAGCGGTCATCTTGCCTTCCAACTCGTCGAGGACTTTGAAGATCTTCTTTATCAGCGAAAGCTTCGGGTCGAGGTCGCCACTTTCAAGTCTGGCTATTAACGGCTGACTGACTCCGACGAGCTCGGCCAACTTCTTCTGCGTTAGCCCGAGCTTTTTTCTCCTTCGCTTGATCTCTTCGATTTCGTAGAACATCCCAACACTACTTGTTTTAAAAATCATAAAAATCCTGCGGTTTATTTGATGACTTCTCCTCCTCTCGGGACGTAGATGCACCTCGGCTCGGCAGCGAGGTAGTCGCCGGTCATCGCGTAAGCCCTCGCTCTACTACCTCCGCAGATGTATCTGAACTCACACATCCCGCACTTACCCTTCAGCTTGTTCGGGTCTTTCAACTCGACGAAAATCTTGGATTTTGTGTAGATATCTTTCAGACTCTCCTCTCTGACGTTTCCGGCTTTAATCGGCAGAAAACCGCTCGGGTAAACTTCTCCGACGTGGCTTATGAAGAACATTCCTCTTCCGTCGGTTATTCCCATCATCCTCCTGATTCCGTCTGCCAGGCTCCTTCCGTAAGCTCCAGCGACAACTTTTTTCGATTCGCCTTCAAAACCCTTCAAACTTTCGACGAGCTCGTAGTAGAGTTCTCCGCGTGGCAGATCGTAAATGCCTTTGTCTCTCATGTATTCGATCCTCCTGAGGTGCGTCGCTGCGGAGCTCTTAACGTTCAGCGGCGTCTTTTTCGAAACGTCGTAGAGGAAGTTCAGAACATCCTCGAACTCTTGGGCTGACGGCATGTATTCGACCTTCGCCCTTCCGGTCGGAACTATGAAGAAGATGTCCCAGAGAGCTACTTGATACTCTATTCCTATCCTCATGATATTCGGAAGGTCGTGCATGTTGAACGTCGTGACTGTTGTGTTTATCTGCCTCGAAATCTCGAGCTCTCTTGCCATTTCGAGGATCTCAAGGCTCGTTTCGAAAGTTCCCCCGACACCTCTAAAGAAGTCGTGAATTTCCTCGTTACTCCCGTCGAGACTAATGGCGATCCTTGAAACTCCGGCTTCTTTCAACTTTTCGAGCTTATCCTTCGTCGCAAGCTTCGTCCCGCTGAAGGCTATCGCCACTCTGATTCTGCTCTTGGTCGCGTATTCTATTATGTCGAACACGTCGTCTCGCATCAACGGGTCTCCGCCGGTCAGGACGAGCAGGGGGTAAGGTTCTCCAAACTCCTTTAGCTGATCAACGACCCTGTAAGCTTCTTCGGTAGTCAGCTCGTCGGGGTGCCTCTTTTTCTGAGCTTTAGCTCTGCAGTGTTTACAGGCCAGTAAGCAAGCTCTCGTGAGCTCCCAAAATACTATGAACGGCCTTTTCTTCAAGTCGTAGTTCATTGAAGTTGCTTTTGAGAAAAGTTTAAAAAAGTTGGCGTTACACGACGAGTCCGAGATCGAACAGCTCGCTAAGGTCGATCTCGAAAGCCGCTACAGGAGTCGTTATGTCGAACTTCTCGAGCACCTCTGGTTGAACTTCTCCAAACACGCCGACTTTTTTGCCCTTTACTATTATGTCCGCTCTCCTCCCCTTTATGAAGGCCTCGTCGTCGCTCTCTTCAACGTTCCACTCGAGGTCGAGCTCTCTCATAACTGCCTGAACGTAGCTCCTTATCTCAGAAAAGTTGGCTTTCGAGTGCGTTACGCACGCTGACAGGTGCAGTCTGTTTTTCAAACCTCTTACAACGTCACCAACTTCGAATATTTTCTGGGGCATCGGATGGTGCTTGTTGTTCGCGAGAACCTCGAGAAGCTTGGGGAGAATTTCGGTCCTTATTATTCTGTGCTCCTCTGTCAGCGGGTGCATCACCGGGACGTAATCCTTCCAGGCCTCGCCTCTTCTCTTCATAAATTCGTATTGAACTTTCTCGCTCGTCAGCGTGAACGTTATGACCTCGGTAAATCCGAGACCGATCATTATCTCCCTCGCGATGTCCTTGATTCTGAACCATTCGTGCTCTCTGCCGATTCCGGGAGTCGAAGGATACTCCGGCTTTATTCTGTCGTATCCGTATCCTATCGCTATGTCCTCTATTATGTCCCACTCGTGCATGATGTCAGCCCTGTAAGGCGGCACGAACACTGTGATCTCGTCGTCACCTATCTCGAAGCCGTATCTCATCCTTCCGAGCGCGAGCTTTATCTCCTCATCGCTGATGCGGAATCCGAGAAGGGAGTAAATTTCGCTCTTCCGAACTTTCATTATTTCTGGAGACATGTCCGGAGTTTTTTCAGTTTTATCGGTGTAAACGATTTCGACGTATTCCAGCCTTCCACCCCTGTCGGAGAACATGGCCGCGAGGATTTTTAGGGCTTTATCGACGTTATCGTCAAATCCTGTGACGTCTATAAATAAATCTGTCGTCCTTTCAGTTACCCTCGTCATCTCCGCGTTTATTATCGGTGGGAACGAAATCGCGTTACCCTTAGAGTCTACGATCATCGGATACTTGTCCGTGTCCTTCAGTATAAATCCGAACTCGCGACCTTTCGGGTGTTTCTCCAGAATCTCCCTGACGCTCATTTCCTCTTCAAAATCGAGCGGAACGAACGAAAAATCTTCGGAAACAGCAGTATATCTCAGCGGAAAACTGATTTTGCTAAGGTCGTGAATGCCGATTGCCATCTTCCTTCTGTTCCTACCGATAGTCCAGTGCAGGTCCTCCTGAATCTCTATGATGGACCTCAGCACCCTCTCGTCGATGTTTATGTTCCTGACGACGCACCCGACTATCCTTGGCCTCACACTTTTCACGCTATCGTCTACGTAGATCTTCCAGTTCCCTTCGTGAACCTTGTAGTCCACGTATCCGAACTCGATATCCATGAATCCTTTTAAAGCTCTCGCAACACCTTCGACGCTGTAAAGGTCTGGTCGGTTCGGGAAGAACTCCACGTCAACGTGATCCTCTTCGACCCTCTCGATGTCGCAGCCGAGCATCGGAAGTCTCTCGAGAATTTCTTCTCTGCTCTTTCCGACGAGCTCCTCGAGTTCGTCCCAGTAAAGCGTGACTACTGGCATTGGATCACGCTAAATTTTTTCAGAATATATCTTTTACCTCTTTATCGCCGGCGTTTTTCTCAGCCAGCCCAGGTCCGGATTGTAGAGCAACCTCAGGTCTTTCATTCCGAGCCTGAGCATCGCGAGTCTGCCTATTCCAAGCCCCCACGCCAGAACCTTGCCTTTTATTCCGAGCGGCTCGGTGACTTCCTTTCTGAATATTCCAGCTCCTCCGAGTTCTATCCATCCTAAACCTTCTACGTAAACTTCAGGTTCGACGCTCGGCTCCGTGTAGGGGAAGTAGCCCGGGCGAAATCGAACGTCTTCGAAACCCATCTTGAGGAAAAATTCTCTCAGCAGGCCGAGAAGATCTTTGAATCCGACGTTCTCGTCCAGGACGACTCCTTCGAGCTGGTCGAACTCTGGGAGATGCGTCGCGTCGATCGCCTCTCTTCTGTAAACTCTGTCTATGCAGAAAGCTTTCACTGGCGGCTCTGGATTCATCGCCAGGTAGTGGATCGTTATGGCCGTCGTGTGCGTCCTTAAAACGAGCTGTCTCGCTTTGTTTAATTCCCACTTTCCTCCCCAGCCTTTCGATCCTGTGATCCAGCCATTCTCGTGCGTTTCCTTAATTTTCCTGGCGAGCTCTTCGTCTATGTCGACGTACCTGTCGAGGTAGAACGTGTCCTGCATCTCTCTCGCCGGGTGATCTTGAGGTTGAAATAGGGCGTCGAAGTTCCAGAAAGCTGGCTGAACGTAGTGACCTTTTATCTCAGTAAAACCCATCTCGAGGAAAATTTTTCTGCACTCTCTGATTATCCTTTCGTATGGGTGCATCTTGGCAGCAAACACGTCCTTTGCTGGAATTCTGACGTCGTATTCGAGAAACTCTTTACCCCTCCAGGCTCCGGAGATGAGGAGTTCGGGAGTTAAGTCGGTTATCTTCTCCTTGACCTCGACTTCCGGTTTGGACAGCACTTCTATTAGCGTTTCGGAGACCTCTTCTTCTCTTACAAGTTTTCTTTTTATCAGGTCTCTTAACAGCTTTTCGTCAACTTCAGCAGTTCTGTTTTCGTAAATCGCGTTTAAAACGCTCCTCTCCTCGAATTTTGGCTCTGAAATTAATTTTATTCTACCGTTCTCGATCTTTGCGACGCCTTTCCTCCTCAACCAGCCGAGGCCGATCTGCAAGTCTCTCTTGCCGACGATCCTTTCGAGTTCGTTCAGGTCTTCTACGCCTCTTTGCACTTCTTTGTAGAGTTTTTCCTCCGGAAGACCTTCGGTTAGGTATCTCAGACCTTCGTCCGTCAGCTCGTATTCTTTCCAGACTCTCTTGTGAACCTTCACGTAGCCCTTCTCCTGGAGCATGTACGCAGCCTTCAACACGGCATCCTTGCTCAGTCCTGATACTCTCGCGGCCTCTTCTACGCTGTATTTTTTCCCTTCTTCGAGAGCTCTGAGGAGCTTTGCTTCGATAGTTGAAAGCATGGATAGAGAAAAGCGCCTCTTTAAATAACTTTTTTGAACTTAAAAGCTTTAAACACTCAGCGAGTAAGCGCTTAAGATGATCTACGAGATCTACGAACCGCCCCTCTTCAGACCTCCGAGCGAGGCAAAAAGCGTGATAGTTCAGGCTACGATAGGGTGTTCGCACAACAGGTGCACGTTCTGTGGGATGTATTCGACGAAAAAGTTCAGAGAGAAGAGTCTGGAAGAAATAAGGAGAGACATGAAGATTCTCAGCAGGTTTTACCCAGACGCGAGACGCTTATTTCTGGCAGACGGAAATGCGTTTTGCATGTCCACGGAAAAACTTCTGGAGATATTAAACATGGCAAAGGAGTATTTCCCAAAACTTGAGAGAGTTTCAGCTTATGCTACGCCGATGGACGTTCTCGATAAGAGCGGAGAAGAAATAAGGGTGCTGGCGGAAAACGGCTTAAAGCTGCTTTACCTCGGACTCGAGTCCGGAGACGACGACATTTTGAGGGAAGTGAGAAAGGGGGCGAGTAGCGAGGAGATGGTCAAAGCCGGTAGAAAAGCGATCGAAAACGGGATGAGTTTGTCGGTGACTGCAATTCTCGGTCTCGGCGGAAGAGACAGGAGTGAGAAGCACGCCGTTAACACGGCTAAAGTTCTCAACAGAATGAAGCCGCAGTTTACGGCTTTCCTAACCTTAATGATCGTCGAGGGGACGCCGCTGTATTACAAAATACTTAGAGGAGGGTTCAAGCCGCTCAGTAAACTCGAATACCTCGTCGAGCTGAGGAAAATCGTCGAATTGCTGGACTACGAGACGATTTTCAGGTCGAATCACGCGTCGAACTACCTTCCGCTAAAGGCCAAGCTACCTGAAGAAAAAGAAAAACTCCTTGAAACGATAGACTTCGCGTTAAGACATCCAGAGGTTCTTAAGCCTGAGTATTTGAGAGCTCTTTAGGTCGTCTCTTTTAACGAGCTCTACAGCTTTTACTTCTGCTCCGTGCTTTTCGAAGAGCTTTCTGTAGCTTTCCGCGAACCTCTTTTCGTTCCAGCCCTTGTAAGAAATGACAAGCGCGACCCTTTTTTTAGAAAACTTCCCTTTCTTCACGAGGCGTGTTACTGGTGGGCAGTTGAATGTCCACTTCGGAAAGCAGACGACGACGTTACTCGAGCGGATGTCGATCTCTTCGACTGGAAAGCCGAGCCCTGGAACGAAGGACAGAATCAACCAGGCGAGGTACGGCAGGTTGACTTTCGGTTTTATCTCTTTCAGCTCGGCTTCAAGCTCTTTCGCAATTTTTTCAGCAATTTTTTTCGAATTCCCCGTGAAGGAGAAGTAGATAACCTCTACCATAAAAAAGAAGTTTATTCGCTCTTTTTCGGCTCTATGTAGTCTTTCGGCGCTGACTCGATAGGCTCGAGGTATTTCCTCAAAACTTTTGGTATCTCCACCCTGCCGTCTTCGAGCTGGTAGTTCTCTATTATCGCAGTTATCGCCCTCGTCGTAGCGATGGCTGTAGAGTTCAGCGTGTGGACGAATCCTTTGGACGGCAAACCTCTTCTCTCCGCGTATCTGATGTTCAGCCTGTAGCTCTGCCAGTCGGTGCAGTTCGAACACGAAACCATTTCTCTGTATTTGCCCTGAGCCGGCATCCACGCTTCGAGGTCGTATTTCTTAGCTGCTACGACGCCGAGGTCTCCGGTGCAGATGTTCACGATTCTGTAAGGTATTCCGAGCCCCTGCCAGAGTTCCTCGGCGTTCTCTATCAACCTTTCGTGCCACTCCCAGCTCTCTTCTGGAAGGCAGAAAACGAACTGCTCCACTTTGTTGAACTGGTGCACGCGAAAGATTCCTTTCGTATCCTTTCCGTGAGCTCCGGCTTCTTTCCTGAAACACGGCGAAACTCCGGCGTAAAGTAAGGGTAATTCGTCTTCTCCAAGCGTTTCGTTCATGTGCATCGCCGCGAGAGGGTGCTCGGATGTGGCTATGAGGTAAAGATCCTCGTCCTCTATTTTGTAAAGAACCTCTTCGAAGTCGCTGAACGCTGTAACGCCAGAGTAAGCTTCGCTCCTCATCATGTATGGCGGATTTACGATTTTGAAACCTTTCTTTGAAAGAAACTCGAGAGCGTAAAGGGTTAAAGCGAAGTCGAGCCAGACCAGATCGTCAAGGAGGTAGTAGAACCTGGATCCAGAAACTTTCGAAGCTCTTTCTAAATCTGCCCAGCCGAAAATTTCTACGGCGTCTGCGTGACCGACGACGGGTTTATCTAAAACTTCGAACTCGACCTTACCGTTCGTCTGCTTTAAAAACTCTTCTACGTGTTCTCTGTAAACCTTGGGCTTGCCCCAGAACCTTATCGGGACGTTCTCGCTCTCGTCTTTTCCTACGGGAACGCTCTCGTGGACGATGTTCGGAATCGAGAGCAGGATTTTTCTCAACTCTTCTTCGAGTCTCTTCAGCTCTTCTTCACCTTTTTTCACTCTTTCGGACACTTCTCTCGCTCTCTTTATCAGATCTTCGCTTCTCTCCTTTTTCAACCTTCTCGAAAGCTCGTTTCTTTCTCTCCTCAGCTGGTCGAGCTCGTAGAGTTTCCTCCTCCACTCTTTATCGAGTTCGATAGCTTTGTAGACTAAATCGACGTCTTCTCCTCTCTTTTTCTGCGATTCTATGAGAATGTCCGGATTTTCTCTGAGGGCTTTAAGTATGCTCCACATTTTGCTTTACCTCCACGAATTCGGATTCTAAGGTCACGTATCTTCCTTTTCTTTCTACTTTTATTTTTTGCGGGACGTATTTTTCTTTTATTACGAACGACCCGTTCTCAGGTGTTCCGAGCTTCATCAACATCAGAGTTACCGCGGTTTCGAACTCCACAGCGTCCTTCTCCGTGTCGAAACTTATGTTCCACTTCCAGCCCGTCGAATTCATCTCGAAAGAATCACCGTTCCAGCCTTCCGCAGCAATTTTTGCCGAGGAATCGAGGACGTGAGCTGCGAGGAACACGTAGACGAACATCTCTCCGAGCCTGTCGCCGCCCATGTTTTCGAAGCTCTCGTTCGCGAAGTATTTCTCGGGGTGCATGACCTGTTCGGTCGTTCTCGGCGGATGCTGTAGCAGGTATACGGTGTCTCCAGTCCTGTTGTAGACTTCGAGCGCGAGGTTGTAGCCGAGAGTGTAGTGCAGGGACGAGAGAACGAAATACGCGTTGTCCTCCGTAATTTCCGGAATGTCCTCCTTTTTCAGCTCGTCTCCGAACAGAAGCTTGGAAATCAGCTTTGCGTCACCTTCTATCGTTGAGGCTTTTGCTTTTTCGCCGTCGAAAGTTCCGTCGGAAGTGATGTTGAACCTCTCCTGATACAGGTGTTCGAGCTCGTGGTAAACTGTCCTCTCGAAGCTCTCTTTGTTGAAGTTTTCTTTAACAACGTAAATTTTACCCTCCCACACGAACGCCGAGAACGTTCTGAGGTCGTGCTCTTTTGCTTTTTCGAACGAGTAGTTCGCGGGAAGAATCATCAGAGCCTTGTAAAAAATGTCTTCGCTCTGGCTGTATCCTCCCCAGTGCTTTACGACGAAGTTCGTGTCCACGACCTTTAATTCCGGGTTGAATTCAGTTCCTCTGAACTCGTTAAACTTTTTCAGAGCTTTTTCGAACGTCGGCGTAATCTCGTCGGTGCACCCAGCGAGTAAGACGAGGAGCACGAGCAGAACGAATAATCTCTTCATAGCAACTCCTTTTCGACGAGGCTTATAGCCTTGTCTATCTCGGCTTTCAGAACGTCTGGAATTCCTTTGATCTCTATCTCCATGAACCCTCTTATTATCGCCGATATCGCTTCATCTCTTGATAATCCTCTCGACATCAGGTAGAATATCTCCTCTTCGGCAATCTTCCCTATCGCCGCCTCGTGGCTTAAATCGACCTCTGAGTTGTTAGCTTCTATCTCTGGAACGGCAATTATGCTTCCGTTTTCCGAAAGTATGAGCCCTCTGCACTCCAAGTGACCCTTTACGTTCGGAGCGTTTCCGACCAAGTGACCTCTCGCGATTATCTTTCCACCCCTGCTTATTGTCCTTGAGATTATTTCGGCTCTCGAACCTTCGGCGTTCAACACCGCTCGACTTCCCACGTCGATGTTCGCGTTTTCCAGTCCGACTATGACGCTGCTGAATACCGCGCTCGAGTTTTTCCCGTTGAGGTAGGCTGTTGGATACATCTGGACGAGCTTCACCGGATTCATCAGGATGTAATTGCTGACGAAACTGCCGTTTTCTTCGACTACAGCTGCGCTCCTCGGTCTGACTTCTATTTCACTTTCCCAGCTGTGGATCATCGTAAAACTCAACTTCGCGTTCTTCTTAACGAAGAATTCTGAAATTCCTATGTGCAGACCTGCAGAAACTCCGGGATGAGATGTGCAACCCGAGATTATGTTTAGTTCGCTGTTTTCCTCGGCTATTATCACGTTGTGAACTCTCTGCCTGTGCCCCTTCGTTCTCAGGTATAGGCAGGCCTCCACGGGGATTTTAACTTTCGCTCCCGGGAGAGCACGAATAAAATATCCGTTCACGTCTTCGGAGTCAGCTTCTCTCGTGTATTCGTCCTGATCTTTCCTAACGGCTTTCCAGAAGTAGTCTTCAAGCCAGTCGTACTTTTCGAGAGCCTGCCTGATACTCATTATTTCTACTCCTTCGAGGAAGTTCTTCGAGAGCTTAACTTCCTGATCGACCTGAACGAACGTTGCCGACCTCTTCTTAGCGTCGAGCTCTATCCCGACGCTTTCGAGCCTCCTCTTTACGGCTTCTGATTTAAATTCCTGTATTTCGTCAGGCATCTCTCAACACACCTCTCGTAGCCGTAACTTCTTATATCTTCGAGAATCTCGTATGGGTTTCCTATGCAGGCGATTCTGCCTTTATACAGAATGGCTCCGTAATCGGCGTCCACGTAATCGAGTATGTGGCCGGTGTGAGTAATTATTATTCCCGCTTTCTCTCTTTTCTCCCTATCTCTTTCGAGCAGCTCCTTTATCGCCCTTCCTACGATGCTTATGTTTTCCAGGTCGACACCGCTGTCCGGTTCGTCGAGCATCACGAAGTCGGGATTCATGACGAGCAGCTGGAGTAACTCGCTCCTCTTTACCTCTCCTCCAGAGAATCCCTTGTTTATTTCTCTGTTCAAGTGTTCCTCCATTTTGAGCATTTTCGCGTAATCGTATATCCTCTCTTCCGGGACCCCTCTAATTTCTGCAATCTTCTTCAGCAGGTCGATTAGCTTTATCCCCGAGATCGACGGAGGCGTCTGAAAGGCTATGCCCATTCCGAGTTTCACCCTTTCGTCCGTCGGAACCCTCGTCACGTCGTGCTTCTTGAAAATTATCCTCCCTTCCACGACTCTGTATTTCGGGTTGCCGATAATGGCGTTCATTAACGTGCTCTTTCCACTTCCGTTGGGGCCGAAAAGAGCCAGAGTTTCTCCTTGCCGAACGTAGAGAGAAACGTTGTTGAGAACCCTCTTTCCGTCTACCTCTACGCAGAGGTTTACGAGTCTGAGCATTTAAACACCTCTGATTTTTTCGCTATTTAACCCTTTGTCAGAATTCTAAGAAACTTACATCACCGTCCTCGTAAATTGCGTAGCTTCTCTTCCCGGTTAGGTAGCCGCAGAGCTCTCCCGGGTTTAATACGAGTGCTCCGTCTCTTTTTTTCTCCCGCCTGTGCGTGTGTCCGACGATAACGAGTTCGTATCTCTTCGACAGCATTTCGATTATGCTTTCGTTTGTTCCATGGTACACAACTCCTCCCGGAAACTCCACGATTTCCCCGATCTTCCAGCCTTTGCTCGTCGCTATTTCCAGTAGCTTTTCTCTGTCTCCGTCGTTGTTTCCGAAGGCGAAGAACATCTCCTCGAATTCGAACTCCTTCATGCAGAACGGAGAAATAACGTCTCCGGCGTGAACGACGAAGTCGAACCTCTCGTTTTTGACCTCCTCTTTTAAATCTCTCACGGCGAGAATGTTGTCGTGGCTGTCGGATATCACAAGGATCCTCATAAATGACACCTCCGAACGGCTACTTTCTCATAACCGTCGCGCCGTCGCTTCTCCCAACCACGATGAGGTCTACCATCGACGACGGGAAAACCCCGTGCTCGACTATTCCCGGAATTCTGAAGTCTTTCTCAACGTCTTCTACGTCTATCTTTCCCGCGCTTACGTCCGCTATAAAATTGCCGTTATCAGAAATCACCGGTCCGAGCTTTCCGCTTCCCGTTCTAAGTTCGCACCTGTAACCGAGGTCTTCGAGCCTCTTCCTGACGAATCCGTAAGCGAAGGGAATTATCTCTACCGGAATCGGCATGGACAACCTGTCAACGAGCTTGCTTTCGTCGACGATCACGACGAACTTTTTCGAGGCAGAAGCCACTATCTTTTCCCTCGTTAGCGCGGCTCCGCCACCTTTTACGAGGTTGAAGTCACTATCTACTTGATCTGCTCCGTCGACGCACAAATCGAGCTCGGGATACTCGAAGAGGTCGGAGACTTTAAGACCGCACTTCGTCGCGAGAATGTGCGTGTCGAACGACGTCGGCACGACCTCGATCTTCAGCTTTTCTCTTCTGACGAGTTCGCCAAGCTTTTCTATAAAAATTCTTACCGTGCTCCCGCTTCCCAGTCCGAGGACGATTCCACTTTCGACAAACTCAAGAGCCTTTTCAGCGGCTTTCTCCTTCAAAGTACCACCTCTCGAGAGCTTTAAAATCGATCCTCGCAGTAGCGTCAAGGGTTAAAGGTGTTATCGACACGTATCCGTTTCTGATCGCCCAGATGTCCGTTCCTTCTTCGGCTTCTTCGACTTCCTTTCCGTCTATCCAGTAGTATTTTCTTCCTCTCGGGTCAAACCGGACGTCTATTCTCGTCTGATACATCCTTCGCGCGAGTTTGGTAAAAACGATTTTTCCGTTCCAGTTCATCGGAACGTTGACGTTTAGTAAGTCTACCCCGTCGGGTAAACCTTTCTTAAGAACTTTCTCCGCGACCTCGCGTAAAACTCTCTTGGCACTTTCGAAGTCGTATTTTCTGAAGACGAAGTCGAACTTGTCTCTGTCGTGCATTTCCACGCTTATCGCTATCGCCTTACATCCCTGCGTCGCCGCTTCAAGAGCAGCCCCTACGGTTCCCGACGTCGTTACAGCTTCTGTAGAAAGGTTCTCTCCGAGGTTAATTCCGGACACGACGAGGTCTGGAATCTCGCCTATTATCTCGTATATGCCAATTATTACGGAATCCGTCGGGGTTCCGTCGACAGCGTGTATTTTCATTCCGTTGAAGCTTATCTCTCCCACTCTTATCGGCTCCATTATCGAAATGCTCCTACCGACCCCACTCTTTTGCGTGGCTGGAGCGACGATAAAAACTTCTCCCAAATCAGACAAAGCCTCGTAACAGGCTTTGAGCCCAGCCGAATACAGTCCGTCGTCGTTGGTGATCAGGATTTTTTTCATCGTCTTGATTTCTCTTTCCGGATGAAAAAGTTTATCGATTCTCGCGGATAGTTAATTTTGAGATGATAGTCGAGCCCCACCCCCCCCCCC
>CAYXDX010000009.1:0-34055 GCA_964463865.1 uncultured archaeon | reverse complement strand
AGGGCATAAACGCGGTAAACACTGTCGTCGACGCGGATTTGGTGGTCCTCTCCGGAAGGTTTGCGGAGAAGGTAAAGAAGCGAGTAGGGGAGAAATACGAGGTTAAGCTTTTGAGAGGTTTTAAGAGCGGAAAACAGGCTGCAGAGGGTGCGGCGATCATCGCGAACGGGTTGGCAGGAGGGGAGTTTAAGGACGTCGTCGAAATTATGGAACTCAGGCGTTCTTCTGGCTGCATTTTCGATTACATAACCTCTGACGTTCGCAAATTTGCGAGTTTCGACTTAGAATGCTAAGGTTTAAGTATTCGATCTACTAATTTAGGTTATGAGACGTCCGGCCGTCGCGGGATACTTTTACCCTTCGAATCCAGAATCGCTCTTAAGCATGCTACGAGAGTTCGCAGATAAAAGACCTGACGAGGACGTCGTGGCGATAGTTTCACCTCACGCCGGTTACGTTTACTCTGGAAGAACTGCCGGAGCCGTTCACTCGCTTCTGCCCGATGTTGAAACTTACGTTATAATCGGCCCCAACCACACTGGTTACGGCTCTCCCGTGGCAATCTCCTACGACGACTGGATGACGCCCCTTGGCATCGTCGAGGTCGATCGAGAGTTCGTAGACGCCATGCCGAAGACTACCTGCGTCGTGGACGAAACAGCTCACAGAGAGGAGCACAGTCTGGAAGTTCAGGTTCCTTTTCTGCAGTTTCTCCACAAAGACTTCAAGATAGTTCCGATATGCATGGGACTGCAGGATAAGGAGACGGCGGAGGAGGTCGTAAGGGAGATACTCGAAGCCAAAGAAAAAACCGGGAGAGAAATTGTAATAGTCGCTTCGAGCGACATGCATCACTACCTGCCGGACGAGGAGTGCAGGAGGAAGGACGAGGTCGTCATAGATGCCATTCTCAGCATGGACGTCGACAGGTATTACGACACGATTTACAAATTGCAGGCGAGCGTCTGCGGATACGGGCCGATAGCCGTGGCGATGCTGTATTCGAAAGAGCTCGGAGCGAGTGCTGAGCTCGTTCACTACTCCACGAGCGGAGACGTGGCTGATAAAAGCTACGTCGTCGGATACGCTGGAATAGCTTTCAGAGTTTAAACAGCTTTTTTGCGTTCCTCCACAAAACTCTCTCGTCGCACACTTCCCTAACTTTAGCCAGCTCGTTACAGATGTTTCCAAAAGGTTTGTCCGACCCGAATATCAACCTGTCTGGAACAACTTCGTAAAACATCTTGATGTGTGTCGGAGAAGCCAGCGAGGTGTCGAAGAAGACATTTTCGTTTTCCGCAAACTCTCTTAAGAAGTCTTCTGGACTGCCTCCCAGCATTCCGAGGTGCGGTATTATTACGGTCGTCTCGAACTTTTCAAGAAACATTTTCGTGAACTCGAACTCCTCTTCGAAGAAGATCGGCTTGTCGATAGAGTCCAGAAACGACTTTAGATCCTCTCTTTTCAGAGTATCGTAGTTGGACTTTAAATCAGCTATCCCTCCAACCCAGTGCCACTTTATCGCTTTAAACCCGTCTGGAACGCTCTCGAAATTTTTCCCGATGCAGTAGACCGGGTAGAGTCTTTCGTCTTCTTCGCACAGTTTTAGCACAAAGTCGTTGGCCTCCTCGCTGTGCTCCGCAAAGGAGGGGAAGGGCATTATTAAGGCTTTGTCTATCCCGCAGCGGTCGAGCTCCCTAACGACTTCGCGGACGTCGACGTTTATTCCGAGAGATATCGATGGACCGACGTGAATGTGCGAATCAATGACCATGTTAAAAAATTTAGAACTCCTCTAATAACTTTTTGTAGAGTTCCTCTTCCCTAAACTTCGTCGCCCTTTTTACGACGTTTTCGAAGTACATGTTCTGTTGTGTTCCGAAGATTAACAAAAGTTTTCTCTGTGGTCTGTGAGTAAAAACGTCTTATTCGATAAATTTTCAGGTTATAGAAAATTATAAATTGCTACATTTTTCGCGGAATCGCTTTCCAAAACGTAAAAACTGCACCGGTTTTAGGTTATATTTAATATTTTTATAATATTTCAGCTATGTGTATTTCGGGACCTAAAGGCAATTAAATATTTTTCGGAGTATTGATTTAGGTTAAACATTAAAATGATTTTTGATAACTCTTCGGGACATTTCGAATTTTAGATATGTCGTAAAGTTTCGACGTTTTGGAAGAACTCGTAGCTCTAATTTTTCGGGTAGTGTATTACACGCCTCTCGTGGCTGAATCACGCGAAGCTTATATAAATTCTTATACTCATTATTGTTATCAGGTGATTGCACATGATAACGCGAAGAGGGTTCCTCGGTTTTACCGGGGCTGTTATTGCTGCTGCGTTAGGGATGGCCTGCACGCAGGAGGAAAAGCCAATAGCGACGCCGACTCCGGAGGTCGTCGAAAAAGAAGTCGTTAAAGAAGTCGCGAAACCACTTCCGGAACCTCCGTGGCCTTACAAGAAGCTCGATCCGGACAAAGTCGCGGAATTGGCTTATCAGGGATACATGGGTAAGACGTTTTCGGGAGAAAAGCTTCCGGGCAAGGCATGTTGCTTCGGCGCGTTTTACGCTATAGTGAAGACGCTCGCGGACGAGGTTGGATCGCCATACACGGAGTTCCTCCCGGTAGCTTCCATATCCACCGTCGGAGAGGGTGGACTTGTCGGCTGGGCGTCGCTTTGCGGAGCATTGAACGGAGCAGCGTGGGCGATATGGCTCGTCACACCGGAAGAGGAGGCTAAAAAGGTCATAGACGAGCTATACGCCTGGTATGAGTATGCGGAACTTCCGAACTACGTTCCTCCGAAGGCAATGAAAGCTGATCTGAGTCCCTTCCCGAAGTCCAAGGCGAACTCCATCCTGTGCCACGCGTCGGTTACGAACTGGTGTGAAGTGAGCGGATACAAGTCGTTCTCGCCGGAAAGGTCGGAGAGGTGCGGAAGACTTACTGCTGACGTTGCTAAGAAAGCCGTGGAGCTGTTGAACGCGGTTCACGAGGGAACATTCACTCCGGCGTTCTCCCTTGACGACAGAACGAAGAGTTGCAGGAGCTGTCACACAAAGGGCAGTCCACTCGAGAACACGAGAGGAAAGATGGCGTGCTACAGCTGTCACACGAAAGACGGAGCTATACGCATAGAAGACTTGGAAAGCCATCCAAAAGTCTAACGATCAGAAAGTACGGCCGTCATCATCGCGAAGGCTCAGATACTGCCAGATTCATCACTTGCCTCTTTCTATTTTTGTTCAGCTTATAAATGTTTGCGAAGGTATTTAAATTGACCCGGATTCAATTTCAAGCGAATGATAGACCCTGAGGTCCTCGAGAAGTTCTACACGAAAGTATTTTCAGTTCCAAGAAAAAGGATAAGTGCTGGAATTGGTATCGTCACGATACTGATAGCTTCCTACTTAAACGGAATTTCGAGCAGAACGTTCTTTGCAGAAAGGTATTTTTTCGTCGGTCTTTCGATTTTGGCTCTGCTTCTACTCGCGTCGAAGTTCATGGAGTCCGCCTTCACTTCACGAAGACTGTTTTTTCTCGCGCTCTTCTTTTTAATCTTCACTGAAATTTTCGACTTCATTGCGATAAAGACTGGAAGAGAAGAGATAATAGTCGTTGCCCCGGCATCTTCGTCTTTTCTAATCTCGACGGTCCTCTACCTGACTTCAAGGAGACCATCATTCCTCGGCACTTTCGTGCTCCTCCTCGCGCTGTATCCGATAACTTACGTTTTCTCGTTCAGAGCCGAGCACAGGTTTTTAGCGTATCTGATCTCGTCGCTGGCTGGCGTGCTGGCGTCGAAACTGTTCTTAAAATACCTGGATAAGAGGTTCGGCATTGTGGAGGTTTTACCTCTGTTCAAATCCTTCCTGTGGTTCTGGCTAACAGGAGATTCCAGGGATATAGTCAGGGAGTTCGACAAATACGGGGAAGATTTCGAGGGGAGGTTTGTGAAGTTGAGGGTTGGGGATGTAACAATTCACGTCGCTAACGTCCATCCGGGACCTCTGAGGATGTTAGGTGGTAGTAAGCTCGTAAAAGAGATAATGAGCAGAGAAAGAAACGTCTTCTTTCACGCAGCTTCTATGCACTCGGAGAATCCAATAGACGTAAGGGAAATCGAAAGGTTAATCGACGAAGACGAGTTCGTTAAAGTGACCCCGAGAAGACCTTACAGGGTAGAGGGGAAGAGGTTCTGGCTGAAAGTTTATCCATTCGGAGACTTCAGCTTCGTCATCGTTCACGGGAGAGAATACATGGACGATTTGCCGTTCGAAATTCAGGGACTCGCCGAGAGCGTATTTGGAGATTGCATCCTCATCGACTCGCACAGCTGCCACGGGAGGGAGCTGGAAGTCAGGGATATTCTCGAAATCGTAGAGCTCTTCAAGAAGAAGTCCAGCGAAGAAACTCACCTGCGATACTTCTACGACGAAATTTACTTCGAGACCGAAGCCATTTGCAGTAAAGTCTCGGTGCTGTTACTCGACTACTCCGGCGATAAGCACGCTATCGTCGTTTTCGACTCCAACAACGTCACGTGTAAGCTAAGAAACGAGATAGTGTCTCTTTTTAGTAGGGAAGGATACGATGTTGATGTCCTCTCTACCGACAACCACGAAAAAACTGGAGTGTCTCCAAGAAAGGGATACAGAGCCGCTGGGGATAAGGAGAGGGAGGTCGTCATCGATTTTTTGAAAAAGGCAATCCGCAGCGCGAGGTTTTCGGAGGCGGAATGCTACCTTTCCGTTAAAACGTTCAGGACGAGGGTAATGGGGGAGCAGTTTTTTAAAGATCTTGAAAAGGCGTTCAGAGAAATCGGCGAGAAAGCGATGTATTCGTTCCTCGCTCTCATGGTCTTGAACCCGTTACTGGCGTATTTGCTGGCGATACTGGTTATGTAGGCAGCTTTAAATACCGGGCGGTCAGCTTTAAGCAGGTGACCGTCGAGACGATACTTGTGTCTCTGGTCGTCACGTTCGCACTCGTGAGGTTTAACATAAGTCTCGCAGTTTTGTTCGGTGCGATTACTCTATCTCTGCTAAACGGAGGAAATCCCGTTTACGATTTAAGCGATAACCTCTCTGACTTAGGAGTTTGGAAGCTCATCGCGACTGTCGTTTTGGCGTTTATGCTCGGATACAGCATGAAAGTTTACGGTTACCTCGAAAGGATAACGGGTTTAATGCTCTCGACTTTCGGATATTACAGCCTCGCGGTAATTCCGATGTTGATCGGACTCCTTCCGATGCCCGGAGGGGCGATGATCTCTGCTATCATGATCGGAGAAATCGTTCGAGAATTCAACGTCAGCCAGGAGAAGGCGACATTCGTTAACTACTGGTTCAGGCACGTGTGGGTCACCGTCTGGCCCCTGTATCCGAACGTGATAATCGGGCTCGGAATACTCGAAGCGAATTACTTCGAATTCGTTAAGGCGACGTATCCGATCTTTCTTGCATCTGCAATTTCGGGACTTCTTCTGCTCGGCAGAGGCGAGGTTAAGAGAAAGGAAAAGTCGCTCAGAGACCTGGTCTACCTGTATCCGATAGTTTTGCTCGCAGTCCTCACGCTCGTCTTTAAGCTCGACCTACTAATCTCGCTGCTCGTGACGAACTCGCTCCTGATACTACACTCCAGAAAGCCCTCGAAGATCCCCGAAGTTTTGAGAGAGACGGTGGACTGGAAGATAATTCTGCTCGTTTTTTCGGTTATGCTTTACAAAAGAGTGCTCGAAACGTACGGCATAGCCGCGACGTTCCTCTCCGAGGTGGAAAAGTTCGTCAGTCCTTACCTCGCGGCCGGCTTGCTTTCTTTCATCGTCGCATTCTCAACTGGGATAGAGATGAGCTACTCTTCGATCGCTCTACCTCTCTTGACAACATTCACGGGCGTCGGAACGATATACCCTGACAGAGTCCTCATCACGTTCTTATACGGCTTTCTTGGGGTTATGCTGTCTCCTCTACACTTGTGCTTCGTCCTGACTTCTGATTACTTCAAGTCGTCGTTACTCAAAACGTATAGATACCTAATACTCGCATCGCTGCTGCCAGCAGCACTGCCTCTATTGATAGCTTTTTGAAGACGCTCAGAGATCTTTTTACATCGTCAATCGTCGGCAAATTTCCGCAATCTATCGCGTAGCTACCAACTTTTTCGAGCTTAACGTTTAAATAGCAAGCCATCGCCGATATGGAGTGCCCGTTGAATTTGGGGTTTTTCGAAAAAGCGCACCTGAGGACTTTCGGGCTGTAGAGTATCGGGGAAACTCTCGACGGGATGAAGTTCAGCACATCATCAAGCTTGGCGGTAAAGAATCCGAACTCTCTGTATTCTCCCTTTTTGTAACCCACAACCGCGTCGCATACGTTCACGGCTCTGTAAATCAGAGCGCCGGAGACCCCGAAGATGGAGTAATAAAGCAGAGGAGCGAGAACGCCGTCGACGAAGTTTTCAGCAACGCTCTCTATAACTGCCGAAGACAGGTGGCCTTGATCGAGATTTTTAACGTCTCTGCTCACGATTTTGGCAACTTCCTCTCTGATGATCTTTCCGTTCGATATGCAGTTCCTTGCGTGTTCAATCATGCTTCTGATCGAGATCGAGGAGTAGAGGAGGTAAGAAGACAGAATCACGCTCGCGGGAAACGGAAGCAGACTTGGAAGTTTAGACACCGCGAACGCGGTGGAAACGACAATGAGCAGCGCGACGAATCCGAAAAACTTCGTTTTTGGGAGAAGCTTGAAAAGTCGCTCCATTAACCTGCCGAAAAACACGCTGGGGTGGATTTTTTCGGGGGGCTCCGGCTTGACGATCTCAAAAATCAAAGCGAGAACGAGCTCTATCATTGTAGACCTTGCCTATTCTTCCGTCTATTATCTCTCCTCTTTCTTTAACGAACTCGCCTCTCAGCATCACTGTGTGCGGAAATATTGCTGGAAAACCTTCGAAAGGCGTCCACCCGCACTTGCTGTGTAAACTACTACCCGTCACTTTTTGGAGCTCCGACAAGTCGAACGCGACGAGGTTTGCGAAGCTCCCCACCTTAATCTCTCCGTATCTCTTGAAGCCGTAAATTTTGGCCGGATTTTTTGCGAGTTTTTCTGCAAGCTCGAAAACGTTTATTACGCCTTTGAACACGAGCCCCATCATGAGAGGATACAGCGTCTCCACTCCTGGGTAACCGCTTGCTCCAGCCTCTTTCTCTTCTCGCGTGTGCGGTGCGTGGTCTGAAGCGAGAACGTCGATGCTTCCGAAGTTTTCGAGCAGGTGCCTTCTGTCGCTATCTCTTCTCAAAGGCGGGTTTACGTTGACGAACTTTCCGAGCTTTTCGTAATCATCTTCGGAAAGCAGCAGGTGGTGTGGTGTAACTTCCGCTATCGCTCCAGCGGACTTTATCAGCTCGAAAGCTTCCTTAGTGGACACGTGGCAGAAGTAAAACTTTCCCGCTTCGAGACACTTCTTTACGGCAACTATTTCCGCCTCCCTTTTTCTGAACCGGAAGTTCGGGATAGAATTTCCCTCGACGAAGTCCGGATCTTCTGCGTGGATGTTAATCGGTAAGTCCCTGAACTCGTATACATCCTCGTAGCTCACCTGAAGTTCTTCGTGCTGCAGAAAAACCTCTCCTATCCTCGGGTTGTAGCCTTCGGAACGGAGCTTTTCGTAGTCTCGCCTAACGCTTTTCGCGTTCTCCTTGGTTAGCGCGAGGTTTAGCGAGTAGTCCACCCATGTGTATTTTTCAGCTTTTTTTATTCTTTCTACGAACCTTTCGTAGCTGTCCACGACCGGTTTCGTGTTGGGCTGGTCCACGACGAGGCAGATCCCTCCGTTAAGTGCGGCCAGAGTTCCGGAATCGATGGTCTCTTTGTGGCTTTCCTCGAAATCTCTCAGGTGGACGTGAACGTCTATTCCTGCGGGCATGATCAGACCTTTGATTTTCTTGCCTCGCAACTCCTTTTTTATCGACTTTACGACGCCGTCCTCTATCAGCATCCCCGCTTCGACTATTCTGTCTTCAAGGAGAAACTTGCCCTCAATTACCATCCTGTAAGCTCTCTGAACAAAAGTTTAAATAGTGTTTCGAAAACGTTTAGTAAAAGTCCAGTGGGGAGGTTAATATGGAATCACTGGTTAAAAGCGCTCTTGAAAGAGCCGCAAGAGAAAGAGAAGTGGCAGAAAACGTTGAAGAAGAAATTCTTCAGGTTTTGCACGAGTTGAAAACGGTAATAAAGGTCATAGGCGTTGGCGGTAGCGGTTGCAACACGATAACAAGGCTTTACGAGGAGGGAATTGAGGGAGCGGAATTGATAGCGATAAACACCGACGTCCAGCACCTGTATTACACCAAAGCGCACAAGAGACTCCTCATAGGCAAGAGAAAGACCCGCGGTCTCGGAGCCGGAAGCTTGCCGCAGATAGGTGAGGAAGCAGCGAGGGAAAACGAAGAGGACATCAAAAAGCTCGTCGAAGGTGCGGACTTGGTATTCATAACCTGCGGTCTCGGAGGAGGAACTGGAACCGGTGCCGCCCCAGTTGTGGCTGAAGCTGCTCAGGAGGCTGGAGCGCTAACGATAGCGGTGGTAACTCTTCCGTTCACAGCAGAAGGAGCCGTCAGGATGGCAAATGCCGAAGCCGGACTCGAAAGGTTGAGGGAGCACAGCGACACAGTCATCGTGATCCCCAACGACAGGTTGCTCGACGTCGTTCCGAATTACCCGATTCACCTCGCTTTTAAAGTGGCTGACGAGGTTTTGATGAGGGCCGTGAAAGGAATAACCGAACTGATAACGAAGCCAGCTCTGATAAACCTTGACTTCGCGGACGTCAGGACGGTTATGGAGAAAGGTGGAGTTGCGATGATAGGTCTCGGAGAAGCGAGCGGAGAAGACAAGGCTATGGAGAGCGTAAGAAAAGCTCTGAAGAGCCCGTTGCTCGACGTAGACATAACCGGAGCTAAAGCTGCGCTCGTCAACGTCACTGGCGGTCCGGACATGACGATCGAGGAGGCTGAAAAGATAGTCGAGGAGATTTACAGCAAGGTTGACCCGGACGCGAGAATTATATGGGGTGCGATGGTGGATCCGGAACTCGAAGGGACGATCAGAACTCTGATAATCGTTACGGGCGTAAAGTCGCCTCAGATACTCGGAAGAAAAGGAGCTCCGCCTGTTAAGAGGTTTGGAATAGACTTCGTGAAGTAAAGCTTAAAAATCCCTCACCAATCTTTAATTTCTATGCGAAGCGAGACCATCAAGGAGTATTTAAACGTCCTCAAGATGACGAGAAAACCCGACAAGGAGGAGTTCTGGACTACTACGAAGGTAGCTGTAGCTGTAATGTTCATCGTTGGATTCATCGGATTCGTGATTTACATACTCATGGATGTTCTTCCGGGGGCGTTGAGATGAGCAGGTTCTTCGTGGTTAAGACGACGGCCAACCAGGAGAGACTCGTCGCTAACATGATGTCGATGGTTGCGAAGAAAAACAAAGCCAACGTCTACTCGATTTTGGCCCCCAAGGAGCTCAAAGGATACGTGATAGTCGAGGCGGAGAGCACTGAGGATCTCGTAAAGTCTGTGAGAGGGGTTCCTCACGTTAAGGGGCTCGTTAGAGGTGAAGTGAGCTTTTCCGAGATTGAGCACTTTCTAACGCCGAGAAAAGCGGCTGAGCAGATAAAGGAAGGTTATACCGTCGAAATAGTCTCCGGCCCGTTTAAGGGCGAGCGTGCTATAGTGAAGAGAGTTGACGAAGCGAGAAACGAAATAACGGTAGAGTTAATAGACGCCGTCGTCTCCATTCCTGTCACCGTTAAAGCTGACCACGTGAGGGTCGTGGACAAGAAAGAGGAGGTGGAGTAGTATGGCCGTTCAGACGGTTGAAGTGCTCGTTCCCGGTGGAAAAGCCTCTCCAGGTCCGCCGCTCGGACCAGCTATCGGTCCGCTCGGACTGAACGTGAAGCAGGTGGTAGACAAGATAAACGAAGCGACGAAAGAGTTCGACGGGTTGCCTGTGCCAGTCAAGATAATAGTCCACGAGGACAGGAGCTTTGAAATAGAGGTCGGAGTCCCTCCGGTTAGTGCGCTGATAAAGAAGGAGCTCGGCCTCGAAAAAGGTTCTTCGGCGACCGGCAAGGAGTTCGTGGGAGATCTGAAAATGGAACAGGTGATCAAGATAGCGAAAATAAAGAAGAAGCAGATGCTTTCGTATTCGTTGAAGGCGGCGGTAAAAGAAGTTCTTGGAACGGCTGTGTCGATGGGTATAACCGTGGAAGGAAAGCACCCGAAAGAAGTTCAGAAAATGATAGACAACGGGGAGATAGAGATCCCCGAGGAGGAATAACTACCTTATCAACGAAAACAGCACTGACTCGACTTCTCCAAGCTTGTCAGCGATTTTCTCAATTTCTTCGATGCTCAGCTCTCCCTTCTTTTCGAATTCCGCTTCCACGAACATTCCGAGACTCACGACGTTCCCGAACTTTCTCGGCGGTAAATGACTCACGACGACTCTTTCGGAATTTGCGAGCTTTTCAGAGTTGGTTACGACGTCGAACCTCCTCCCGCAATCCACGGAGCAGAGCCAGAGGTTTTCGGAAATTTTGCTCCTCGTCATTATCTCTCCCGAGAAGTACCTTATCGCGAAGCCAATCCTGTCTATTTCTCCTCTCTCGAACAGTTCTGGAAGTGAGACGAGATATTCGAGCCAGTATTCTGAGTGCGTTTTGTTAAAATCGTCCTCAGCAGTTTTAACAGCGTTGAGAACGGTGCTGGCGAGCTCTACAACCCTCTTAGATTCTTCGATCAGCTCGTCGGGGGAAAGGTACGAGTATTTTAGCACCTGAACTTCCGTTGCGATGTTTTCAACGACTTTCGCGAGCTCTTTTCTCTTCTGAACTCTCACGGCTTGCAAAGTCTTTTTTAACTCGTCGACGCCTTTTTCTGCGAGAAGGATTCTGTAATCGTTTGCCGTGTCCATGGCGTCTTTTCGGCTGGTAGAATAATAAGCTTTGGGTGGGCGATTAATTTCGGCAAACGTCGAACACAAATTAAAACAGTAAGAGTTAAAAAAAGATACAAATACTCTCAACTGTTTTTTGAGGTGATGGGATGAGGTTGCACGAGTATCAGGCTAAGCAGATTTTCGCCAAATACGGGATAAGAATTCCCAGAGGTAAACTTGCGACGAGCGTTGAAGAAGTGAAAGAAATCGCTGAAGAACTCGGAGGTAAGGTCGTTCTGAAAGCTCAGGTGCTCGTCGGTGGCAGAGGTAAGGCTGGCGGAATAAAGCTTGCGAACAGCGTTGACGAGGCTGTGGAGCTCGCGAAGGAGCTCTTCGGGAAGGTAATTAAAGGTCACAGGGTCGAGAAGATTTACGTCGAGGAGCAGCTGAACATTCAGAGGGAGATGTATGTCGGCTTTACTCTCGACAGATCTGAGAAGGGGTTTGCGTTAATAGTCAGCAGCGTTGGAGGAATGGACATAGAGGAAATAGCCGCAAAGCATCCTGAAAAGATAGCGAGGGTGACGGTGAATCCGCTCTACGGTTTGTGGGACTATCAAATAAGAGAAGTTCTCTACAGGTCGGAGATGCCCGCCGAGTACCACAAGGAAGTCACGTCGATAATAAAATCATTGTATAAAATTCTGATAGACCACGAAGCTGAGCTTACCGAGATAAACCCGCTCGTCGTAACGGACAAAGGAATTTTTGCAGCTGACGCAAGGCTTAACATCGACGACAACGCGCTGTTCAGACATCCGGAACTGAAGGAACTGAGAGATTACACTGAAGTCGACCAGATAGAGAGAATAGCCGAGGAAAAGGGATTGAACTACGTTAAGCTCGACGGTAACATAGGTGTGATCGCAAACGGAGCCGGAATGAGCATGTCCACGATGGACTTGATATACCTTGAAGGCGGTAAGCCGGCGAACTTCCTCGACGTCGGAGGCGGGGCGAGTAGCGAGGTCGTTAAGAACGCGATAAAAACGATTCTGATGGACGAAAACGTGAAGGTGATATTCATGAACATATTCGGCGGGATAACGAGGTGCGACGAAGTGGCGAGAGGTCTCGTCAAGGCGTTCGAGGAAATAGAAATCCCGGTTCCGATAGTTTTGAGACTTGCCGGAACGAACGAGGAGGAGGGTAGGAAGATAATTGAGGAATTCCTCAAAAAGGAGAAGAAGAACGTCGTGCTCGTTGAGACGATGGAGGAAGGTGCTAAAAAATCTGTTGAACTTGCGAGGTGATTTGTGTGGCCATAATTATTGACGAAAATACTAAAGCGATAGTTCAGGGGATTACCGGGTCGCAGGGCAGGTTCCACACGGAGAGGATGCTCGCTTACGGAACGAAAATAGTTGGAGGAGTTACGCCGGGTAAGGGCGGTAGCGAAGTTCTTGGAGTTCCCGTGTTCAACAGGGTCAGCGAGGCCGTGGAGAAAACGGGTGCGAACGCGAGCGTAATCTTCGTTCCAGCCCCTTTTGCCACAGATGCGATAATGGAGGCTGTGGATGCGGGAATAGAGGTTATCGTCTGCATAACTGAAGGGATTCCCGTTTACGACGAGCTGAAAGCTTACAAGAAGGTCAAAGAAGCCGGAGCGATACTGATCGGGCCGAACTGTCCAGGTGTTATTAGCGTCGGAAAGTCGCACTTGGGTATAATGCCTACGCAGATTTTCAAAGAAGGAAACGTCGGAATTGTCTCGAGAAGTGGGACGCTAACTTATCAGATCGCTTACAACCTGACGAAGCTCGGAATTGGCCAAAGCACGGTCGTCGGAATCGGAGGGGACAGAATAATCGGGACGAGCTTCGTGGAAGTTCTCGAAATGTTCGAAAACGACGACGAGACGGATCTCGTCGTTTTGATCGGTGAAATAGGTGGAACGGACGAGGAAGAGGCTGCGAAATTCATCGAGAAGAAGATGAGCAAGCCTGTGGTCGGATACATAGCCGGAATTACGGCTCCGCCAGGAAAGAGAATGGGTCACGCCGGAGCGATAATAGAGGGCGGAAGAGGAACGGCGGAATCTAAGATAAAGGCGCTCGAGGAAGTGGGCGTTGAGGTTGGGAGAACTCCGATGGAAGTTGCCGAGATAGTCAAAAAGAAGCTGAAGGGGTGAATTATGAGGGTTCAGCACGACATAGTTATCGTCGGTGCCGGACTTGCTGGTTTAAGAGCCGCGATAGCGGCCGCTGAAAAGAACAAAAACCTGAGCATAGCGATAATCTCGAAAACTTATCCGATCAGGTGCCACTCTGTTTGCGCTGAAGGTGGAACGGCAGCGGTTTTGAGAGAAGACGAGGGCGATAGCTTCGACCTTCACGCCTGGGACACCGTAAAGGGATCGGACTTCCTCGCAGACCAGGATGCAGTCGAGTTCTTCGTGAGAGAAATTCCGAGAGAGATTCTGCTTTTGGACAACTGGGGGTGTCCGTGGAGCAGGAGAGAGGATGGAAAAATTGCCCAGAGAGCTTTTGGTGGGCAGAGTTTCAACAGAACGGTGTTTGCCGCAGACAGAACCGGACTGCACGAAGTTCACACGCTCTACGAAAGGAGCCTGATGTATCCGAACATCGTCAGATACGACGAATACTTCCTGACGAACCTGATCATAGAGGACAACGAAGTCAGAGGTGTTACGGCTATAGAGCTCAAAACTGGAGACCTCGTCCTCTTCGAAGCCAAAGCGGTTATACTGGCAACTGGCGGGGCAGGAAGACTTTACGGCTTTACCACTTACAGCCACCAGGTCACTGGCGACGGTATGGCGATCGCTTACAGGTGTGGCGTTCCGTTGAAGGACATGGAGTTCTTCCAGTTCCACCCGACCGGACTCGTCCCTTCGGGAATACTCATAAGCGAAGCAGCAAGAGGTGAAGGTGGATACCTCAGGAACAAGCACGGAGAAAGGTTCATGGAGAAGTACGCTCCGGAGAGAATGGAGCTCGCTCCGAGAGACGTGGTCGCGAGGGCGATGTGGAAGGAGATCATAGAAGGCCGGGGATTCGAAGGAGAGCACGGACCTTACATAGCCCTCGACCTGACTCACCTTGGAGAGGAGAAGATAGAGGAGAGGCTACCTCTCATAAGAGAGGCTGCGATGAAGTTCGTCGGAATTGACCCTGTCGAGGAACCGCTTCCAGTCAGACCAGTGGCTCACTACACGATGGGCGGAATTCACACGAACATGCTGACTGAAACGCCAGTTAAAGGCCTCTTCGCGGCTGGCGAAGTTGCGTGCGTAAGTATTCACGGCGCTAACAGACTCGGAAGCAACTCCACTGCCGAGTGCCTCGTTTTCGGAAGGGTCGCTGGAGAGAAAGCTGCGGAATACGCGATGAGGAAGGAGCTAAAGCACGTGAGCAACGACGCTTACAAGGAAGAAGAAAAGAGGGTGTTCGACGAGTTCCTCGGAAAGAGCGGAGACGAGAGTCCGTATCAGCTGAAGAAGGAACTCAACGAAGTCATGGACAAATACTTCTGGATCTTCAGGACCGGAGAAGAGATGAAGGAAGGAGTAAGGAGAATCAAAGAGTTGAAGGAGAGGTATAAGAACGTAGAAATCGTCGACAAGAAGAGGGGCTTCAACACCGATCTGACTTACGCTTTCGAAGTTGGCTTCATGCTCGACTTGGCTGAAGTTGTTGCAGTCTCGGCTCTCGCGAGAACCGAAAGCAGAGGGGCTCACTACAGACTCGACTACCCACAGAGGGACGACAAGAACTGGCTAAAGCACACCTTAGCTTACTACACCCCGGACGGACCCAGGCTCGAATACATTCCGGTCAAAATAACGAAGTGGCAGCCGGTTGAAAGGAAGTATTGAGGTGGTTGGATGATTTTCAGGATCAGGAGGTTCGACGGGGAGAAATCTTACTGGCAGGAATTCGAGATCGAATTCAGAAAAGGGATGACGGTTCTCGACGGACTGTTCTACATCAAAGAGAGCATCGACGGAAGTCTGGCCTTTAGAGCTTCGTGCAGAATGGGTGTCTGCGGAAGCTGTGCGGTAAAGGTTAACGGTCGGCCAAGACTCGCGTGCGAGACTCAGATATCTTCGTTGAAGTCGGAAGTCATAGAAGTCGAACCGTTGGACAACTTCGTCGTCATAAAAGACCTCGTCGTGGACTTCAAGGGATTCTTCCTCAAGCACGCCAAGGTCAAGCCGTATTTAATAAGGAAGTCCGACTACGAAAAACCGGTTGAGCTCGTGCAGACACCGAAGCAGCTGAAGGAGTTCTACCCGTTTACGCTCTGCATAAAGTGTGGCGCTTGCTACTCTGTCTGCCCAGCTTCAGCGACGAGAAGCGATTACCTCGGTCCGGCTGCCATGACGGCTGCGTATAGATTCATAAAGGACAGCAGAGACGAGGGGAAGGACGAAAGGCTCGAGGTAGTGTCTTTCGACGGAGGAGTTTGGAGGTGTCACTTCGCCGGAGAGTGCAGCGAGGTCTGTCCGAAGAACGTGGATCCAGCGAAAGCCGTCCAGAAGCTCAGGATGTCTTCAATCGTGTTCTCCATTAAGAACTTGCTGAGGTGATGTTATGATATCCGACTGGTTTAAGATAAGAGGGAGAAGTCTCGGCGGAGTATCCTTCGCTTTCCACAGGATAACCGGGATTATTCTGTTGATTTACTTGGGTCTCCACCTCACTTTTCTAACTTCGCTGAGGTTTGGCAGAGAAGCTTACGAGTCTCTGATATCCAAAACCGTTCAGCCAGCGACGTCACCTCTTGACGTTCTATTAGTTTTGGCGATCTCTTTCCACGCGTTCAACGGTCTGAGGGTTGCACTGCACGAGTTCGGCGTAGCGCTCGAAGTCAGAAAGGCAGTCATGTATCTGACGTACCTGCTCGCTCTCGTGTTTTGGGCATACGCGAGCTACGTGATGTTCAAGTTCGTGGTGGGGTGATAGGATGGAGGCGAGAACGAAGGAAGTCCTCGAACCTATCGCTTTCTTCTTTCAGCTTATAACTGGGCTTCTACTCTTCGTCCTCGTGCTGAGTCACCTGTATCTGACGCACTTGGCCGAACACGACGCGTTGAGTTACGAGAACGTAGTTGAGAGACTATCGAATCCGTCGTTTAAGGCAATGTATCTGCTATTCTTGGTGGTCGTGAGCTTTCACGCTTTCAACGGCTTGAGAGCGATAATTCTTGACACGGACTTTGGAGCAAGGAACAGAACCGCGACGAACGTGCTGTGCTTCGGACTGTTCATACTGGCTACGCTCTACGGAGCGACGATTCTCCTGTCGTTTTAATTTTTAACCCAGCTTTTATTAATGTTTCAATCGAGAAAATTCTGTAATGATCAGAAAAAGGGCAATCTGTCAGGTGTGTAAGTGCGATTGCGGAACGATCGTCGAGGTCGATAACGGAAAAGTCGTGAAGATCTCTGGCGATCCGGAAGATCCAAACAGCGGAGGAAAGCTTTGCGTAAAAGGGAGAAATTACGTGGAGGTCCTGTATCACCCTGAAAGGTTGAAGAAACCGCTCTTAAACGTCGGAGAGAGGGGAAATCCCGAGTGGAAGGAAATAAGCTGGGACGAAGCTTTGGACGTCATCGCGGAGAAGCTTGCGGAATTGAAGAGGGAAGGGTTGGAGGAATCTTTGGTCTTTCTTCACGGTCCGGCTGCAAGGGTAGTCGACAGGAGTATCGTCAGAAGGTTTGCGAACGCTTTCGGGACACCGAACGTTACTGGAAGCTGGTCATACTGCGTGGGTCCGATGGTTCTCGCTTCGCGACTGATTCTTGGCTTCCCCTATCCGATATGTGACTTCGAGAACGCTAAGCTAATTCTTCTGTGGGGCACGAATCCTCTCGTCTCGAAGGTTCACAGGTATCGTGGCGTGATCGACGAGATAATCAAGGCCAAAAGAGGCGGGGCAAAGATCGTAACGATTGATCCAAGGAAGAGTGAAACTGCAAGAATTTCGGATTACCACGTCAAAATACGACCGGGAGGCGACATATACCTCGCTCTCGGATTGTTGAGATATGTAATCGAGAACAAACTTTACGACGAGGACTTCGTAAAGAATCACGTTACCGGTTTTGAAGAGCTGAAGAAAGCCGTTAAAGACTACACTCTCGACTACGTCGAGCAAAAAACGGACGTTCCGCAAGAATTGATCGAAGAGGTAGGAAATCTCCTCGGAAATGTTAAGCCAGCGTCGATAGACTTCAGAGAGGGCATTCTCCACAACGTTCATGGCCTTCAAACCGCGAGGGCGATAATTTCCCTTGCCGCGATAACCGGAAACGTCGATACTGAAGGGGGAATAGTTAGGAACCCCTCGGTAAAGTTAAACGACATAACTCTCGAGAGCCCGAAAAAGAAACCGTTCTGGATCGACAGGTTCCCTCTCGCGGAAGACTGCAGCGCATATCTGAGCGAAGCGATACTGTCTGAGAAACCGTATCCCATAAAAGTCCTGATGGTTTTTAAGTCGAACCCGGTTCTGACTCTACCGAACGAAAAGAAGGTAGTTTCTGCCTTGAAGAAGCTCGAACTTGTGGTCGTTCACGACGTTTTCCTTACGGAAACCTGTAAGTTTGCAGACATCGTTTTGCCAGCGGCCACTTTTCTTGAGAAGGCCGAGATAGATGCGGTGCCGCTGAAAAAGTTGAGGTGGGTGAGAGTTAAGAGGAGAGTCGTAAGACCTGTCGGAGAGGCGAAGTCGGAGGTAGAGTTTATAATCGCACTTGCGAAGAAACTCGGATACGGTTCGCTGTTTCCGTTCTCTTCCGACGAGGACGTCGTAAAAGAGCTTTTGAGAGGTAGTGAAGTCGAAAGGTATTCGCTGGACGAACTTGAGAGAGGCGTTTTACTCGAAAACAGGATTGGTGAGATGAGGAAGAACGGATTTCCTACGCGGTCTGCGAAAATTGAGCTTTTCCCAGAGGAGCTGAAGAGGGTTGGTGCTTTCGAACTGAAACCTCTCGAAGTGGAGAACTCATCGGACTTTCCGTATTTCCTGATAACGGGAGCGAGGGTTCGACCTTATTACCACTCCCAGTTCAGAAACGTGAGAACGCTCAGGAATCTGAGTCCAAAACCGTTGGCGGAAGTTGGCAGAGGCGTCGCTGACAGCGAGAAGATCTCCGACGGGGATTTGATAAAGGTGGAAACCGAATTTGGGGAGCTCGTAATCGAAGCGAAGGTAGTCGAGGACATGCATCCATTCACAGTTTCGATTCCGCACGGGTGGAGCGGGTGCAACGCGAACGCACTCGTTGGAGACGTTTTCGAGCCAGTAACCGGAGTTCCTGCGTTCAGAGGTTTGAAGTGCAGAGTTAGAAAGTTGCGAGAGCACTGATGTTCGAAGACTTGAAACTTGAGTGGCAACAGTTTTAAACCCCGAACTTAACACCGTTATCCCGTGAGGTATTCGACGCACTGCACGTGCTGTGAGGGTATAGACGAAACGAAAGTGAATCCGAAGCATCATCCGAGCTACGAGATAACGACGAAGTGCAATCTGAGTTGCATTTACTGTTACTCGAAGGTAGCAGTGGAAAAGGGTAAAGCTCCACTTCCGGGATATTACGGAGATACCGAGAACGTTAAGGGAATTACGATTTCGCAATACGGAGAACCGCTCGTAGCTGGCGTGGACGAAGTCGTGAGAGTCGCAAAGAGATTAAAGGACATGTTCGACGCGAGGTTGGATCTGCAAACGAACGGGACCCTCATAGGGGAAAGCGAAGCGGAAAAGCTTGAGAAGGTTTTCGACCTCGTTATGATAAGTCTCGACGTCTTCGACAGGGAGAAATACCTGAAAATTACCGGAAAAGATCTTTTCGAAAACGTGGTCAGAGCCGTGAAAATCTGCTCGAATACGAGCATGAAGACGATAATCAGGAGCATTCACCTCCCGGGAATTAACGACGAAGATCTTTACAAGCTTGCCGAGTTCGCGTCAGAAAACGAAGCGGAGTTGTTCCTTCAGCCTTTGTCCATCTACGACGAGAAACCACTCTTGAAGCTCGGTTTGGACGTCGAAAGAGTCGAAAGCCTTTACGAGTTCGTGAAGACCGCAGAGGAACTTGAAGAAATAGCCGACGTGAGGATACCCGGTTGTTTCATTTCGAACCTTAAGAGAATGAAAAGGATGTTTGGAGACGAGATAATTAAGACGATCAGGAGGAACGCCAAGGCCAACGTTCCGGAAATGAAGAGAGAAAGGGTATTTGTCATCTAAATTGCGGAGCTGACAAACAGCACGAGCGCACCAGCTATTAAAATACCTGAAAATATAAAGATCGTCGATTTAACCGGGTTCATTCTGAGTAGAAACGCGATTAACGTCCCCGTCCACGCTCCGGTAACTGGCAGAGGTATCGCCACGAAGAGTGTTAGACCGAGGTATCCGTATTTTTCCACGACGCTTTTTCTCTTTAGCGCGACTTCTACGCTCTTCTCGTAAACTCTTCCGAGAAAGGGTAGCAAAGATATAAGCTTTTCAACTCTCGAAAGGACGAAGAAGAGAAGCGGAACCGGAAGGATGTTTCCGAGAACTCCAAGAATGTATGCCTCCGCGGGGTCGAAACCGAGGTATAGCGCGAGAGGAATTCCTCCTCTCAGCTCGGAAATCGGCGAGGCGGAAGTGAGGATAACGAGCGCTACTTCCTGCAACCTCTCACCCTCTCGAGAGCCTTAACGCTATCCCACAGGAACCTGTTGTAGCAAACTTCAACCCCCCTCTTCTCCCCCTCTCTCACTATCGCTCCGTTTATGTAGTCTATCTCAGTTCTCCTCCCTCTTCTAATGTCCTGAAGCATCGAGGACACGTTTTCTGCAGTCCTTTCCGCTACGCTTCTGACGACTTCTACGGCGTTAAAACGATATCCGACGCTCTCGGCTACCTTTTGCGACTCCTTAGCAGTCCTTTCCGCGAGCCTCCAGAGAAACTCGTTTTTTACTATTTCTCCGTTTTTCACGTCGAAAAGGGCGGTTATCGGGTTAATTACGGAATTTATCACTGCCTTCTCCCATATCTTCTCTTTTATGTCTTCGACGACTTTAACCGCTATCCCCGAGCTTTCGAGGACTTCTTCGACGAGGGAAACCCCGCCTCCTTTGAACTTCCCGATGAACGTCTCCCCTTTACCTGCGAAAACTACGGTTCCAGGAACTTTTACGTTCGCTCCGTAGGTCGTTACGCCTCCGACCACGTCGTCGAAGTATTCTGCAAGAATTTCCTCGTTGCCTATTCCGTTCTGGAGGCTGCAGACAACTCCTGGATCTATCGACGATAGTTTTTCGGCCGCATTCCTCGTGTCGTAGGCTTTTACTGTGACGAACGTGACGTCTGCATCTTCTGGTTCCGCTTTCGCTTTGACTTTCAGCTCTGCCCTCATTAGTCCCTCGATCCTGAGAAGATTTCTGAGAGCTTTCAGCTGATCACCTCTCGCGACGAAGACGACCTCGTGTCCGGATAACTGAATTAGAGCTCCGAAGAGGCTTCCGAGTGCACCAGCTCCGAATATCTGAACTTTAAAAGAACTCACTTATCTTCACCTGTCTTTCGAGTTCGCTTTCGAACAGGGATCTGATTTCTACTTCTATCAGCTTTATCCTCTGCCTCGTGTATTCGCTCACTGAATAGTTCTCTGCCAGACTCTTGCAGACGTCAAGATATTTTACTATTCCACCTTCGTGAACGGTCAGAATGACGTTTCCACCGCACTTACCACACTTTCCGCTGAGAGGAATCCTTCTGAACTTTTCGTTGCAGTTCACACACCTGAACTCCTGCCTCGAGAAGGCTCTGAGGTTCCCTATTATGTCTGGGAGGAAGTGCGAGGTTATAACTCTCTCTGCCACGTCGTTCTCGTCCACCGCCTGTATCTTCTCCGCGAGACTCATCTGAGCCCTCACTTTGTCTTCCATGGATTTCAGACTCTTGTAGGAGCTTTCCTTTATTCCGAGGGCTATGCTCTCTGTGTCGTGCGTGAATTTGAGTCCGTAGTATTTAGTTTCGTCTTTAAGCCTGTCTTCGACCCTCTCTATGAGTTCAACGACGTCTTTCGGAGATGCGAACCTCAGCGTAGCTTCGTAGAACTCGAGCGGATACCTCTCGACTATGTCCATGTTGTGGACCTCTCCGTCGACCTCTTTCGGATCAAGTATGGTAGTGAGGACGAGAGGGGCATCCATCTGACCCCCTCTTTTCTCCGGGAGGAACTCTCTTGAGAAGTTCAGGAGACCGTCGAGGAGTAGCATGACGCAATCTTCGTCTCCGTCACAATTCCTCCTCTTCGCAGCGTGGAAATACGGATGAGCGTATCCTGCGTTTACGTCTACGAAGCCTATTATTCTTCCGAGGACGCCGGAAGAGGTGTGAGGAGCCAATCCGATTACGAGGTGGCCGATTAGATCTTCCTCTTTTTCTGCCTTGTAGAAGGGCTCGAGACCGTAGAACTTTACTAAGAGGTCGTCTATGAATTTTGCGACCCTCAGGAGGTATTTAGCGGCCTTCTTCGAAAGAATTATGTCCTGAGGCTTTAGTTCTACTATCTGATCGTCTCTCTTCAGCTCGTTGCCCTTGTAGTCGTGCTTGTATCCGAGCTCTCTGAGTTTTTCCACGCTAACGCCGATCTCCTTCGGTTTGAAGTGCGTAATCGGTAAGTCCGTCATGTCGTACCTTATCGTCCCGTCTTTGAACACGTATACGTCGTGCAGAGCTCTCAGCAAACCTTTTTCTATCCTTTCGGCGAACTTGTTCTTCGAAGTTAGACCGATGACGCCTTTTATCACACCTTCAACGCTAACTCCAAGCCTCTTCTTCGCTTCCTCGTAAAGCTGCTTCACGTTTACCTTCCAGGTCTTGTAGCCTCTCGTCTCCACTCCACAGCTCTTGCAGACTTCCGACTTCGTCTTCGTTCCGCACCTTGGACACTGGTAGATCTGCTCGGTTAAGGATCCACAATCGCACTTCAACCAGAACGTTTCTTTGCCGCAACTCTTACAGACTCTCAGAGCGAGCTCAACTTCAATTACTCCTTTTTCTCCGTTTCCTTTGTATTCTACGGCCTCTTTCAGGTTCCTCGTCTTTCCACCGGCGAGGCCGAGCGGGAAGAGTATGTGCGGCGGTGGAGACATCTTTCTCTCCTTCGACTTCTCGGGTCTGCCCATCCTCGCTCCTATCCTCGTCGGAGCTTTAGCTCTGACGTCGAGTCCAGAAACTTTTCTAACGAAGTCCAAACCGTCTTTACCTTCTTTACAAGTCTTCACGACTTTCAAACTCTCGTCGAGGCCGAGGCATCGAACGAACACTCTCCACTGCTCTACGACTATTTTACCGTCTCTAACCTTGTGCGGGAGCAGTATTTTTTCGAGAATCTCTTTCCCTCTTTCGTCCATCTCTAAGACGAGGCAGCTTTTCCCGTATTTTCCTTCTATCTTACCCTTGGACACCCATTCCTGGAGGTATTTGGCCTCTTCGAAGCTTATGTCGTGCCAGAGGTATGTGTAGCTCGGATGGAGCGGCACGCCGTATTCGTCGCAAAGCTTTAAGGCCTCTGCCTCGCTAATCTTCCTGTAATCCTTTTTTGGAAGAACTCCCTCTACTTCCTGTATCCACCACTCGTAAACATATGAGGATGGGACGAGCGGGTGGTTGTTCTCAAGGAAGTCGCCGAAGTTTATGAGTATCTCTCCCAAGTCAATTATCTTTTCGACCTGATCTTTTATGGCCAGTGCCTCTTCGTAGGAGTCTACTCTCAGCACGTCTCCATTCTTTAGTCTAACCGTCGGACCTTCTATGCTCGTAACGGGAACGACGCTTCCAGCCTTTCCGGGTCTTTCGATTTTCAGCTGCGTTCCGATCGCTATGAATCCATCTGTCAGAACCATCGTCGCAGGGTTTATTCCGACCGTAGCGAACCCAGAATTTCTCGCTCTTCCGTATCTGAGCCTGAAGCCTCCTTTTCTCGACGGATGGCAGAGTATCGGCCTTCCGGCGACTATGTCCGAGAGGTATTTGTCGTTCGGCTTTACCTCTTCTTCCTCCTCGTCTCCTCCCTTGTTTATCAACTCGTCCAGCCACTCCCAGCCGTCTATTCCGATAGAATCGACTACCTTTTTCAACTTCGGAGCCTTTAACGCTATACCTTCTGCTATTACGAGTGCCATCCCTCCTCTAACCCTGTTCGTTTCGACTCTCGGCAGGTTCCTGTATCCGCTGACTTCGACGTCTTCTGTAGGCTCTCCGTCTATGCAAACCGGACAGTTAGAAACTATCAGCCTGATCTCCTTGTCGCTCGGGAGGTATTGAAGGTTGGCGACTTTCTTGTAGAGCGGTATCTCCTCGCAGTATCTGAGTATCTCCTCTTCGGTGGGTTTGTATCTGTCTATTCCGAGCAGCCTTCGAACGTAATCTCCGACCAAAACAGAGATAACCTGAGCAGTTCCACCGGCACTTCTAATCGGTCCTGCGTAATATATCTTCAGGAATTCCGTCCCGTCAAAGTTTTTGTCGATTTTAATTTTAGCTATACCCTCTATCGGAGCGGCGACGACGCCCTCAGTCTGAATGGCAACGGCAGCCCTTACGGCTTTGTCTATAGCCTCTTCTCTGCTGAACTTTCCGAACTCTCCTTCGACGATACACTTCGCGACTTCAAAACATATTTTCTCTCTTGAGAGACCTTCTTCTTCGAGTTCCATTATCTTTTTCGCTATTCCGTCTATCTTCAGAAGTTTTTCGACTCTCTCGGCCATGTTCTTGGCCACGGGTATCTCTACGTCAGGATAGGGATCAAGTCCCAGCGCTCTCGCTTTTCTCGCGATTTCGTATACCCTTTCCACTTCTTTCAGCAGTCGTGCGTGATATTCTCTAAGCTCCTCCGAGAACTTGACTAAAGCGTAATTCCCCTCCTCCTTATCGAAGAGCGGGAAGAATTTGTCGAGCGTAACAATCATCGAATAATCTAATGCAGGAGTAAATTAATGTTTGTCTCTTCAAAAATTAATATTTTGCTTTGTTTAATATTTTGTGGTTATATGTATAGCTTTTTCAATCAGGGCTTTGATTCCTTTCCTTCCGCTGAAAATTCTTCCGTGCCCGGGAAGTATGAATTCCAGATCGAGGTCGGAAATTTTTTCGAGCGACCTGACGAGGTCCTCTTTATTCCCACCCTCCAAGTCCCACCTTCCAGGAACGCCGTTTTCGAATATCAGGTCTCCGGTTATCGCAGCAGCGTATTCGGGAATGTAAAACGTCAGACTACCTTCCGTGTGTCCGGGAGTTTCCAGGACTTCAACTTGAACGCCGAAATCGAGGACTTTCGGCATTTCGAAGTCGGGCTTCAAGTTGAAGTGAAAGCTCCTCCTCTCCTTTTCGCTGTAGGAGAGCAGCGCGCCCTTTCTCAGAAACATTGGAGCGCTTTCGACGTGGTCTTTGTGAAGGTGCGTCGCGAACACAAAGTCGACGTCTTCTATTCCGTCGTTTCTCATTAAGCCGAACAGGTTCGTGTAACTCTTGTAGCTTCCCGGGTCGATGATGATAGTGGAGTCGCCCCTGATTATGTAGGAGTTCGAACAGTCGCTAAAAGCTGAACCCCAGACGTAGGCGTAGACTCCTTTAAATACTTCCATACGTGATGGAAAACGTTGGAGAAGAATAAAACGTTTTCCTAAACGCTTGCTCGAACCGAGTTTAGAAAACGATCGTAAGTGTTAAGTCTTCGTTTTTGCAAAACCAAAATGTGAAACGTTTAACGTCGGCTGCACTGAGGTCTGCAACGCTCCTCCTAACGCTCGGCGTAGTGATGATAATTCCCGAACTCGTGCTGGCGGCCCTGATTCCTTTGATTCCGGTTGTGGTTCCCGGAATCGTTAGAGTAGCTATAGAGGAGGTTAAATTCGAACCGCCGCGGTTCGTCGGAGAGAAATTTAGCGTGAGAATCAGGCTCAAGCTATACGGATTCGGCGTCGTTAAGGTTTATCACGAACTCGACGAGAGAGTGGAGGTTACGGAAGGTAAGAATTACTTGGTAACTCTCGTCGTCGGATACAGGCTCGTGGAGTTGAGCTATTCTGGAAAAGCGAAAAAGATAGGGTTTTACAATTTGAAGAGACTTCTGGTGGTGGTGGAAAACTTTTCGCTTTCTCTCGAAAGTCGAAAGACGATAAATGTAGGAATCGAGTTTGAAGTCAAGAGCAGGATATACAGGAGAAAGATGAGAGAAATCAGGAGTGTTGCAAAGTCTCCGCTCGTGGACGTGGACAGAGCGAGGGTCGGCGCTCCGGGAACGGACTTCAAGGAGATAAGAGATTACACGCCTTCCGACCCTGTGAAGTTCATAAACTGGAAAGCCACCGCGAGGACCGGTAGCGTAATGGTGAACGAATACGAAAAGGAGGGTAAAAAGACCGTGTGGATAGTTCTTGACGCTAACGAATACATGATCGGAGAATACTTCAACAAAGCTCTCGAACTGTGCTCGTTTCTCGTAAGTTACTACGGATTGAAGGGGAACAAAATCGGGCTTTACGTCCTCGGAAAAAGCCTGACTGTGTATCCGGACTTCGGAAAAAGGCAGGTAAAGAAGATATTTGACCTGCTGGCAACTCTCGAAGCGAGTGGCCATGAAAACCTTGAAGAGGCTCGAGAAAAAATGAAGAAAATGCTCTACCTTTACGAGCCGGTAATTTTCGTCATTACGAGAGCAGAGTATTCCAAGCCGAAGAACTTCGTAAGGAAGGTTCCAAACTTCGAGTGCGTGGTTTTTTCGGTGACGAAGAGGGGAAACACCCTCGGAGATATTACCGTCGACGTCGTGAGGAGGAGATCTCTGAAGGGAATTGCACGCAAGGTGCTGTTCGATGTAGAGGAGAGCGTCGAGAAGCTGGTGGGTGTCGTCGGATGATCAGGTTGCTGTTCGCGGAACTCTCTCTTGCACTCGGCTACCTCGCGTTCAGAAGTTCGGAAGCTGCGGCGATCGTTAATCCGGACTACTTTCTTGTGACTCTAATACTTCCAATTGTTCTCTACGTCAGAAACTCGAATCCGTATCCTCTCTGGGTGTTCGCTCTGGCGGTCGCGATGACCCTGCCGCATTATCTTCCTTCGTCCGAGCTGTTCAAGTCTTTCTTGGACTTCATGTTTTTCCTGACGGGTGACGAGAAGTTCAGAGTCTTACAGCTCACGCTTCACGCGAGATCTCCGGAAGTGGCGTTTATCTTTGCGATATCGTCCCTTTACGTCTCTTCGGAAGTTTACTCCTCTGCGATCATAAAAAGAAAGATCTACGGTGAGTTTCCCGCAGCCCCGCTGAGCGCGATAACCCTGCTGATTTCGAGCTCGATATTCATCGTTTACAGAGGGATTCCAAAGGTCGACAACGCTTTCGTGCTCGGGGTCATGGGCGTGGCCATGCTCATACTCTACGCGGTGATGAGAAGATGAGGGAAGCCGTGTTGGTATTGGCAGTAATTCTCATCTTCGTCTTCGTGTCGTCTCTCGACTTCAGCAACACGGGTATGGGCGGTATCAGAGGTCTGAAGATCTCGGACAATATTTACGGGGAGTTCAAAGGTTCTGAGAGTAAAAACGCGTTAGCAGACCTGAGGAAGTTCACGGACTTTCCGAAAGTTCCTCTGTTTTACGTAGAGGGACTCGACGACGAGCACTTCAGACTAAGAACTGCGGTCAGCACGAAATACGAAAACGGCGTTTGGATAGACGACAGGACATTCTCCGACGAAACGAAGAAGGCTATTTTTGGAAAAAGTTACAAAGTAACGCCGATCGTGGAGCTCGACTTCGTCCCGGTGACGAAAGACACTGTGGTCGTTACGATAGAAGCGTCGTTCAACGAGTCCGGGGACGTTTTCAAGGGCAGCGTCAACAGGAGTTACTACGGAATCATGGGGAGAGTGGAGGAAAGACCAGAGCACACGAGGATATTAATGAGCAGTGCTGAGCTCGAGGAGATAAGGAAGCTCGCCGAAAGCGTTGCGGGAAGCGGCAGCGACTATGAGAAGTTAAAAAGAATAGAGACGTTTTTGAGGGAAAATTACGAGTATTCTCACGAATACACTCCCGGAAGCGAGGATCCGGTATATCGTTTTCTGTTTGTAGAGAAGAAGGGTGTTTGCAAACACTTCGCGTCAGCTTTCGTCGTAATGGCCGAAAGCATAGGTATTCCTGCGAGGGCCGTTTTTGGCTACCTCGCTTTGCCGACGGAGAGAAATCAAACGGTTTTCTCCGATCAGGCCCACATGTGGGCCGAAGCCTTCGTCGACGGTAAGTGGATCGAGTTCGATCCGACGCCGTCGAACGGGAAAAAGATCGAAACGAAGACGTTAATAACGCACGTGGACGAAGAAGTTGTGAGCGGTGGCGTGATGAGAATTGAGGGCGTCGTAGAGGCTGAAAAGCCCGTAAACGGATACGTGGAGGTATACATAGGTAAGGAAAAACGTCCAGAAATTTTACTTGGAGTCTTGGCGGTTAAAAACGGATCGTTTTCCGGATCGCTACGCGTTCCGGAGGTTAGAGGAGAATACGACGTTTTGGCGCACTTTACTGGAAGCTTTGCGTTCGCGGAATCCTGGAGCGATCCCAAAATTAGAATTTACGAGGTTCCGGAGCTGAAAGTCGAAGCTCCGAAGTTCGTTCCGAGGAGCTACGTTTTTGAAGGTTCGATCAGCGTACCTTACGCGGAAATTTTCGTTTACGTCGACGGAAGTCTCGCGAAAAAAGTTAAAGCTGACGAAAACGGTGTATTTAACGTCTCTCTGAACCTGAGCGAAGGAGAGCACGTCGTGAGCTTCTACTACCCCGGCGGGGAATTCGTAAAAGAGGCGAAGAAGGACTTGAAAGTTTACGTTGGGGAGTTTACGATAGAAAGCGAGGTTGGAGAAGTCGGCAGGGAGGGGATCAATTTGACCGTATACTTCGGCAAGAAAGCTTTCAGCGGAAGCCTGACGGTTAACGGCGTGGAGCTGAAAGCTGAAAACGGAAGAGTTTTCGTCCCGATTAAGTTCGAAAAAGCCGGATACTACTACCTGAACGTGAGCGTGGCAGGATACGAGACGGTGGTCAGAGTTAAGGTCATGGACAGAATTCGTGTAGAGCTCGTTGGTGACAAGATTCACGTTTACGACAGCTATTCCGATTACAACGGGACGATAATCGTTAACGGAGAAAGAGTCGTCGTGAAAAACGGATACGCCAAAGTTAAAAGCGAAAACGAATACGAAATTGTCTTTGAAGGTGACGAATTCCACTATCCGGCGAGGTTTACGCTTAAAAGGAGCTTGCCTCTCTACTACCTCCTCGTCGCCGCGCTACCGTTGATAATCTTGCTGAGAAAACCAGAGTTCGGAATCGAGTTCGTCAAAGAGCATCCGGATTTGCCCAACGTGTGGAAGTCGGGAGAAGAAATAGTTTTCGTTGCAAAAAACTGCGAGGTGTTTTTGGACAACTCCAGAGTGATGTCGCCTGTAGTTTTCGAAACTCCGGGAAAGTACACTCTCACAGCCGTAAAGAAGCGACTCTTCAGAACTTTCAAAGAGGAGCACGAGTTGACGATCGTCAGCGACTACGGTGAGGCGGTGGTTAAGATGCTTGAAGATCTCGAGAGCACTCTGAGGAGGAGGGGATACGACACAAAGAGCATGACTGCAAGAGAGATCGCGAAAGTTATCGGCGTGGAAAGTGAGAGGTTCATACGGGTTTTCGAAGATTTCAGATACGGAAAGAGAAGGGGTTACAGGAGAGATGACTTCGTTACTGTCTGGTCGTCGCTGAGAGGTGTCGGGGCTTGATGGCCTTCGTGGTAGCGGCAGCATTCCTCTTGGCGTATTACTTTCTCAGGTGGGACGAACTGCTCGTCTCCATGGTTTTTGCGATCGCGTACAGCTTAACGAAGAAGCGGGGCTTCGCGCCGATCTTCGTTCCTCTGGCGATTTACTTCGTTCTCATTCCTCTCTCGAAAAAGTTTAACGTAGAACTACCGTTGGAAGTTCTCGTCCTGCTGTTCTCTTTTGCTCTTCTGAAGGTAAGTGCCGGGAAGTATCAGAAGTTCGTGGTAGCAACGTCGGTGCTGATGCTACTCGCGTCCGGATACCTTCTTAGCAGAAAGTTCCCTCTCGGAAACTACTTGCTCTACACGACTCTCGCGATCGCCTTTGCAATAGTCCTTACGGTTCTCCTTCCGGAAATCAGCGAGAGGTTCGAAAGTCTGCGTTACCTGAGGGGAACGGTCCTCGTCTTCCTTTTAACGATCGCGATATACTACAACCTGAGACAGCTCATACCGTTACAGCCTCTGCGAAACTTTGCCGACTGGGTAGTCGTCTCGGCGCTTGTGCTAAAGTCGATCTCGTCGATCCGGAGTGAAATCAGCGAGGACGAAATCGTTACCGTGAGGAAAGCTGTGGTTGAGGAAACTGTGGAAAAAATAAACGACGCCGAAAAGCGGTTCATCGAATTCGGAGAGAAATCGACGCTGATTTTCGAAATCGCGAAAGCTCTTTTCGACGCAGGTTTAACTCCTGCGGAGGTTTCCGACGTTCTCTCTCCGCTCGTCAACTACAGCGATAAGAAGGTGCCAAAACTCGCTTTTTCGTGGGAGAAAGAGAGAATTTTGAAGAAGAATAGAAAAAGTAGGGAGAAGGTAGTTTTTGAGGTGAAAAAGAAGCTGGAGGAAGTTGGATGACGTTCGAAGATTTGTGTGCCAGAATCGTGGAGGAAGTAAAAAAAGTGTTCGTTACGAGTAGCGACGTCGTCGAGAAAACTCTCGCAGCCGCTCTCTGCAACGGAAACGTTCTTTTCGAGGACTATCCCGGACTCGGTAAAACTTTGCTCGCGAAGGCGTTTGCGAGAGTTATTGGAGCTGAATACAGGAGGATTCAGTTCACGCCCGACTTATTACCGGCTGACATAACGGGGACGAAGGTTTTCAGAGAGGGCAGGTTCGAGCTCGTAAAGGGGCCGATCTTCACGAACGTTCTTCTTGCGGACGAGATTAACAGGAGCCCTCCCAAAACTCAGGCTGCACTGCTTGAAGCCATGGAGGAGAGGCAGGTTACGATAGAAGGAGAAACACTGAAACTCCCGGAGCCGTTCTTCGTGATAGCAACCCAGAACCCAGTTGAGCAGGAGGGGACGTATCCTCTTCCAGAAGCTCAGCTCGACAGGTTCCTCATTCGTCTGAGGCCGGGATATCCGAAAAGCGTAGACGAGGAAGTGGAGATACTTAGGAGGAGGATAGCCTGGAAGAAGGACGACCCCACGGACGAGGTTAGAGCGGTCGTGACGCTCGAAGAGTTCAGGAGAATGCAGAAGTTCGTCGAGGAAATCTACGTTCACGAGGATGTGCTGAGATACATAGCGGAAATCGTCAGGAAAACGAGGGAACACGAAATAGTAGAGCTCGGAGCGAGTCCGAGAGGTGGCTTGGCTTTAATGAAAATGGCGAGAGCGTTAGCAGCCATGGACGGCAGAGACTACGTAATTCCGGACGACGTTAAATCCGTCGCCAAAGAAACGCTCGCCCACAGGATTATAGTTAAGATAGAGTATGCGGTGGAAGGCTACACCGGAGAAGACGTCGTCGAGGAAGCTTTAAAAGAAGTTGAAGTCCCAAAGGTGATTAGATGAGGTTCGCAATAGTTAGTGTGGGGAACGAACTGCTCAGAGGAGACATAGCGAACGACAACGCGAAGTTCATGGCCGCGAGACTTTCATCGATGGGTCACAGGGTGGAGAGGATCGTCGTCGTCCCCGACAGGGTCGAGGACATCGTCGAAGAAATACGGAGACTCATGAGGTTCGACTTCATATTCGTAACCGGTGGACTTGGAGCCACGCACGACGACGTGACGGCTGAGGCGATAGCGATTGCTCTGAACAGAAACCTCGTCCTCGACGAAAAAGCTGTGGAGCAGGTTAAAAGGTGGACGGACAAGAGAGAAGTCGTGGAGAAGGTGGCGAGAATCCCGGAAGGCAGTGAGGTAATTCCCAACGACGTCGGCGTGGCTCCAGCGTTCGTCGTGGGTAAAGTAGCGGCTTTACCGGGAGTTCCTGCTGAGATGAGAGACACGTTCGAAAAAATAGTGAAGAGGTTTGAAAAACTCGAATACTGGGAAGAAGAGGTAATCGTCGAAGGAAAGGAGGAAGATTTGCTGGAGAAACTCAACGAAGTCGTCGAGTCGTTTCCCGACGTCGAAATCGGTTCGTATCCGAAGCCTGGTCACGTCGTCATAAAGTTCCGAGGCAAAAAAGAGAGGGTCTTAGAAGCCAAAAAGAAGTTCCTGCTATGAGACCGTTCGTTTTCGTTAACGTAGCTGCGAGCGTGGACGGAAAGATAAGCGACGAAAGGAGGGTGCAGTTAAAGATCTCCTGCGAGGAAGACTTGGAGAGAGTGGACAGACTTAGAGCGGAGAGCGACGCTGTAATGGTGGGTATCGGAACGGTTCTGGCAGACAACCCGAGACTCGTCGTGAAGAGCGAAAGACTCAGAAGGGAAAGAGTTGCCAAGGGGAAGCCTGAAAATCCTCTGAGAGTTGTGGTCGACAGCAGGGCGAGAATACCTGAGGACGCGCTCGTTCTGAACGCCGAGGCCGAAACGCTTTTAGCAGTTTCCGAGAAGGCCGACGTAGAAAAGCTGAGGAAACTGGAAAAAAGAGCGACGATCTTCGTTTCTGGAGAGGACAGAGTAAACCTGAGCGACCTCATGGAGTTCCTGTATTACATCGGCGTTAGAAAAGTGATGGTCGAAGGAGGTGGTGAACTGATAAGCTCGTTGCTCGCGGAAAACCTCGTCGACGAGATTTACGTCTATTACGGCAACTTGATAATTGCCGGGAAAAACTCACCGACGATAGCTGACGGGAAATCGTTTGTTGAGCCGATAAAACTCGAATTGCTGGAAGTTAGAAGACTTGGCGAAGGCGTTTTGACGAGGTGGAAGGTTAGGAGGTAGTAGCCCGAACCACGACTATTTCTTGGCGCTATCTGGCGAGACTTCGTAGATCGTAACGTTTCCCCGTTTGAAAACGACCTTTAACCAGGGGTAATCAAGTTCGTTCACATTGTATCTCTCTTTTTCGACCTCTCCGAAGAAGATATATCGAATTCCGTATTTTTCGATCAGCTTCAAGCTACCGTTCAGGTAAATTTCGTCGACGTCTTTTCCTCTGCTATCGACATCGCTCCAGCTTCTCCCCCACATAATCTCGTGGGTTCTCCAGCCCAGAACGGTGGGCAAGCCTGTAAAAGTGGAGACGCGGGAAGAGTATGTGTAGGCATCTCCTGGAGCTTCCAGCACGACGCCCGATTTGTTTTCTAACCACTTAATCGCTTCGAACTCGTCCGGATGCTTTTCTCTTAACCACTCCATTCCGTCGAGGGTCAGCTTTTCGGTTTTTCCGAACGCGTCGTTGTTGGGCATGGAGATGAGAGAAGCAAGTGGATGAACGAGCGAAAGGGCGATGAAAATCGTAGCCAGAACGAAAAACTTTCTTTCGAGCTTCGAAAGTAGTAAAGACGACGAGAATCCCCAGAAGATCCAGACGGAGATGTAAAGCTTCATGACGGTGTTCATCCTCTCGAACGGTTTTCCAAGCGGATCGTTGAAGAAGAAAAGTTCGCAGAAGAGTAAAGTTAGCAACGCAACTGACATTAGAACGTCCTCGAACTTCTCTTTTCTCAGAAGAAAAATCGCCAGCGGAAACAAAAAGAGTAGCTGAAAGTTCAGGGCTAATCCAATTGGAACGAAGAGGGCAGCGATGAAGAGCTCTCGAACTTTCAACGCTTTTGACGAGTATAGGAACGTTACGACGAAAAACGGTGCGAAGACGAGGAAAGATTCGAGAAAGCTCGTTCTGACGTCCACGATACCGATCGATCCGTTGAAAAGAAGAAGAACTAACGCAGCTGGAAAGAGTGCGAGGGGATAGATGAAATACCTGTTCTTCGTGGAGCAGTAGCAGGTCAGAAGGAGCGCGAACGCGCACGGCAAGACTGACCAGGTATGAAGACCGGAGAGAAACAATAGGAGATACAGGCTTAGAAGAAAACTTTCCTTGGTGAACCTCTCGTAAAGCATGTAAGCGATGCCGAGAACTGCCAGCTGGAACGGTATCGACATGAAGTGCGCGTGCATGTCTCCCTGAAGAAACGTGAAGAACGGATAGAAGACGATAGCCCCCGGAACCAGTCGCGTAGATGCCGAAGAGTCAAAGTGTAAGAGCCAGCTGTGAAGCGAGGCGTTTTCGGGTTTGAAGTTTAGGAGCTGAACTTTAAACAAAAAGGAGGTCAGCTGAAGAAATCCGGAAAAGAACCCGAGCAAGTTCACAAAAATTGCCGAGAAAATCCCGTAAAGTCTGTTTTTGGCGATCCTCTTTCCGAGCCAGTAAGCGAGCTGAACTGCGAGAGCGTAAAACGTCGCTACGGCCAGGTTGTAGCCGACCTCGGGTTTGACGCCGGAGAGGACTATTAAGGAAGCAGAAACGACGTGGCCGAAGAAGTAGTAGCGAAGAAACTCTCCTCCGAACCACGGGTCCCTCAGCGGAACGCCGAACCTTAAAATAGACTTGAGAAACGCGAAATCCGTAAAGTCCTCCGAATAGGCGTAGTAAATTTCGGGTTTAAATGAGAGGTAAAATACGGCCAGTGCGAACGCTAACACGAAAACGAGCTCTTCTTCCAGGACGTTTTTGTCAGGCTTAATTCTGCGTCGCCTGAGAGAGATTGCGAAAGCGAGAATCAGAATAACTGTTGATACTAAAACGCTCGTATAGAAGTCGAACAGCAGAGAAAGGACAATAGTGACGGTCGTCAGCAACGCAAGTCCGATTGGTTTACTCAGGGAGTAAGAATCTTCGAAGACTCTCGAAAGTAGCGGGTATGCGAGAACGCCGGCTAACTCCGTGGCGACCAGAAACCTCAGAATTTCGAACACTGTGGGAAAATTTCTGTTGAGATATAAAATTTTTTGTTTCTTACCGAGTTAGTCGCACGGTCGGACTTAACTGCGTTCTGAAAAGCAGATCGATACT
>CAYXDX010000008.1:0-34595 GCA_964463865.1 uncultured archaeon | reverse complement strand
CGAGGAGCTTCCTCCTCGCCTTAACGCCTTCGTCGTCGAAGGAAAAAGAGAACAGCGCGCCAGAGATAGTGGGGTCGTCGTACATTGAGATGTTCTCTCCGAAAACGGCTTCACCCTTCTTTCCTGCGAGGACGCTTCTACCTTTTACGACGTTTTCTCCGTTAAAAGACGGATACAGCGCGAAGTATAGAAGCTGGTGCAGTGCTAAAGGCGACAAAACGACGTCGCAAACTCTCCTCTCTGCCCTTTCGGATTTGGAATCGTCTATTGCGAGCTGACAGACTCTCTTCGTGAGTTCAGAAACGTCTAAATCTGCTTTTCTGCTCCCATCGAACTCGTATGCGCTTCCGCCTTCGTGGACTGCTTCCAAGTAAATTGTGAAGAACGTCGACTTTTCCTCGACCTCGCCGGTGTCGTTAACCACCTTTCTTCTCAAAACCTCGACCTCTATTCCGCCGCTCGCTATGTTGCAACTTCTCTCAGCTTCGATCGTCTCGTAAGTGTCTTTCAAAACTTCAAGAGGATCTTCAAGGTTTCTATCGTATATCCCCGAGACGTCAGCCTTTCCAACTTCTGGAAATTCTTCAAGCCTCTCTCCGGAAACTCTCACGAGCTTTTCCAGTTTCTCAACGATCCTGTCGTCGAGCTTCGTGGACGATGCGAAAGCAACCTTTCCGTTCTTTATAACCCTGATCGCGTAACCTCTCTCGTATTCCTCGACGACGTTCTTAACTTCGTTTTTCTCTATCGAAATCGAGTAGTATCTGCTTTCGACCTCGTAAACTTCCCAGTGATCAAAGAGTTCGAGCTTCCTCAACATCTACTCGCCCCCTACAAACGCCTTTACGAGTGTGTAAGGTCCGCCGTCTGCTACCGGGACTAGCTGTCCCGCCTTACCACAGAAACCGGGATCGAATTCTATTTCCTTCCCGAGCTTCACATTTCTTAAAATCTCCAGCGTGTTTCCGCTTAGAGAGACATCTCTAATCATCTCCTTCATCTCTCCGTTCTTGACGATGAATCCGTACTTCGTGCTGAAGTGGAAGTAGCCGGTTGCGGGATTCGTTTCACCGCCTCGCGAACCGAAAAGTATGACGCCTTCTTTAACCTCCTCGAGTAGCTCTTCGAGTGTGTAATCCCCGGGAGCTAAGAAAGTGTTGCTCATCCTGACGATCGGAAAGTCAAGAGCGTCGCTTCTGCCGTTTCCGGCTTTTCCTCCAAGCTTCTTAGCCGTCTCCCTCGAGTGCAGATAGCTTTTCAGAATTCCGTTCTCCACGATTACTTTCCTCTCAGCCCTGTAACCCTCGTCGTCGAAAGGATAGAATCCGAACTCTTCCACAGTCGGATCGTCGTATATTGTAACCGATTCGTCGGCAACTTTCTTTCCGAGCAATCCGTCGAGCACGCTCGCTTTCTGAAGAACGTGGTCGGATTCAGCCGCGTGCCCGAAAGCTTCGTGAACGAAAACTCCCGTTAAAGAGGGATTCATTACGACGTCCATGTAGCCAGAAGGAGGCGTCTTCGCTTTAGTGAGCTGAACGGCTATCTTTACGACCTCTTCGGCGACTTCAAAAGCTTTCTCGACGACTTCAAATCCACCAACTTTCATTAACCTCTCGGAGTAAAACTGAAGCGTTCCGTCTTTCGAGTATGCCTGAATTACGACTCCACACCTCGGAACGGTATACCAGATTTCGCCTCCGCTCGAATTTATGACGAGCACCTCTCTCTCAACTTCGAGGTACGTCACCTTCCTGCTGACGATTCCATCCTCGTTCAAAACCTTGTCAACTTCCTGCAGGAAACCTATTTTTTCCTCGATAGAGATGTCGTCGAGCTTTTTCCTTTGTTTGAAGACGAACTTGCCACTGAAAGGAGTATCGTCAACGTCAGAATCCCCTTTAAACAGGACGCACTTCTCGGCTCTCTTTAAACCCTCCTCGTCGCTAACGTTCCCCACGAAGTATCCCCAAAATCCGTTCTTCAAGACTCTAAACGACTTTCCGGAGTATTCCGAGAACTTGACGTTCTCCAACACTCCGTTTTCGAGGCTCAGCTGTAACACTTTGGACTTTAACTCCCTGACCTCGAAATACATGGAACGAAAAATAAGTGGAACGAAATTAAAGCTTTAAGGTTTTGGAGGAATCGGTTTGAGTTCCACCGGGAAAGGTTTCTTTTTCATGTGTATCCTCAGGTAATCGCTTCCGTGACAGTCTTCACAGAGGACGCCACGATACCTGTGAATGTCCACCAGGTTGTTGCCCGGCGAGAAGGGGTCTTCGCCGTGGCAGTTCAGACACTCCCACTCGCTCTTTCCTATCTCTCTGTGACACTTCGTGCACTCTGCTTTCGTCACGTGCTTTTCGTGTAGTCTCTCCAGCAACTTTTGTTTGCTCTCGTTCAGATACTTGGACAGGTGACAGGAAATGCAGTAGTCCGCGTTTTTGTGTCCCTCGATTTTATACGCCTGCGGAACGTACTGCCTCTTCTCGTTGTTGTGGCAATTCTCACACTCCGACCTCGGGAGCTGTTTTTCCACCTTTTCCTTGACTTCCGGAGTCTTCTCGACAACGGGAGTGGCGGTAGGAGTCGCTATGGTTTTACCTTCCTGTGGTTTTTCTGAGACGCAGAACAGCAAAAGAGATGTTAAAAAAATTAGTAGTAGCGTTCTCCTCATACTCACTCTTCAGCAAACTGATCAGCGGCCTTGTGGATTCCAGGAATGTCGGTTCCGTGACAGACCGTGCAGTATTTACCTCTCGGCAGGTGGATGTTGACGAGGTTACCGTAGCTTGGCTTAACGGCATCCGGATACGCGTGGCAGTTCTCACAGACCGTCCTTCCTTCTTCTATCGGCTTCGGAATCGTCAGGTTCGGCGGCGTTCCGTGGCAGACCTTACAGTCGAGGTTTATCGTTCCGGGTCCAACGTGGATCTTGTGCGGGTCCCATCCGTGGCAGTTGCCACAGAGCTTACCTCCGTTAACGTGAGGCTTGTACTTAACTGCCTTCTGGTGACAGACCGTGCACTCAACCACTGGAGACTTCGCCTCGACCTTCTTCGGCGTCTCCTTCGGAGTTGGCGTTGGTTTAGGTGTCTTCTTAACCTCCGGAGTCTTTTCAGCTTTCGGCGTTTCCTTCACCTTAGGAGTCTCCTTAACCTCTGGCGTAGGAGTTGGCTTCACTTCTTCGCTCGTGCACCCAGCTACAAAAACTGCGAGAACTATTAAAGAAATTACCAACCACTTTCTCATGGCCATCCCCTTCAATCGCTCTATGGATGATTATATTAAGGTTTCTATATCAAATTTCCACAATTGCAATTTAGGTTACGCAAATTTCCGACCCGACAGAAAAACTTTTCAAGGAACTTTCGAAATTGGCTGCGCGGTGATAACGTGAGAAGGGTCACTCTCCTGACTGTCGCGCTCGCTTCCTTCCTCACACCCTTCACACTCTCGTCGGTAAACGTCGCACTTCCGACGATAGGAAAAGAGTTCGGCGTAGACGCGATAACTCTCAACTGGATCGCGACGTCGTTTCTTCTCTCTTCGGCAATGTTCCTCGTTCCGTTCGGAAGACTTGCAGACATAAAAGGAAGAAAAAGGATTTTCGTCATCGGAACGCTCGTATTCACTCTCGGATCTCTGCTCTCTGGACTTTCAAATTCCGCGAGTTTGCTGATAGCGTTCAGAGTTCTCCAAGGAATCGGAGGGGCGATGATATTTTCCACGGGAATCGCAATTCTGACGTCCGTTTTTCCCGCGAGCGAAAGAGGAAAGGTCCTCGGAATCAACGTCGCATCCGTATACACAGGGCTGAGTCTCGGTCCGTTCTTCGGAGGTATTTTAACGCAGCACTTCGGATGGAGGAGCGTTTTTCTCGTCAACGTCCCGCTCGGAGTTCTCATTACAGCACTCGCGTTTTGGAAACTAAGGTCGGAGTGGGCAGACGCTAAAGGTGAGAGCTTCGACCTGATCGGTTCAGTCGTTTACAGCGCTATGCTCGTCGCGATAATCGTCGGCGTTTCGGAGCGTCCCGAACTCGTGATCGTCGGAGTCTTCTTGCTGGTGTTCTTCATTCTGTGGGAGAACAGAACCGAGTCTCCGGTTATCGAAATGAACCTCTTCAGAAAAAATTTAACGTTCACCCTGTCCAACATCGTCGCTCTTCTGAGCTACACGTCCACGTTCGCCACCGCTTTTCTCTTAAGCCTCTACTTGCAGTACGTAAAGTTGCTAACGCCAAGACAGGCGGGTGTGATACTCGTCGCCCAGCCAGTCGTTCAGGCTGTGTTTTCACCGGCCGCTGGCTGGATCTCCGACAGAGTGGAGCCAAAAGTCGTCGCCTCGATAGGGATGGCAACGATAACGGCTGGACTCTTCGCCCTCTCTTTTCTCGATCCGAACACTCCGATCCCGTGGATAGTATTGAATTTAACGATTCTCGGTCTCGGGTTCGCGCTCTTCAGCTCGCCGAACACTAACGCGATAATGAGTTCCGTGGAAAGAAAATTCTATGGTTTAGCCTCTGCGACTCTCTCGACGATGAGGGTCGTCGGACAAACCCTCAGCATGGCCGTCGTAATGCTCACGTTTTCAGCGCACATCGGAAGAGTTTCGATCACGCCAGAAGTTTACCCCCTGCTGATCGAAAGTATAAGAGAGTCGTTCGAAGTTTTTTCGCTAATCTGCTTTTTTGGAGTGATCGTCTCCCTCGCGAGAGGAAACGTCAGGCGGTAGCTCGAACTTCCTCCTGACTACTGCCGCAACACCCTGGTCGCATACCTCCATTTCCCTTCCGCTCATCACCGCCTGAGCTACTCCGAGTAACGTATCGTTGTAGAACACAACTATGTCGTTCGGCCGAATCCTTTCGTCTGCTTCGAGAACGCCTGCTGCAAATATCGTCCCCTTGGGGTCGAAGTCGTCTATTCTGACAGTATAAACTTTCCTTTCAAACAGTTCGAGCGCGAAGTCGAAGTAAAGATCGATCATGCCGTAGTTCGTATCGACCCTGCACGCGAGTCCATTTCTGTAAAACCTCAGTTCCGGATATTTCCCTCTTGCTTTAGCGTGGAGTTCCACTCCGAACTGATAGAGTGACATGTGTCTGAGCATTTCGGAGTATAAGTCGAAGTCCACCTTCTCTTCGTTTTCAAGGAGTCTTCGCAATTCGTTCAGGTCGTCAACGAAAGTCGCATCCACTCCCGACAGCTGGGACGCTCTTTCAACGACCTTTCTGTATCCTCCGTGAACGTGAGCGTAAACCTTTTCGAACCTTGGCAGCAGCTTAGAGAGTTTTTGGGCTACGAACTCTATTTCCTCTTCGCTCCACTCACCGGTCGTGGGGGTGTCGTAAAACGCGATCGGATATATCAACTCGAGCTCCCTTGGTGCTACAAACGGAGACGAGATTATTATTTCGTTAACGCCCCTTAAAGCACTTCCAAGCTTATCTCTGAGTCTTCTGTGAGTCTTCGATAACATGTAGGGCTTTTTAGCGCTGCACGGGATCAGCAGAGCCACCTTCGACCTCGGGGAGTATATCCTCTCTACTCTTTCGAAGAACCTCCTCACCTCTACTCTTCTGAAAGAGCTATCGGTCGTCGGGTAGAGCTTCGATTTTCTAAAGACCGGCGTTTGCTTCTCGAAAACCTCGTATTCTCTGTCCGCAAATCTCAGCATAACCTCCGTCTCGGGAACGATTTTCGACCTCGCCTCGACGACGTCTCTTAGCTCCTCAGAAAAAATCAGGTTTCTGGCAAGCTCCACTTCTCTTCTAAGGACTTCCGTATTGTGATTAGCAAGAAACTCGAACCTCTCGTATTTGTCCATTTCCTTGAAGTTTCCGGCATCCCGACAGAACTTGCAGCTACAGGGAAGGCTCTTCAACGATTCGAGTCTGAAGTTTCTTTCTGGAGTAAAGTAAATGCCGTCGTAAGCGTACCTGAGGGCGAGAAGGTTATCGAGAACGTCCGCTCCAAGGTAAACGTAAACGATCGCGTTTTGCGGAGTCGCAACTCCGGGAAGGTAGAGAGGGGAGTAACTGACCTTTCTGAAGGATATTATTCTCTCCACTCTCTCCCTCTCGCTCAACCCGTGGAGCACGAGCGTCTTTACTTCGCCGTCGAAGTGGAACTTTTCGTAAAGCTCCTTATCAAGTTTTTCGACGTATTCAGGCGGCTTTAACTCCACCTGTAAATCGATTTTTTCTCTTAAATCTACGAGTGCCGGCGTTTTCAAGTCTCCGATAGTTCCGGCTCTCGCGAGTCCGTCGCGCTTTTCAATCCTCATCGAAGAACTTCCTCCACTTCTCGTCGAGTATGAGCTTTATTTTCTTATCCTTATTCCGCTCAATGAACTTTTTCAGACCTTCTACCGCGGTTCTGTAGCCTTCCTCGTCCACCTCGCTCGGAATTTCCGCGTGTCCCGCTGGGTAGCTCTCCATGAGTTCGGCCGGAACGGGGCCAAAAGCTGGTTTCAAGTAGAAGTCTGCCTTCACGCCGTAGTCCGACGAGATAACTATTTCGTCCTTTTCGAGCTCTATCCAGAGAACTCTCTCGTGATGCCTTCTCACGGCCGGTCTAAAATTGCTCTCCGGTCCGAGGTAGAAGAAAACTTTCTTTGCCGACGGATCGTGCTTTTCCATCAGGTCGTAATACTCTCTCACGACCCTCCACGCCTGTATGAGGTACGGGTGCGACCTTATCCTCCTCTCGACCAACTCGAACAGCTCGTTGTTTTTTATCGCCTGCTTTACTCTCCTCATCTCCTCGAAGCTCACGTAAAGGTTGTGCTTTCCTATCAGAATCTCCCTCTCTCTTTGATCCATCTTTCTGATCTCCTCAGGCGTGTATTCGACGCAAACCGGACACGAGCACGGAAAGTAGTTCAGCTCGGATATCTTCTCGGTTCCGTATGGCGTTAAGTATCTGCCGTCTTTCGCGAAAAGAGCGTAAGCGGCAGAGTCGAACAGGTCACACCCGAGAGCTACGAAAAGTGCGAAAACCATCGGGTGTCCGGCTCCGAACAGGTGAACGGGTTTGTTTGGAGGAAGCTTTCTCTTGGCCGAAAGGACTGCTCTTGCAACGTCTTCGAACCTGTAGGTGTCCATTAACGGAACCACCCCGCCAACAGGATAAACGTCGCCGCCTATCTTCGAGACTTCCTCTGCACTCTTCTCTCTAAGATCCCAGTGCGTAGATCCTTGAACTGGTAAAGCGAGCAAACCGTCACCCTCGTAGATTTCCACGGCCTCCCTCTCTCTCCTCAGAGTCTCCTCAAGGTCGCTCTTGGCAGTCTGATAATCCGCGTCCGGAGGCGTCGGAACGTCGAGTGGAACCACGATGTCGCTTCCGATCTTCTCCTGAAACTTCACGATTTCTGCGTTGTTCACCTCCACGTCGCCGTAAACGAGAAGCTGGTAGCTACCGCTGTCGGTCATTACCGGCAAGGTCGTTTCGAGCAGGCCGTGAACACCTTTTTTTAGCGCTTTTTCCCTCAACTCCGGAGTTCGGTAAATAATGTAGGAGTTCGTAATCAGAATTTCGGCACCCATTTTCTTTAACTCTCTGGGCGATATAAAGTCGATGTTAGGATTTATGACGGGTATCAGCGCGGGGGTTTCTACAACTCCGTGAGGGGTATGAAGCCTACCAACTCTGCCCATCGCGTCCTTGTCGAGAATTTCGAACATAAAGAAGAGAATACGGGCGTGATATAAATAGTTAAAGGAGCGGCTCTATATCCTCGTCGAAAAGTTCGATCGTCTTTTCTATCCTTTCCCTTTCCGCGACCTCTACCTCCTCTTTCGCCTCAGCAGCAAGCTTCTGCAATTCCTTAACTCTCGGGATGTCCGTCACGTTTGCCAAGACGACGAGGGCAGCGATGTGCTTAGTTCTCCTCGTCGGATAATCTCCGGCCCTGACTTCGACACCCGCTATCTGTTCTTCGAGCCAGAGCTTGGCTTTTTCCAGACCCTTCCTGTCGAGGTGCTCCGGCGGACCGGCAACAAGAACGAGTGCCCTTTCAGCGCTTCTTATGTTGCACGGAATGGTCAGCCTTCCGAGAGCCGCTTTCCTTACGAGAGTAGCTATTTTCATCGCTCTGTCTCCCTCGTCTACGACTTCTTCTTTCTTCTTCCTGAACAGGCTCAGTATTCCACCTTTCTTTTCTTCTATCGACATAGTTGCGTAACCAATTGAAGATATGCCTCCTCCTCTGAGGGTGTTTATGACCTCCGAGCTGTCAACGACCATTTCTCCGACGAGGCCCTCTTCTATAGGCTCCCCTGCCCTCGCGAGGATCGCGAGCCTCTTGACTATCTCCTCGTTTATCCTTTCGAAGCTCTCCCTAAGGCTTAAACCCTCGAACTTCCAGGCTCCGTTATCCACCAAGATCATGTTGTCCACGTATTTCAGAAGCGTTATCATGCTCCTCGCCGCGTTTAGCGAGTAAAGTTTGCCCTCTTCCTGAGCCGGAAGAACTCCGACAGCGTAAACCGGCTCGGAATACATCTCGGACAGATACTTGGCTATGACTGGCGCACCACCGCTTCCGGTCCCTCCTCCGAGTCCGGCTATGATCAGGAAAGCGTCGATTTCGTGAGTTCCCCTTTCGTCGATAGCGTTCAGTATCGTCTCTATCTCTTCTTTAACTATCTTCGCTCCGAGTTTGTTGTCCGTTCCGACCCCGTGTCCCTTTACGACGGTTTGCCCGACGAGGATTCTGTCCTTCATCGGAACGTGTCTGAGACCCATGAGGTCCGTTCTCGCGGTGTTTATCGCGAGAGTTTTCAGCGTGTTGCTACCTCTAAGCTTCTCGTTCTCTACGAACTTGTCGAGTATCTTTCCACCAGCCTGCCCGACACCAATTGCGAAGAACCTCATGATCCTTACCTCTACAACAATTCAACTGGACAATTTAAAAGCTTTTACCGTAATACTTTGCCCAGATGTTGCAGGTTCCCTCGAAACTGACCATGCACGCACCTATAGGGTCTCTTGGCGTGCACGCTTTCATGAAAAGCTTGCAATCCGTCGGAAAAGCTTTACCCTTTAACACTTCTCCGCAGAGACAGTGCTTCTTTCTCGAATCTTCTTTAGGAACGAAGTCTTCGAACACGTCTTCGAAGTGCTTCTCGGCATCGTTATCCTCGAACCTGCTGGATATCGCGCCCTTCGAATTCTCTATTATTCCCAACCCCCTCCACTCCCCGTCTTCTCTCGTAAAAACCTCGTTCATGACCTCTTTCGCCTTAACGTTTCCTTCGTATCTCACAGCCCTCTTGTATTCGTTCATCAGCAGCGGAGACCCGTTTTTTATCGCTTTGACGAGCATGTAGATTGAGACTATCACGTCTTCAGGCTCGAATCCCGAAATTACCATCGGAATTCTATACTTCGTCAGGTTTTCGTAGGCCACAACTCCAACTATCGTGGACACGTGCCCAGGATTTATGAAGCCGTCTACCTCTGTTCCACCCTTTATCAGCGTCTCCATAGCAGGAACGAAAAAGCGGTGCGCGGAAAATACGAAGAAGTTCTCGGGAGCCTCCTTCAAAGCCACTGCCGTGGACGGCATCGTCGTTTCGAACCCTATCGCGAAAAAGACCACGTCTTTGTCCGTGTTCTTAGCCATCTCCAGCGCGTCGAAAACGCTGTAAACTATTCTCACGTCCTTGCCCTTCGACCTGTAGTGGAACAGACTCTTTCCTTCGAACGGAACTCTCGCCATGTCGCCAAAGGTCGCGAGTATCACGTCCCGATTCTCAAGCAGGTGGAAGACTCGCTGGAGGTCCGTGTCAGGAATTATACACACTGGACAGCCCGGTCCAGAAAGTAACCGAACGTTTTCGGGTAGCAAACTCCTGATGTTGAACTTCGAAATCGTGTCTTCGTGAGTTCCGCACAGGTGCATTATTTTTAAGTTTAGCCCCCTGCTTTCCTCCTTTATTTTTTCAACTACTCGTCCAATATCTCCCGCCATAATTTCTCGATCTCCCTTACTTCTTTTTCGTCCACCTTCTGTATCGCCAATCCGACGTGAACGAGAACGTAGTCTCCTGGCTTTACGTCTTCGAGCAGGTCTATCCTAACTTTTCTCTTCGCTCCTCCAAGGTTTACGGTGGCGAAAGGGTAATCGACCTCCACGACTTCAGCCGGAATTGCGAGACACATTCAAAACACCCCTGAGAAATTCGAGCCACTCGTCGAAGCCAACACCTTCTTTCAGATCCATCCTTATGAGCCTGGCCTTCGGATTCAGCTTTCTAACGTCGTCGCTCATCTTCTCAACGTCAGCTCCGACGAATTCGGCAAGCCTAACCTTGTTGATTATAACGACGTCCGCGATCGTGAAGATCTTCGGGTGTTTCTCTATCACGTCGTCTCCTTCGGTTACGCTCACCATTACGACTCTGTAATCCTCTCCAAGGTCGAAGTCCACCGGGCATATCAAGTTGCCGACGTTTTCGATTAAAAGCAGATCGACATCCTTGAAGTTTTTGATGCGGTGGTGTATGAGGTGAGCGTCGAGGTGGCACTCTTTTCCGGTGTTTATAGCTTCTACGTTGATCTCGTATTTCGAAACCCTTTCGTAATCTGCTTTGCAAACGACATCTCCAAGTATAGCACCGATTTTAACGTCTCTGAGATTTTCTATGGTCTTTTCAATGAGCAGAGTCTTTCCCGAACCTATCGCACCCATGATGTTTATCGCAACTATTCCGTTCTCCCTGAAGAACTTCCTGTTCTCGGCCGCCAGCCTTTTATTCTTGGCAAGAAGGTCGACTTCAGCGTCAATTTCTATTTTGTGCATCTTCCACCTCCAAGACAACTTTTTTCAGCACGAACTCGTCTCCTCTTTCGACATTGAGAATATCCCCGCACTCGCAAAATCTCATGAGCCCAGTGTAATTTTTCCCGCAACTTTCACAAACGAGTTTCGGCTCGACTTTAACTACTTCGAGTTCGCTGCCTTCGAGGATCGTGTCTTTCGTCAGAGCTTCGTAGCAAAACTTCAACTGCTCCGGGTTTATCAGCAGGAGTTCTCCAACCTCCACGACGACTTTCGACACCTTCTTAGCCCCGTTCTTTTCGATTATCGGCAGGAGATTCTCCACGAGAGCTTGAGCGTAACTGAGCTCGTGCACGATAATGCGAAGGTATTTTTAAATATAACGTTTGCGTAGCTGTGCCGATGTTCAAGATAATCGTCTCAGGAGTCGTTCAGGGAGTTGGTTTTCGCCCTTTCGTTTACAGGCTCGCGAAGTCGATGAATCTGAAAGGTTACGTTAAAAACTGCGGGGACGGGAATGTTGAGATAGTCATAGATAGAGACGTCGACGAGTTCGTCAGGAGGTTGAAGAGCGAGCTGCCAGATAAAGCGAGAATCGACCGTCTGGAAATCCACAGAGTGGACGGAAAATATTCGGATTTCAGGATCGTGGAAAGCGGAGGAAAAGCGGGAATTCTAAGCTTACCGCCTCCAGATTTGGCTATTTGCGACGACTGTGTGCGAGACGTTTTCGACGAGAAGAACAGAAGGTTTCTTTACGCTTTCACGACGTGCACGCAATGTGGAATGAGGTTTTCCGTGTCGGAAAAGCTACCTTTCGACAGAGAAAACACGTCCCTCTCTGAATTTCCTCTCTGCGAAGAGTGTTCGAGAGAATACGAAGACCCGAGCGACAGGAGGTTTTTCGCTCAATCGATAGCCTGTCCCGTTTGCGGGCCGAACTACGAGCTTCTACCTCACGGAGTGAAGGGAGTCGAAGCGATAGAGAAAGCTGCTGAACTGCTCGATTCTGGAAGGTTCGTCGCGATAAAGGGGATAGGAGGCATACACATAGCTTGCTTGACCGACGACGAAGTCGTCTGGAAGCTCAGAAGTATGCTCAGGAGACCGCAGCAGCCCTTTGCGGTGATGGTGAGAGACGTAAAGACTGCTTTAAGAATTGCCGAGCTCGGAGAAGAGGAGGTAAAAGAGCTTCAGAGCTCCGCGAGGCCTATAGTTGTCGCGAAAAAGAAGGAGAGCTTTGAAGCGGTGGCCCCAGGACTCGACACGATCGGGCTAATGCTTCCGTATTCTGCTCTTCACCACATCCTTTTCAAATTTTTAAGAGCCGACGTTCTCGTCATGACGTCCGCGAACTTTCCGGGAGAGCCGATGGCTACCAGCGAGAAAGAGTTGAGAGTTCCGCACGACGCTTTTCTAAACCACAACATGAGGATAGTCAACAGAGTAGACGACAGCGTCGTCAAGTTCGTTCGCGGTAGAAGGATGCTCATAAGAAGGTCGCGAGGTTACGTTCCGGAGCCGATCGAAATAAACGTAGGCGTCGAAGCTTTATCCGTGGGAGCTGAGCTGTTCAATTCCCTCTGCTTTCTGAAGGAGCGCAAAGCCGTTTTGAGCCAGTACGTCGGAAACACTTCGAATTTCAGGACGTTCAACGAGTTCTTTAAAAAAGTCGTAGAGCACTTCGTCAGATACCTCGACCTCAATCCGGACTTCGTCGTTGCGGACATGCACCCACTCTACAACACCACGACGTTCGCCGAAAGGTTTTCGAAAGAGGTCGGAGCCGAACTCGTAAAAGTTCAGCACCACTTCGCACACGCCATGAGCGTGATGGCTGAAAAAGGGCTCGAAGAAGCGGTAGCGATAACCGTAGACGGAGTGGGTTACGGAATGGACGGAACCGTCTGGGGCGGTGAGGTTCTTTACATAAACCTGGACTCCGGCGAGTTCAGAAGAGTTGGCAGACTCGAGAGGTTCAAACTGCTCGGAGGAGACCTCGCCGCAGAAAGACCGATCAGAGTTCTGTTCTCGATAGTGTATCAGACCCTTGGAGACTACGAGATTCTTCGGAGATACGAGAAATTCCTTAAGCCCGGAGAGTCCTTCGAAATTTTTGCTGAGCAACACGACAAAAACGTCGGAGTCGTCGAAGCGTCCTCGGCTGGAAGAGTCCTCGACGCCGCGTCGTCCATGCTCGAAGTCTGCTTCGAAAGAACTTACGAAGGCGAGCCTGCGATGAAACTTGAGGCAATTGCGGAAAAAAGCGAGAACCGTTACGAACCGGAGATAGAGAGCTCCTGGGAACTCTCGAGCTTTAAATCACCCTTCGAGATCGGTGGGAAGAGGGGAGAGGTGAAGGTCATCAGAATCGGAGACGTTTTCGTGGACGCTCTTGAAAGATTTCTTAACGGAGAGAGGAAGTCGAGGATCGCGTATCAGATAATAGACTACCTCGCGAGGAGTTTCTGCGAAATCGCATCGGAGTTCGACGCACCTCTCGTTTTATCTGGCGGAGTAGCTTACAACGAGGTGTTTCAGTCGTCCATAAGAAGAGACTACCTGACGAACGAACTTGTCGCGTGCGGAGATAACGGAATATCTCTCGGTCAGGTGTACTCGCTGAGGGTGATAGAATGATCGTGAGGAGAGAGGACGGAGCCGGTGGAAAGTACATGTCAGAATTTCTCAGAAGGTTCGTGTTTTCCAGGCTAAACTCGAAAGTTTTGGAGATAGCTCTCGACGATATGGAAGACTCGACGGACTTCGCAGAAGACTTCGTCATGACGACCGACAGCTACACAGCGCATCCGCCTATATTTAGAGGGGGAAGCATCGGCGCCTTGGCAGTCTGCGGAACGAGTAACGACGTCGCCGTGGTTGGAGCTAAACCGGAGTTCATGAGTTTGTCCCTCATAATTCAGGAGGGTTTCGAAGTCGAAAAACTCGAAAGGATACTCGACGACGTGGCGTTCTGGAGTAGAGAAGTGGGAGTTAAGATAATCACCGGAGACACGAAGGTCGTGGAGTCTGGAATTGGAATATTCATCAACACGACCGGGATAGGTGTGAGGAGCGAGGAGCTCGAAGAGAACCTCGAGGTCGTCAGGAGTTACAGAGACTACCCATACAGGTGGGTAAGGGACAGAGGTGCTAAAGAAGGTGAGGCAGTCATAGTCAGCGGAAGCATAGCTGAACACGGCCTGACAATGCTGATCGAGAGAGAAAACATGGGCTTCGAAATCGACGTCAAATCGGACGTTTTTCCGGTGTGGAAGGTCGTAAAGGAAGTTCTCAAGGTCGGCGGCGTAACCTCGATGAAGGATCCGACGAGAGGTGGTTTGGCGAATGCCCTCAACGAGATATCGGAAAAAAGCGGAGTTGGTATACGAATAGACGAAGAGAAAATACCGATCAGAGAGGACGTCAAATTCGTTTGCGAAACCCTCGGACTCGATCCGCTCGCGATGGCCAACGAAGGGAAAGTCGTGATGACCGTCGTAAAAGAGCAGGCCGAAGACGTTCTTGACGTGCTGAAGAAGTTCGACGAAAACGCGGAAATAATAGGGTGGACGACGAGCGAGTTTAAAGAAGTCGTCATGAGGACGAGGATCGGAACGGAAAAGGTCGTGCCACCGCCGGTCATGGACCCCGTGCCGAGAGTTTGCTGAGAAAAATTAATTTTTACAATTGCATTTTTTAAAATGTATTTTGTAGCAAATTCGTTATCGTTTTATAAGATAAAAACGCAGGCTGTATCGTGAGCGTTTCGATCTACCTCTGTGGCTGCGGTGGTAACATCTCCGACACCGTAAACCTGGAAGAAGTGGAAAAATTCCTGAGAGAGGAAGGCTACGAGAATGTTAAAAAGTTCGATTTTCTCTGCACGAGAGATTCCGTGGAGGAGATAAGGAAAGATAGATCGGAAAAAATCGTCATCGGGGCGTGCAGCCCCGAGATTAAGGAGGAGTTCTTCAGAGCCGCTTTACCCGGAAAGGTCATCGAGTTCGCAAACCTCAGAGAGCAGTGTTCGTGGGTTCACAAAAACGGAACGGAGAAAGCTAAGAAGCTCGTTTTACTCGCGATTCTCAGAGCGTTAGCTTCCGAGCCGGTCGTGGAAAAAAGTTACGAGGTCGTGAAAAAGGCACTGGTAATCGGCGGCGGAATAGCAGGAATAACTGCCGCTCTCGAACTCGCCAAATACGGAATAGACGTAATCCTGGTTGAAAAAAGACCGTCGATAGGTGGAAAGCTTTTGAAACTCGACAGAATATTTCCGCTAAACGACTGTGCCTCCTGCGTGATATCTCCGCTTCTCAGCGAAGTTCAGGATAATCCGAGAATAAAGCTCTACGTTTACTCAGAAGTCGAGTCGATAGACGGTTTTGCGGGAAACTTCAAAGTGAGAATCCGCAAGAAGCAGACGTTTGTGGACTGGGAAAAGTGCATAGGCTGTGGAAGGTGCGTCGAAGCGTGTAGAGGGAGAGAGGTCGAAGACGAGTTCGACGAGGGTTTGAGGAAGAGGAAAGCCATGTTCATTTATTCTCCGCTCGCAGTTCCGAAAAAGGCCGTTCACGATCCAAAAGCATGTATAAACTGCGGAAAAAAGAAGATTGGAACAAAAAGGCTCCTCAGGAGTGGAAAAGAATACCTCACCCCTTGCGAAAAGTCCTGCCCGACCAGAGCGATAGACAGATCGAAAAACTGGAATCCAGAAGGAGAAGTCGTAGAAGAGCGTGTCGGCGCGATAATAGTTGCCACAGGTTTCGAAGTCATGAACAAAGAAAGTTTTCCCGAATACTCCCCGAAGAGCAAAAGAGTCGTTACGGCTCTCCAGATGGAAAGAATTCTCTCGCCAACCGGCCCCACAGGTGGTAAAATTCTAATCGAAGGAAAAAGCGTGGAAAAAGTCGTATTCGTCTCGTGTGTCGGGAGCAGAGACGAGAGGAGGAATCCATACTGCTCAAAAGTTTGCTGCATGTATATGTTGAAGCAGGCAAGACTAATTAAAGAAAGGTGCCCGAACGCCGAAGTATACATATTCTACACGGACATACGGGCGCCCGGGAAAAACCTGGAGGAATACTACAACCTCTCGAGAGAGGCAGGAATAAAGATTCTCAGGGGCAAGGTTTCGAAAATTCTTGAGGTTGGCGACAGACTCTTAGTCAGAGGCTACGACTCAGAACTCGGAGAGGTCGTGGAGTTGGAAGCAGATCTGGTCGTTCTCGCTACCGCGATAGTAACGGACGAGGACAACAGGAAAATGCTGAGGAGAGTTGGCGTGAACCTCGACTCGCACGGATTCGTGAGAGAAGAGCATCCGAAGTTGAGGACGTTCGAAACCAACGTAGAAGGTGTTTTCGTGGCAGGATGCGTTCAGGATCCGAAAGACGTTTCGGAGACGGTAATTCAGTCCAAGTCCGCCGCTTCGGAGGTCGCAACTTTTCTGTTGAAGGGCAAGGTAGTGGTCGACTGGAGGACTGCAAGAGTCGAAGACGGCTGTTCCGGTTGCGGGATGTGTTCGTCCTTCTGCCCCTACGGAGCGATAAAAGTAAAAGAGAGGGCAGAAGTTATACCGAGCCTGTGTCGTGGCTGTGGTATTTGCGTCGCCTCCTGTCCTTCGAGGGCGGTAGTTCTGGAGGGTATAGATAGGGGTTTGGTAACAACCCAAATCGAGGCGCTGTCGGTATGAAGCTAAGAAAGGTCGAGAGAGAAATCAGAATTGACGTAGAGAAAGTCAACGAATGTATTTACTGCGGCAGCTGTTCGTCGCTCTGCCCGATCACGATAGCTGGCTACGACCACAACAAGAGGTTGTTCAAGCTCGTAACGATAGGCAGCAGAGAAGCGCTGGAAGTCGATATCCCGTGGCTCTGCAACGCCTGTGGATGCTGTGCAGAAGTCTGTCCGAAAAAAATTGACTCGCGAGAAGTTTACTTCGCCATAAGGAGGTTGCAGGTAGAAAAGCTTAGGGTTCCGGAGAGTTTTCTGAACGAGCTCAGGGAGATATACGCACAGGGAGAACTCCACGCTTCGAGTAGCTCAAAAGAGAGAAGAAAAGCTCTCGGGTTGCACAAAAGCAGCGAGAAAATGGTGGAAGAAGTCAGGAAGATTATTTCTATGTCAAAAATCGCTAAGCTGGGGATAATATGACGAGAGTCGTCCTCTTCCCCGGATGTCGGGTCAAGAACAGGCACCCAGAACTCGAAAAAGCAATTATTGAAGTTCTCAAAGCCCTTGAAGTGGAGGTCGCGACCTCCGGAGAGTTTTCCTGCTGCCCCACTTACAGCGTATACTCCTTCGACGAGTTCGTGTGGAGAGCGCTCGCGCTCAGAAACCTTTCGATAGCCGAAGAAATCGGAGACGTTATCGTAACTCCGTGTCGAGAGTGTTACGACGTTTTGAATAAAGCGAGCTCGTCAAGAAATAGCGAGATCCTTTCGAAAATCGGAAGGTCTTTTAAAGGTAAGCTGAAAGTGTTCTCCTTCAACGAGTTCGTTTTCGAGTTCGAGGGCGTTCTCAAAAAAGCTAAAAAGCTCGATTTTTCCGTCTGCGTCCACAGTTACTGCGGCTGCGGTGACTGGGGCGAAGTCGAAAAGCTTGTCGAAGTTACGGGACTTAAGGTTGTTCCAAGCCCGTATTTGAGCTGTGGAAAAGGTCTGGACAAAGTTGACGCGGAAGCTTCTTCCGAATTCGCAGAAAAAATACTGAGCTTCTCCGAAAAAGAAGACCTGCCGCTTCTGACATTATACACCGATTGCTACGATCACCTCAAAACGTTCAGCGAAGTTTTGGAGAAAGACGTCGAAATTCTACACACCGCGCACGTATTCGCGAAAATGCTCGGGGTGGAATCGTGATCCTCGTCTTCGCGTGTAAGTGGTGCGCGTATAGATCTGCCGACGCCACCGGGAGCTTGAAGATCGAATACCCGCAGGAAGTGATAATCTTAAGAGTGCCGTGTTCCGGAAGCGTCAGCTCCGAGGACGTCGTGAGAGCTGTCGAGAGAGGTTTTAGAGTGATCGTAGCTGGCTGTCCGGTTAACGAGTGTCACTACAAAAGAGGGAACGTCGCGGCGATGAACAGGGTAAGGATGCTGAAGATCATCCTGCCAAAGTTCGGAGTGGACCCGTCCCGTGTAGAATTTATGAGCTTTTCGAGTTCCGACGCCGAAAAGTTTGCGAGGAAAATGAAAGAGTTCGCTGATGAGGGGTGGAAGTCGTGAAAGTAGCATTTTACCTCGCGACCGGATGTTCGGGTTGCGAATTATCCATTCTCGACTACGCCGAAGTCTTCGAGGAAATCTTAGACTTCGACGTCGTTTGGGCTCCGCTTTTCGAAGACTCCCGACTCGAAGACCTCGAAAAAATCGACGAGATCGACGTCTCGTTCGTCGAAGGAGGAGTTTCCAACGAAGAGCAGATCAGAGTCGTTCGAACTTTAAGGAAGAAGAGTAAAAAACTCGTGGCCCTCGGAACGTGCGCGTCATTTGGAGGAGTCCCCGGTCTAATCAACCTGAACGGAGACAGTTTTGCTTCGATATTCGGTAAAGTTAAGCCGAGAACTGTTTACAGAGAAGAGAGTGGGGAGCTCCTGACGTTGCCGAAAGTGACGAGAGTAAAGGCTATTGGCGAGGTTGTCAGAGTAGATGCGAAAGTTCCGGGATGCCCGCCGACGGAGGGGCAGATTAGGGAATCCTTCAAAAAAGAGGGAATGATCTCCTCAAAGCTTTCGGTTTGTTCGTCTTGCCCGAGGAAGCCAGAAAAGTTCGAAAAGTTTGCGAAAGTTAAAAGGAGCTACAACCAGACTGAAAAATGCTTCTTAAACGAAGGGATCATCTGCTTTGGATTTTCCACTTTCGGAGATTGTAAAGCCACGTGCCCTAAAGTCGGAGTTCCGTGCAGAGGGTGTTTCGGATCCGAGGGGGATTTCGGCGCGAGAGTTATCGACGCGCTCGCGCCCCTGATGTCCGACGAAGCTCTCAGGTCTCTCGTAGAAGAATACCCGAACTTTGAAAAAATCCTTTACGCATACACTCTGCCGGCGTCTGTCCTAAAGGGGAGGAAAAAATGAAGGTCGAGATAAATCCGATAACGAGGATAGAAGGACACGCTAAGCTCTCGATCGTGCTCGACCCCAAACGAAAGGTAAAAAACGCATTCATCCAGGCTACGGAGATCAGAGGATACGAAAAGCTATTACTCGGCCTTCCAATGGAAGAAGTCCCGAGGATCGCTTCGACGATATGTGGAGTTTGCAGGGCCGTCCACTTCATAGCTTCGCTCAAAGCTTCCGATCAAATTTTCGGTGTGGAGCCAACGGAATCAGCAAAGAAGATAAGAGAGGCGATGATGCTCGCCCAGATAATAGAGGATCACGCCGTCACGCTTTTCGCTCTCGCACTGCCAGATTTTGCATCTAAGAGCGGAAGCCTATTCGAAGCTATAAAGAACGTGGGGAGAGAGCTCGCTAAAGAAATTCTATCGAAAAGGAGGCACGCGCTCAAGGTAATGGAAGCTCTCGGCGGAAAAAGTATGCACCCCGTTTCCGCGCTACCAGGAGGGTGGAGCAAAAGGGTAAGCAAAAAAGAGGCAGAAGAGATTGAGAGGCACTCGAGAGAGCTTGTGACACTTGGAAAAAGAATGGTCGAGCTCGTAGAAGATCTTTTCAGATACGAATCACCAGTTAACGTCGACTTCTACTACGTCGGAACGATAAAGAGAGGAGAGGTCGAATACTACGACGGAGAGCACGCGATCTGCAAAGGCGAAATTCTGAAAAAGTTCGTGGGAAAGGGATACGAAAAATACGTAGTCGAGGAGAGCGTCGAATGGAGCTTCAGCAAGGTAGCCACGCTGAGAGGTTTCGGAACGCACATCGTAGGACCGATGGCAAGAGCGAAAGTTGGAAAGTTCTCCACCGACCTCGCGAAGGAATACTACGCAAAATACTCAAAAGACTACGACGATCTGATGTCTTCGCACTTTTTAAGGGCAATCGAAGTTCTGTATTCTGCGGAAAAGCTTGAAAGCCTATCCGAAGAGCTCACGGGAGACGTTAAACCGGAAAAATACAGGGTTACCGGAGAAGGAGTTGGAATCGTCGAAGCTCCAAGAGGTCTGCTGATTCACCACTACAAGACCGACAAAAGCGGGAGAGTTACGAGTGCGAAGATAATAACGCCCACGACCCAAAACATGCTCGCAATGAACGAGATCGTCAGAAGACGAGCGATCGGAAGAAAATTTTCCAAAGAGCTCGTAAAGTCTCTTGAAGTTATCGTGCGAGCTTTCGATCCATGTATAGCGTGTGCAACGCACCACGCTTTCGGAAAACCAACTCTGAGGGTGGAGATTCTGCATGATGGCGGTAGTGGGGATAGGTAACCCGTTCTCAGAAGATGACTCGCTGGGATTGAAAATAGCCGAAAAACTATCGAAAACTTTGAAGTGCGAGTTGAGGTTGCTGACTTCTTCAGCTTTCGACGTCCTGGACGCGATTCTCGAGTTCGAAGAAGTTATAATTGTGGACACATTCCCAGGAAAAGGCATTTTACGTCTCGAAGTCGAGTCTTCAGACGTTAACATTAAAATAACACACGAACTGGACGTTCTCGAGACGTTAAAAATCGGTAAATTCGTATTCGAGGAGTTTCCTAAGTGCAAAGTTATATTAATCGGAGTGGATACAGCGAAAAAAATTCTCAAAAATCCAGAAATCTTACTGAAGGAGCTGAGAGAAAATGAGGGATAAAGCTGGACTGCTGTTCAGGGAAAGAGTCGTTGAGATCCTCATGACCATCTACAGCGACTCGAAAGACCGAGATGTCTACATACAGTACCTCGCGAACAAGGTGGGCTGCCCCCACAGTTATGCCTGGCTCGTAGTCAAAAAGCTCGAAGAGGCGGGAATAGTTGAGAGTTTCGTAGACGGGAGAAACAAAATTCTCAGACTCACGAAAAAAGGGGAAGAAATCTGCAAGAGTATCGAAAACATTCTGAGAATTTTGTAGCGCTTTTACTCGCCTGCTCCGACAATTGCTATCTTTTTAAAATACACTTTGGAAAATGCATTTATTTTTGTAAATTTAATTAATTGTATGTGTTCAATTGTAATAAATGTTATAGAAAATGATAAATTAAGTTTTTCGCAGTTAAAAGCAGGTGATAGCGTGAAGATCAACAGGAGAGATTTTCTGAAAACGGCGGCTTTAGTTGGTGCTTCATCGTTTCTTACACTGAACAGAGCCGAGATCGTCAGAGCCTTCGAAGAGGCAAAGGAAAATGGAGTGAAGTTGGTCTGGCTACAGGGACAGAACTGTACAGGCTGCACCATTTCACTTCTGCAGGCCTACGATCCAGACTTATATGATGCCATAGAGGAACTGAAGGTTACAATACCATTTCACACAACGGTGATGCTGGATTTCGGCGATGCTGCTCTTGAAACACTAGAGAATATTGAACCAGATATACTAGTGCTCGAGGGAAGCATACCTCTGGGACTAAAAGAAGCTGCACTCGTCGGAGAGAGAGGAGACAGGCCAGCAAATATAGAAGAGTGGTTAAACGAACTCGTGCCCAAGACGAAGTTGGCAGTAGTCGGGTTTGGTATCTGCGCAACTTACGGCGGGATTCCCGCAGCCAGGGATGGTGTCGGATCTCCTTATGAAAACGGAAGTCCGACCGGCGCTGTAGGGCTCTACCAGTTCCTTCAGAATAGAAAACCTAACGTTCCGGTAATTCTGCATCCCGGATGTCCTGGTCATCCCGACTGGCTGATGGTTACCCTGGCAGCACTTCTGCTAAACGTTCCAATCGAACTGGACGAATACTGGCGCCCAAAGCTTTTCTACTCCCGAATAATCCACGACCACTGCCCGAGAAGGGGCTACTATGGTAAGGGATGGTTTGCGAAGGACTTAACAGAGACTGACATAAGGTACGAGAAGTGTCTCTACAAGGTTGGGTGTAAGGCCCCGTTTACATACGCCGCCTGCGCCGAGACAAGATGGAATGGAGGGGTTAACGTGTGCATGAACGCAGGTGCTCCATGCATCGGTTGCATGGATCCCGGATTCCCCGACAAGATGTCTCCGTTCTACGAACCCAAAGAAAGCACGGAAATAATACTGGGCATCGATCCGACCACACTCGGAGAGATTGCAGTTGGTTCTGCAGTTCTCGGTGTAGGAGCTCATGCCGTTAGGAGAGGTACGAAGCATCCCGAGGTCAAGGATGATGAGGTCGAAGAGAGGAAAAAATAGGGAGGTGATCTAAGTGGAAATCACGATCGATCCCGTTACCAGACTCGAAGGTCATCATGGTGTTAAAATTATCGTTGAAAATGGCGTTATCACAGATGCGAAGGCTATGGCACTGATGTTTAGAGGATTCGAAAGAATCCTTGTGGGTAGAGATCCCCGTGACGCCCCAATACTCTCTCAGCGTATATGTGGGGTTTGCCATAATGATCACCGTCTTGCTAGCTTATTCGCCATTGAAAACGCCGCTGGCATTTCTGATGAGTGGAACAGAGCAAGCGAATCTCTTCCACCGCCTGCAGTTGCCCTGCGAAACCTTACTGCAGCATTACAGTTCGTGTACGATCACGCAATCTGGGTTTACGTGCTAGGAGGTGTCGACTTCTCAGATCAAGCAGCAAAGACTGGTATAACAAGACTCAACCCGATAGTAGGAAAGGGTGTTAAAGAGGCCGTCTACGCACAGCGCCGGCTGCACCAGGCAATGGCGTACATAGGTGGGAAAGTTCCGCACATAATGACACCTTGCCCAGGAGGTTATACCAATGAAGTTGATGCAAAGATAATTTCCCAGGTCCTCAGCATTGTTCTTGATGTCAAAAAGTGGGCTGTCGGAGTTGGAGCCGGTGATCCATCGACAACAAACGGCGAGTGGGTTCTAGATGAAGTTTTGAGACAATACGAACAGATCAAAAACGGAAAGAGAGACTCATTTGAACCAAAGGAAGGTATGGGAAACGCCTTGTTCGATTTCCTGAGTCTCATCGTGGTTGCATCGGAACTTGGAACAAATGATATCGGAGTATGGGAAAATTCAAAGATGCTCGCCTATGGATTTCTACCAGATCCAGACACTGGCGAACTCTTCTTCCCCCCTGGATACTTCAACGGAACCGGAGTAGTTGACTTCGACTATAAGAAGATAAGTGAAGTCGTCACGTATTCCTGGTACAAGGACGAGACACAGACGGACTACGTGGGCAACGACGCTCCTCCGGAGCCGTTCTACGGAAAGCCAAACGCCTACAGCTGGGGTAAGGCTCCGAGATACGACGGAATGCCGGCAGAAGTTGGCCCGCTGCCAAGACTCGTAGCGATGTACTTCAAGAAGAGCAAGGAACTTGGAGATCCGCTCGGCCTGAGAAAAACCTTCTGCGGAAGTCCGACTGTATCAACCGCCCTTAGCAGGATAATAGCGAGAATTCAGGAAGAGCTGATAATGATAGACTACCTCGAAAACTTGCTGCTCAACCTCGCCGAATACAGCGGAAAGAGTGCGGTTGTCTATCCAAAGGACTTCACTGGTGAAGGTGTGGGACTGAGGGAGGCGCCAAGAGGTGCTCTCGGACACTGGGTGAAGATAAGGAACGGAAAAATACACAACTACCAGGTGATCGCTCCGACGACGTGGAACGTTTCGCCAAGAGATTCGAAGGGTCAGCTCGGACCACTTGAGAACGCTCTCGTCGGCACGCCGGTTTCAGACCTAAACAAACCGTGGGAAGTGATAAGAGTGATCCACAGCTTCGACCTGTGTTTAGCCTGCACGGTCCACGTTTTCAGCGAGGGCGAAAAGAAGAGTTCCTTCAGACTCGACGCCTGCTCCCTCTAATTTTTTTGAGGTGATCGCAATGAAGATTTACAGATACGAGATTACGACGAGAGTCGCTCACTGGGTTCACGCGGTAGCGATGATCTTGCTGATAGTCACGGGACTCCAGATATACACGGGCATAGGATTCATGGATTCGTTCACCGTCCCGTTCCACGTCACCCTCGGCTTCGTGCTCGTGGCGATGCTGATCATGGAACTACTGTCGCTGCTGACACATCCGAAAGAGTTAAAGCTCAGCATACCGACGATCACGGACATCAAAAACTTCGTAACGATCGCGCTGAACTTCATGGGGCTCACGAACAAGTATCCCGCCTACCACGTTTACAGCAAGTCGAAGGGATACATCAGAAAGTGGCACCCGATACTGAAGTTCATAATCTGGGGAGACATGTTCTTCGTTTTGCTCATAGCCTTCACGGGCTTCGCGCTCTACTATCCAAAAGACTCTGCCCTCGCCTGGATGACTAACTACCTCGACCTCGGATCGATAAGAACTCTGCACTTTCTGAGCTTCCTGTACTTCGTGATGACTCTGATTCCACACGCGTATCTCGCACTGAACCCGGTGAACAGAGGAATCCTGAAGTCGATGATTACGGGATGGGACTCCGGAGAGGATACGCTAATCGTCGAGTAAGCTCAGAACTTTTTCAACATCAACACTTTTTTCGAAGATTTTTACAAACGCTTCGATTTCGTCCTCTCTCTCGTTAACGTTCACGCCAAGATACCTGTAAAGCGCTCTCCTGACGTTTTCGTTGAAAAACAGGCCGTGAAGATAGGTCCCCCAAACGAGACCGTCGTCGCTCGCACCACCGTCGTCTTCGAAAACCGGGTTTTTTGCTTCAGTTACGCCCATGTGAATTTCGTATCCTCTCACAATCTCTCCCCTTATCGCCCGGAGTATTTCGACGTCCCCCGTAACCCTTTTTTCCACCTGAACGGTCTTCTTTCTGAACTCCCTGAAAACAGTCCTCGCCTCTATCAACCCTAAACCCCTGACTCTCGCTCTCCCGTATTCTACTCCGTGGTCGACTATCTCTTTTCCGAGGATCTGAAATCCTCCGCATATACCTATCACTGGCTTATCTCTCGCGAACGACCTTATTTTCTCGTCCATCCCCCAGCGTTTCAGCTCCTTAAGGTCTCTTATCGTTTCTTTCGTCCCCGGAATTATCAGAACTTCCAGTCCGTCGAGATTCGCTTTCAGGTCCACGACCTTAACCAGGTCTCGTATTTTCTCGAAGTCCGTGAAGTTGGAGATCCTCGGTAACCTAAGGATTCCGACGACTCCATCGCTATTCCACTCTTCGAGGCTTAGAGAGTCTTCGGAAAACACGTTAAAGCCCGCGTGAGGAATTATTCCGAAACAGGTCATGCCAGTCATACGGTTTATCATTTCAATCCCAGGGTCAAGCAATTTGGGGTCTCCCCGCATCTTGTTTATGATGTATCCCTTCACGAGCTTCCTGATGTCGTCGGGCAGGAGCTGGTACGTTCCGAAGAGAGAAGCGAAAGCTCCACCTCTCTCGATGTCTGCTGCGATAATTATACTCGGTCTGGAGATTCTCGCCGTGTATATGTTCGCGAGGTCCCGATCGAAGAGGTTTATTTCGGCGAAGCCCCCCGCACCCTCGATAACGACGACGTCGTATTCGTCTTCGAGACTCCTATACGCCTCTTCGACGACCTTCTTGAGCTTTTCGAGTTCCGAGTAGTATTCGTTAATCGAAACATCCTTAACCGCTTCCCCCAAAACGACGAGCTGCGACCCGTAGTTCCCTTTCGGCTTCAGAAGTATTGGATTCATCCTCTCGTCGGGCTCTATTCCAGCGGCGAAAGCCTGATAAGCTTGAGCGATAGCTATCTCCTTCCCCTTTTTCGTCACGTAAGAGTTCAAGCTCATGTTCTGAGCTTTAAAAGGGGCGACGGAGTATCCCCTCTTGGAAAGAATTTTACAGATCGCCGCAACAATTACGCTCTTACCGGCACTGCTCGAAGTCCCGGTTACCATCAACGCTGGCACGAAGGACAGCTACGTCGGGACTATATAAAATATTACGCCTTCGACACTATCGGTCTTATTTCTCTTATCAGGAATGTCAGGGCGAGCAGCAGAACCACGTATATAACTATGGCGAAGAACAGGTAGCTCCTGATTTCGACCATTCTCGCAAGCATGAGGAGTGAAAACAGAACGGAGACTATCGAAAACGACAAAAAGAACTTGTATACGTCTACGGGAACGACAAAGACTTCAACGAGGCTAAGGTACTTCCTCAGAAGGAAGATGAAGTACAGAATTAAAATCGAGCAAATCGTCGAAAGTGCAAACAGCAAGGGATACGACATTGGCAGATTCCTTGAGAGAAGCCAAAGGACGGCAAAATAAAAAACGAAATTCGCGTAACTGTGGTTCGAGTTAATCCTGATTCCGTTGCTCCATAAAAACCTGAGGATTACGAGGTTCCCGACAAACAGGATTATCCAAAACAGTTCGGCTGAGAAAACCATCATGTATCTGCCAAGAGGCGAAAACGTCGTGTAGTAGTATACGCCAGAGATCCAAGTCACGAGTATTCCGAAAGACACCAAATACGACAGAAAGTACGCTAAATCGTGCTTCGCGTTCAGATAGTCTCGCGAGCTTTCGTTTAGTAAGAGGTTAATCACGAAAAGCGACGTTATCAACAAAGAGACGCCCTGTGCCAAGTAAACATTTTCGAGCACCATTCAATTCAAAAGTTATCTTTACGGCTATTTAATAGTTGTTTTCAATTTTTAAATTTACACTCGGCAATTACTTTTTACTTATAACTTTTTTACCTCTTTCCGACGGCAGAACTTCAATTTCAGCGTCTTCGAACTTCAGCTCGAAGACTTTTCCGTCGAGAACTCTGTCGAGGAATACGGCAAGTGCCGCGACTTCGCTGTGTGGCTGGTTGCCTATCGAAACGTTGTAGTCGGCGAGTTCGTAAACCTCTCCGGGGACTTTTTCGGCACCGACGACCACGAGGACTTTATCAGCCCTCTTTATCTCATCGATTTTGCTCGGCAACGGAACGCCGTACATCGTTAGGTGAACCTTAACCCCGTCGAACTCCCTCATGAGCTTCTTCCAGCTCCTTACGTGCTCGATGAAGAAGTCGCCACCCCACCTTTTAACGACGTCTCTGACGCTCTCGAACACCTTCTCGTCGAACGTGTCGAAGAATATCCCTCTGGCTCCAAAAGCTCTCGCCGTTAAAGCTACGTGAGTGGAAATTCTCTTATCTCTCTCCGGCCTGTGTCCGAGTCGCAGAACGTAAACTTCCACGGAAGTATGCTCTTGAGCAAGGTATAAATTTTTAAAGATTCTTGAATCAAAATAAAATTAAATTAAAAAATTTACATGCTGAGAGCGACCTTGATGTCCTCAGCCTTTATCGTCTTTCTCTTAGAGTGTCTCGCAATTTCGACCGCTCTCTTAGCGACCTGCAGAGCGTAGTCCTCGAGTATTTCGACCATCTTGACGACCGCTTCCTCACTTACCCTCTCAGCTCCAGCCTTCCTAATCAATCTGTCAACCGGTGCAAGTGGCAACTCCGCCATACTATCACCTCGTTTGCTATCTATGTAATAGGAGGTATATAATTTTTATCCTCTTTGACGCAGCGCTTAAGTTCTTCACCTTGACGATGGAGGTAAACACACGAGTTATCAAGAAGTAAGTGTTGGTGGATAAAAATTGACCAACACATATGGAGTGGTGGTGGCTCCAACAGTTGTTAAGGAATCACAGGAAATATAAACGTAATAATTTATTTAAATGCTAATATAGAATAATTTACCATGACGACCGAAATAGTAATAAGCAGATGATCCCGTTAATTATCTACTCGTGCGGGGGTTGCCGAGTCAGGAAAAGGCGCCGGCTTGAGGGGCCGGTCCCGTAGGGGTACGAGGGTTCAAATCCCTCCCCCCGCACTAAAACGTTTTTGCCGCGTCAATTTTAATAACAGTCGCCAGATACTCTCTTGGAATGAAGGTATTCATAGAGACCTACGGCTGCACGACCAATCAAGCAGACAGCGACATAATGAGAGGTGTGCTTAGTCGAGAGTATCGACTCGCAAACTCCCCAGAGGAGGCAGAAGTCGTCGTCATAAATACGTGCGGAGTCATAGACTACACCGAGAGGAAAATAATACGCAGAATTCTCGAACTCAAGTCCGAGGGTAAAAAAGTCGTCGCCGCCGGATGCCTCACGAGGATCGCAAGGAAAAAGTTGCTTGAAATTGCCGACGCTCTCGTCAGTCCGGACAACGTTCACAGAGTAGACGAGGCCGTAAAGAAAGTGCTGAGAGGTGAAAAAATCGAGATAATACAGGTCAGCAGAATTGATAAGGCTCAGCTCTCTGACGTGAAGTGCAGGCTCAGAGAGAATGCTATTGCGATAGTCTCAATTTCAGAAGGTTGCCTCGGAAGTTGCAGTTACTGTGCGACGAGAATAGCGAGAGGAAAGCTAAAGAGCTTTTCCATAGAGAAAATCGTTGAAGAAGTCAAGAAAGCCGTAGAATCCGGATACAAAGAAATTCAGCTCACTTCACAGGATACGGGGGCATACGGAAAGGACAGAGGCTACAGGTTGCCGGACTTACTTGACGAGATTTCAAAAATCGACGGAGAGTTCAGAGTGAGAGTAGGGATGATGAACCCGCAACACGCTCTTGAAATACTCGACGACCTAATAAACTCGTTTAAGAGCGAAAAAATATACAAGTTTTTACACCTGCCAGTGCAGAGTGGGGATAACAAAATTTTGAAGGACATGAACAGAGGGCACACGGTAGAGGACTTCGAAGAAGTCGTAAAAGCGTTTAGAAGAGAGTTCGAGGACATTTTGCTATCAACAGACGTGATCGTCGGCTACCCAACGGAAGACGAAAACAGCTTCAGAAAGACTGTCGAGCTGATCGAAAGAGTCAAGCCGGACATCGTCAACATAACGAGGTTTTCTCCGAGAAAGGGGACCCCAGCAGCGAGGTTAAAGGACATTCCAGACTGGATAAAAAAGGAGAGGAGCAGAAAACTCACGAAGCTCTGCGAAAGAATTGGTCTCGAAAACAACCTGAGGTTCGTGGGCAAGAAGGTTAAAGTTTTAACGACCAAGACCGGAAAGAACTCCACGATTATGGCGAGGATGGACTCCTACAGGCCAGTAATTTTGAAGTCCGTAGAAGTCGGGAAGTTCTACGAAGTTCGCATAAGGGATGCAAGATTTAATTACCTCGTAGGAGAAGTTACTTCATGAGAATCGGTTTTTTATCCACCGCTTACCACACTTCGCACATACTGAGGATTTACGGTTTGATAAAAGGAGAGTGGAAACTCTACGGAACCGGAGTCGAAATAATAAAGGCGTTCGAAAGAGGTGAGATCGACGTAGCTTACATAGGCCTGACTCCCGCGGCTGTCGGAATAGATAAGGGTCTCGACATCGTGTGCGTAGCCGGAGGGCACGTGGAAGGGACCGTAATAGCGGGACGTAAAGGGCTGGAAGGCGCTAAAATTGGAACTCCTTCGAGAGGAAGCATACACGATGTTATCCTAAGAGCAAAGCTCGAAGAGGAGGGAATAAACGCAGAGGTCGTAAATTACCCCTGGGCAGACATGATCCTCGAAGACTTCATAGAGGGTAAACTCGACGCAGTATGCGGAACACCGAACCTCGCTGTGCTCGTTAAAAAACACGGAGCGAAAATACTGCACAAGCCGGAAGACCTCTTCCCGTTCAACCCGAGCTACGGAATAGTCGTAAGAGAGAAGTTCGTAGACAGAGAAGAGCTCCTCGATTTTTTGATAAAGCACGAATGGGCGTGCAACCTACTAAGGAACAAGACGAGGTCGTGCGCGAAAATGTTATCCGAATACTTCTCCAGGCTGATAGACGAAGAGACGATGTTCGAAATTCTTTCGCTCAGTCCGAAATACTGCTCGGCGTTGCCGGACGAATACGTGAATTCCACGATGGACCTGCTCAGAACAATGAAAAAGCTCGGATACTTGGAGAGAGTTCCACGAGAGACGGAAATCTTCGACAGAAGCTTGATAGACGTCGTTCACCCAATGCCGCACCACTACCTCTCGTAAACGTTCCTCAGTTCGACATCCCTTTTTTCGAGGTCGATCAAAGCGTAATTTCCGGAAGCTGCCGATCCTGGATTTACGACGAGAGTTTCTCTGATTCTTTCCACCCCCTTAGCTTCGTGAATGTGACCGCAAACGACAACGTCGAAGAACTTGAGGTTGAGGGAAACTGCCGTCGAACCTGCGTGAATGCCTTCGTAGGTCCTGTCGAGGACTCCATACGGTGGACAGTGAGATATCAGGATGTTCTCGTCTCCAAACTCGAATCCCTTTATCAGCTCTTCCAGATACTCTTCCGAATATTCAGAGGGCGTGTAGAACGGCGTTTGGTTCGACCCGCCGACGCCGTGTAGCGTGAAGTCGTTGAAAGTTACGCTTTTTCCGTGCAAGAACGTCACGACTTCGGATTTTTCAAGAAGCTTTATCGCCAACTCGTCGTCGCAATTTCCGTGAACCGCAAAGCACGGAACACCTACTTCTCTCACTATCTGCTCGAACCTCAGAACATCCTCTCCCCTGAAATCGGTAATATCGCCGCACACAAAAATTGCGTCGAAGTTTTCCGATTCGAGTATCTCTTTTAAGACCAGAAAGTTCGAGTGCGTATCAGATATCGCCAACACTTTCATAAGACGAATACGTCTCCGTTCTTCGGAGCGTAGCTCTCAATTCCGAGCTCCTCTCTCATCCAGTTAGCGAAGCTCTCCGCGTCCTCTCCGTGGACGGCGAAAGCCATCTCGAGACCTCTGTCCGCAACTTTCTTAACGAGCTCTTTTAACTGACTGTCGTCAGCGTGCGCAGAGAAGTCGTACTGTTCGACCTTCATTCTGAGCTTTACCGTCTTCATGCCGAGGTCTATTTCGCCCTTCGTCAGAGCTCTTTCACCGTTCGTTCCCTCAACCTGATAGCCCGTGAGTATAATTTTCGACCTCTCGTCGTTATATAACCTCGAGATGTAGAACAGAGCAGGACCGCCGTTGAGCATTCCTGCAGTCGTTACGATCGCAGCCGGCTCCTTAAGTATTTCTTCTCTCTTACCCCTCTCAACGGGAATGACTTTCTTCATCGTTCTCTTCAGCTCTTTGGCACTCTTTATGTATTCCGGATACCTCTCCAAGATCTTTGCGACCTCGTTACCCATTCCGTCCACGTAGGGGATTATTCCGTGCTTCACGAGGATCATAGCTACTTCCTGCGTTCTCCCGACGGCAAAAGCCGGAATTATTGCGAAACCGCCGTTGTCGAGAGTTTCCTTAACGCTCTCAACGAACGCCTTTTCGAGTTCTTTTCTGTCCGGGTGTTCCACTCCGAAATACGTGCTTTCTACGATTAAAACATCTACTTCAGGATAGCTCGTGTCCGCTCCTTCAAGCAACCTCGTGTCCTCAAGTTTTATGTCTCCGGTGTAGAGTATGCTTATATCCCTTTCCATGTAAACGCTCGCGCTTCCAGGGATGTGTCCAGCGTTAAAGAGCGTTATTTCCCACCCGTCTATGTATATCGGCTCGTCGTATCCGATGAACCTCGTGTTGCTCTCGAACTGTCTGAGCTGCCTCTTCGTGTATGGGGGATTTTCCATTATGTTCAGAGAGTCCTTAAGGAGGATCGAAGACAAATCGCTCGTCGGAGGCGTCATGTAAACGAGAGGATCGTAATCCATTAGGTTCGGAGCTACTCCGACGTGATCGAGGTGACCGTGAGACAGAATGACACTTTTGGGAGCTATTCCGTCAAGAGGGAATTCCGGCGGATCGGAAGGTTTAAGTCCGTAATCTAATATGATCGAATCCACCATTATTGCCGACCTTCCGACCTCTCTGCAACCTCCGAGGAACTTTATCGCAGCCATTCCTGAAAACTTACTGTGCTCTAAATATATAAATTTCGCTGGACTATCTATTATAACGATTTATAATTAAATTATGTCTAAAACGCGACCTGACAACAAATTTTATAAACTGCTTACCCTACACACTATTAATCCTCAACGGGCCGGTAGCTCAGCCTGGAAGAGCGCCGCCTTGGCATGGCGGAGGCCTGGGGTTCAAATCCCCACCGGTCCATCTAAATCCCGATTTATCGACGTAGAGGTGTAAAAATGCTTCGCTCTCTTTCTTTTCGGCATATTGATTCTTGATCAAGAGTTCTGACCCGGTCTTCCCTGAGAAGTTTACTCAGCTACTTTAGAAGCTCATTTCGAACTTTAACTCCCACATACAACGAAGCCTTCCCAACTTTCGTCAAAAGAGTGTCCGAGCGTGATTTTTGCCATGTAATTGATCCAATGTTTAACAAGAAGCGTTCTAAAGGCAATCGACGAGACGCGTTTGGATTCGGATCGATTCCGGTATTCACACTTCCAGTTAAAACACGAAGATTGGAACTCTTGTCACGCTTTCAGACTTCATCGAAATTTCCCACAGCTCCTCGCATTCGCATTCGAGGTCGAACAGAAGCCCCTTATCCTGAAGCAGCGAAAAGTTCTTTATAGCCTCTACGAATTTCGGATCGCACTCGTAACAGTTGTGCGGCCCCCTCTTCTTACCTGCTGCTACGGGATCGCATATTATTTCGACGTCGCTTTTCTTCAAAACCTCTACAGCACTCCACAGCCACGGCGGTCTGTAGAGACCCCTCTCCCACAGCCTCTCCACGAAAGTTTTTTTGTGAATCGTCATGAGGTTCAGCGAAACTACGTCCACTAACCCCCTAACATCCCTGATAGAACGAATAGCGTCTTCCACGGCTTCTTTCTCACTCAACAGCGGAGGTTTTAAGAGTAAATATGCTTTAACTCTTCCCCCAGCTTCTTTTACTCTCGTAGCGGCATCTTTGAAATCCCGAAAGCTAAAGCCTTTGTTCAGAATGTCGTTTCTTATCCAGTCGTTGCTCGTTTCAAGACCTATTCCAACCTCTATCGTTATACCGGCCTGCTCTATCTCTTTTACTATGCTGTCGGTTATAAATTCAGGCCTGCTCTCAACTACAAGCTTCTTCACGCCGTCCTTCTTCAAAACGTCGTATATCTTTAATCTCAGATCTCTTGGAACTTCTCTTTCGTCGAAAAAGCTTCCAGAGGTGAATATTTTCACGACTTCAGCTTTTCTGTAGGCACTTTTAAATTCCTGCTCCAACACTTCCCTGCTCGCATTAAGATTAGCTTCAAGATAGTAACTACACATTCTGCACTTTCTCCAGCTACAGCCGACTGTAGACAGGATTATCGTCCTGCAATCCACGGTCTCGTCGCCGAACCTCTCCTTCTCCCACCACGCTTTCACCATACGAAACGCCTCGAAGAGATCTTCTTTCCGTAATATAGGCCTACGAGTAAACCCCCGATGTGCGCAATGTAAGCTACGCCAGTCTGGTAGGACAACGGCAACATTACGATGTTGTAAACCGCAAATAGCAGCGTCGCCGTTTTTATGTCAACTGGAATTACGAAGAAGAGTAGAACTCTTATTTCCGGAGCGATTATCGCCAGAGCACCCATGACTCCATATAACGCTCCAGAAGCACCAACGGCCGGGGCGAAATTTGACGTCGCGTAGGCGAAGAGTATGTAAAACATGTTGCCGACTATTCCAGAAAGCAAGAAAATTTCAAGGTACTTTTTCGATCCAACTCTTCTCTCAAGCTCGCTCCCGAAGAACAGCATGACTATTGCGTTAACGAGGTAATGATCGAAGCTGCCGTGAAGAAATATGCTCGTAACGAACTGCCAGGGCATGAAGTAAAAGTTCAGCGGATTTAAAGCCAAGTAGTACGTTAACCTCGGAAACAACAGTCCGAAAAAGAACATTATAGTTATTAATCCGAGGAATATGTTGTTGTAACCGTAAGCGGAGAAGTTCGGTAAACTCAAACTTACTCGATAGCTTCTCTTTCTCTCGCTTCTACCTATCTCCCAGTCTCTCTTGACTTTGACCGGTATGTCGTAAAGGGACTCGCAGTAGTGCTTTTCCGGAAGTCTGTGCTCCGAGCAGAAAGTTCCTCCACAATAACTGCAACGATAGGGTAGCGGTTCATCCTTCCCACAGACGTCGCATTTCACTGAGGTGATTTAACCGCGACTCTATTTAAATATTTTTAAGCACCTCCAAGTATCTTTCGGCCTTCTCTTCAGAATACTGCGATATCCAGGCTGCGAAACAAACTTCAGTTGCTAAAAACCCGTTGTCTCTTGCAAGCTTCTCTGCTTTGATTATGAATTCGATGTCGTCTTTTGCAGGAATCTTCAGCTCCTTCTTAACGATTCTGTCAGGCATTATCGTGTCCACACCGCCCATCATTCTGAGATACTGATACGTGTTTATACCTACGCCCTTAACCGGCATAAACTCCTTCCAACCGTCAAGCCTCGTCGTCCTCGCCCAACTTCTCAAAGCTTCTCTGTCCGTTCCGAATTTGAGCAGATTTTTCGCCACGCCAAAAGCTACCCGCCAGCACCTCTCGTTATTCAAAATCTTGAGCAGCGATTTTAAGTCGATTTTCAAGAAGTCCTCAAGGTCTCTAACCCGGTATTCGTTAGCAAAAGTCAAAACTCTCGGAACCACGACGTTGAAGTAGTTAAGACCAGAAGACGTCAGCGCGGCGTCGACGACCATTAAAACTACGTTGGAATCGTACCTCTTAGTTTCGAGACACTTCCTGCTAAACTCCGATATTTCTGGATACCTCTCGAGCGTCTCCTTAAGCCTTTCCATACACCATCTTCAGGACGCTTTCAGCATCACTCTGATACGCGTGAATTATCCTCGCGACCTCCTTGTAGTCCCT